>DAIUKO010000156.1:0-16580 GCA_036848175.1 Vicinamibacterales bacterium | reverse complement strand
TAGGCACGGGTGGACTCGAACCACCGACCTCCTGCGTGTCAAGCAGGCGCTCTAACCTCTGAGCTACGCGCCTACATCATGAAAACGGGCGTTAAAACGAACGCTCAGTATAACACGCCATCAAAAACCGCCGGTTACGCGGCGTGCTTCTCGGCGAGCCGTTCGAGCGCTTTGTCGAGCACCGGATCGCCGGGCGGCGGAGTCTGGCCGAACTCGACGTCCGGTTCGTCAACCGCGACGGTCGGTTCGAGACCCTTCTCGTGCAGCGGCGCCCCGGTGGGCGTGAGGTAGCGTGCGGTGGAGAGCCAGAGGCCAGCGCCGTCCGGCAGCTTCACGAGCTTCTGATTGGCGGCGCGTCCGATGGTGTGCTCGCCGATGAGATCGGCTCGCTTGTTGCCGACCAGCGCCGACGCGAAGAGCTCGGCGGCGGCCGACGTGCCGGCGTCGATGAGGAGGACCGCCGGCAGCGTGATCGGTCCGTCACCCGACGCCGTGGCAATCGTTTCCTTTGCGCCGCCGCGCGTCTCGCGCATCGCCAGCGTCCCGTTGGCGACGAACAGCCGCGCGAGATCCAGGCCGTGTTCCGGCACGCCGCCCGATGTGCGGCGGATGTCGACGATCAGCTTCGCGGCGCCATTCTTCGTGAGGTCCTGAATCTGCGAGCGCAGACGGCCGGCAGTGCCCTCGCTGATCGCGGCGACACGCACATAGCCCACGCCCGACGCGGCGATGCGCCCGGTCACGTCGCTGGCGGGGATCGGCGCACGCACGAGATCGATGACGTGCGGATCGGCGGCGTTGCCGCGGATGACCGTCACGCTGACTTTCGATCCCGGCGCGCCGCGCAGCGCGCGGACGCCTTCCCACACCGACATCTCCCGCGTCGGCGTTTCGTTGATCGCGCGAATGTAATCGCCGGTGCGGAGGCCGGCCTTCGCCGCGGGCGAGTCGTCGCGCGTCGCGATGACACGGAGATAGTACTGACGCGTGAGATCGATGCCGACGTCGCCGGCGGCGAGCGGCGTGTTGGCCTCGACCTGCTTCACCTGGTCGGCGGTCAGGTAGGCGCTGTCGGGATCGAGCCCGTCGGCAAGCCCGTGCATCGCCCCGCGCATCACCTTGTCGACGTTGGCTTCCTCGACGTAGTTGCTCATGATCAAGCTGACCACGTCGTCGAAAATCTTGAGGTGCTGGTAGGTGTCCTCGCGGGCCATCGCCTTGCCGAGAAAACCGCCGACGATCGCAAACGCAATCACCGGCGCGGAGATGGTCATGACGATGACTCGAGTTCTAGAGGACATAAGCACCTTATTAATTAGTGGTAGCTCAGCGTCGCTTCAACCATTGTAGCGGGTCAACCGGCTCACCGTCGATGCGAAGCTCGAAATACAGTCCGGCCGTGCCCGAGGGCGTCGCGCCGACCGATCCGACGGGCTGGCCGCGATCGACGTGCACACCTTTCTTCACACTGATGTCGAGGAGATCGCCGTACAAGCTGAACGTTTGCGATCCGTGATCCAGAATCACCAGGTTGCCGAATCCGGCAAAGGTGCCCGCGAATGCGACAACGCCATCATGAATGGCAATCGCGTCCGCCCCTTCGGTCGCCGCAATCTCGATCCCCTTCGAGATCCCGGGAGCGAACCGGCGCCGAACCTCGCCGCGAACCGGCCAGTCGAGGTCGCCCTTGAACGCCTTGAGGGGAAGCGACACGTCAGCCGGCGGTGTGCCGGCGGGCAGCTCGCGCAGCGCGAGCTGCAGCTTCTGCTGCGCGGCCTGCAGCTCGCCGGCGAGCTGCGCGTTGAGGTCGCGCCGGCGATCGATGTCGCGAATCAGATCGTTGCGCGCCTGCGCGGCGCGCATCAGGGCAGCCTGCGCCTTCTCGGCGGCTGCGCGAACCGTGGCCACGGCCTTCTCGCGTTGCTGAAGGGTCGCGCGCTCCGATTTCAGCTCGGCGATGGTGCGCTGATGCGCGGCCACGCGATCGCGATCGAGCTTGGCCATCGCGGCAACCGTGCGGGACGCCTGACCGATGCGTCGAAGATCCGGAGCGGAGAGCAGGACGCGAAGATAACGCGGCTGACCGAGCTTGTAGATCTCGACCAGGCGTGCGCGCAGCTGCGGCACTTCAGCCGCTTCAGATTGTTCGAGGGCGGCGATTCGTTCGGTGGTCGCCTTCAGTTCGGCCCCGACGCGGGCGACGTCCGCATCGAGCCGCTTCAATTCTTCGGCCTTCAACTGGCGCTCGACTTCGAGCTTGCGGAGTTCCGTGAGCAGCGTCGATTCCTGCGAGGCGAGCCGATCGGCCTCGCGCTGCAGCGCCTGCAGCCGCTCGCCGGCGCGCCGGGCGAGCGCTTCGGTCCGCGCGCGGTCGGCCGGCTGCTGCTGCGTGAAAACAGAAGCGGCGAAGACGATCACGCACGCGACAACGCAGGCGCCAACAGGCGTGTCGGCCCGGGGCGGACGCGTGGGTCCGCCCCTACGACCTCGGCCGAGTGTCGGGTCGGCGTTAGAACAACGGCTTGCCATCGATATCGCTGGGGATAGCCAGGCCGAAGTACTTCAACACCGTCGGTGCGATGTCCATGATGTTCGTCGCGCTGCCGGCCGCAACGGGCACGCTCGAGATCAACGTGCCGGCCGTTTGCTTGTAGTCGAACGACCCGTGATCGCCCGACCACTTCTTCTTGTTCGCGTAGACGAGACCCGGCGGTGATCCGCCGAGCGTCGACTGCCACGAGACGCGGTACCCATCCGCCATCCCGACCTGCAGCTCCGCGGCGTTCTTCATGAACTCGCCCGAGTAGACCTCGTCCGCCTTGTAGACAGCGTCCACGATCCGTGCACCGTTGTTGGGATCGGTCATCGTCAGCAGCCGCGCGGCGAGATCGTTCTGCACCTGTTTCGACTCCGCACCCGGAGCGACGATGCCGTGGCCCTCGCGGCCTTTGAGGTTCATGTAGATCTGCCCGAGACCCATCGCGTACGCCTTGGTGCGCGTCCAGTCGACGTTCTCCCAGAACGTGCCGCCGCCGCCGAACAGATCCTGCAGCTTCTTCTCTCCCGGCTGCTGACCCTGGATGGCCATGAAGCCTTCCTGCACCAGCCAGGTGTTGAGGTTGACCGACTGCCGGAACGAATGGAAGCCGTGATCGGAGACGATGAGAATCGGCGTGGTCGGATCCACCCGCGCCATCACCTCGCCGACGAAATCGTCGCATTTGCGATAGACGCGCTCGATCGCGTCGCCGAACTTCACCGCGAGCGCCTTGTCGTACATCGGATGCTGCGGATCGATGAGCCGCCACATCATGTGCTGAACGCGATCGGTCGACTCGATGACGCCGACGAGCAGATCCCACTGCTTCGTGTCGATCCGCTGCAGGATGACCTGGGCGCGATCGTCGAACGCGCGATACAGATCGTCCATGAACGTCTTCTCGTCGATCCGGTCTTCGTTCAGCGGCCACGTCGCTTCCGCCCAGCCGAGCGTTCGATACGGCCCCAGCCGCTCGTACAGATCGGCCGAGAACGAAGACGGCGACGACATCGGCACCGGCGGCTGATCCGGTTTCCAGTTGACCGGCGAGATGTAGAGCTGCAGCTCCTTGTCGGCGTTGATCAGATAGAGCTGTGCCATCCCGTGGACGCGCACCAGCAGGTTGATGGTGAAGTCCAGGTTGATCCACTTGCTCCACTCGTGTTCCGCCAGACGAATGGTGGTATCGCCGATGTCGATGGTCGCGGACTTCCCGGCCCGGTTCCAGTGGATCGTGATCGGCAGCCGGATGTCTTCGCGCGCCTCGAGCTCGGCGATCTTCATCTTGTCGAACTCGCCGCGCGATGACGCGGCGCGCGCTTCACGCAGCTGTTTGCGCACGATCGGGTTCGGCGGACCGACGAGATCGGTCTCGGCGACGTCGCCCTCGAAGACGAGCCGCTTCAGAATGCCGCCGAACTCGGTGTTGCCTTCTTCGTACCGGCTCAAGTCGGTTCCGAAGTAGTAAAACGTGCCCATCGTCGCGCGGATGTCCGGCAGCGGCAGTCCGGACAGCAGCTCGCCGTTCGGCACCTCTTCCGGCGGGTATGTCACGGGCACGGTCAGGACGCTCGATCGCACGCCCCGGCTGCCCGCCGTGACCCAGAACGAGGTGCCGCCGCGCGTCGACGTGATCTTCGGCTTCGAGATCGGGATGTAATTGAGGATGAAGCGCGGTGGTTCGCGCGTCACCATGCCGAGGTCGGGCAGGTAGGTGCTGGTGTCGCGGACGAGGAAATCGTAGATGTTGTGCTTGCCGGCGTTGACGCCGGTCGCAAAGGAGGCCCAGGCGGTCGGCGATTCCGGCGAATGCGTGGTTTCGAGCGGGTGCACGCCGCCGCCGCGAGCCGCGAGCTTCTTGAAGTTGGGCAGCTTGCCTTCGTCGATCCAGCGCTGGACCAGCCGCGGGTCCATGCCGTCGAAGCCGAGAATGACCAGCTTCTGACGAAACTTTTCGGGCGGGCGGCTCGATTGGCACGCCGCGGTCGCGGCGACACCAACCACAAGCAACCCAACAAGAGTTCGTTTCACAGCAAGGTCAGGGAGCGAGGAATTATAACATTTGAGTATGCGCGTCCTCGGCGTCGACGTCGGCCAACGGCGGATCGGTCTCGCGATCAGCGATCGCTCGCGCACGCTTGCCCGGCCGTTGACGACGCTGACGATCAAGAGCGTGCACGATGGCGTCGATCGCGTCGCGCGAGCGATCACCGAATTGCGTGCCGAAGACGACGGGCTCGACATGGTCGTCGTCGGTCTGCCGCTGAAGCTCGACGGATCCGCGAGCGTCGCGACCGCCCGAACGGTCGAGTTCATCGACGCGCTGCGGATGCGCGTGCCGGTCGTGATTCTGACCGAGGACGAGCGGCTGACGAGTCATGAAGCCGAGAGCCGCCTCGCGGTTCGGGAACGCGACTGGCGAAAACGGAAAGAGAAGCTCGACGCGGCGGCCGCGGCAATCATCCTGCAGGATTACCTCGACAGGTCTGCATGAAAAAGCTCTTCCTGTTCGTCTTGCTTCTGATTGTCGCCGCCGCGGTGGGTGCGGCGGTGATGTATCAGCGCGTCAATCAACCGTATCGCGGGTATGCCGGCGCCGAACAGTTCGTCGACATCCCTGCCGGCTCGAGCAGCCTGACGATTGGCGATCGCCTCGTCGAAAGTGGCGTCGTCCGCGATCGCCTGACCTATCGCGTCGCGTTGTGGATGAGCGGGAGCGCCCGCCATCTCAAGGCCGGCGAGTACCGCTTCGATCGCGCGATGACGCCGTTCGATGCGATCGACAAGATCGCGCGCGGCGACGTCTACGTCATCCATGTGACGTTTCGCGAAGGATTGACGATCGCCGAAATGGCGACGATCTTCGAGTCGCACGAACTGGGCGCCGCCGCGGCGTTCGTCGACGCCGCCAGGAACGGCGCGCTCGTCCACGACTTCGATCCGGCGGCGAAGGATCTCGAGGGCTATCTGTTTCCCGAGACCTACGCGCTGCCGCGCAAGACCGGCGCCGAGCAGCTGATTCGCATGATGGTGACGCGCTTCGAGCACGTGTTCACGCCGGAACTGCGACAGGAGGCGGCGTCGCGCAATCTGTCGGTGCGTCAGGCGGTGACGCTGGCGTCGATCGTCGAGAAGGAGACCGGCCGCACCGAGGAACGGCCGCTCGTCGCCGCCGTGTTCACGAACCGCATGAAGATCGGCATGGCGCTGCAGACCGACCCGACGATCATCTACGCGCTGCAGCGCGCCGGCACCTACTCGGGGAACCTGCACAAAGAAGATCTCTCGCTCGACTCCCGCTACAACACGTACCGCTATCCGGGTCTGCCTCCGGGCCCAATCGCGTCACCCGGCCAGGCATCGCTCGAAGCCGCCGTGCATCCGGCTGACGTCGCGTATCTCTATTTCGTCAGCCGGAACGACGGCTCCCACGCATTCGCGTCCACGCTCGACGAGCACAACCGCAACGTGCAGAAGTATCAGGTGCAGTACTTTCGGGATCAGAGGGCGCATAATCCTCGACCATGACACGCGCCATCATCGTTCTGAGCCTCGCCGTGGGCATCAGCGCCGCGGCCGACGACACCTCGGCGCGTGTGCGCGCCTGGCGGCTCGATCACGAGAAACAGATCCTGCTGGAGCTGTTCGACTTCCTCTCGATTCCCAACGTCGCCGCGAACAAGGGCGATATCGAGCGCAACGCCGAGGCGCTCACGCGGATGTTCGAGCACCGGCGCTTCGCACCCGAGCGCATCACGACGTCCGGGTCGCCGGTCGTCCTGGCCGAGCGGCGCGCGCCGAATCTGCGCCGGACGATCACGTTCTATTTCCACTACGACGGACAGCCGGTCGACCCCACCGAATGGATCTACGAGCCGCCGTTCTCACCAGTGATCGTCGTCGAGCACGAGCCGGCGGGGCGGACGCTGACATTGAAATCGTGGCAGGGTGCGATCGATCCGGCGTGGCGGGTCTACGGCCGCTCATCGTCTGACGACAAGTCGCCGATCCTCGCGTTTCTCACCGCCGTCGATGCGCTCGACGCGTCGAATATCCCGCTCACCTCGAATGTCCGCGTGATCGCCGAAGGGGACGAGGAAGCGGGCTCGCCGTCGCTCGAATCGGTGGTGCGCGACCACGGCGACAAGATCCGCGGCGACGCGCTGATCATGGTCGACGGTCCGCGGCACGCGAGCGGACGGCCGACGCTGTTCTTCGGCACGCGCGGCATCCTGAGCGCGCTGGTGACGGTCTACGGACCGTCGCACGACCTGCACAGCGGCAACTATGGGAACTGGGCGCCGAACCCGGCGCTCGCGCTGGCCAGGCTGCTGGCGTCGATGAAGGACGATCACGGCCGCGTCACGATCGACGGGTTCTATGACGATGTGACGCCGCTGACGGCGGAGGAGCGGAAGGCCGTCGATGAGATTCCCGACGTCGCGCCGACGCTGATGCAGACGTTCGGCTTCTCGCAGCCGGAGACCACAGTGGAGCGGCTGGAACTGCGCCACAACCTGCCGACGCTCAACATCAACGCGCTCGACGCCGGCGGCGGCGTCGGCGGCCAGGGACGGACGGTGATTCCGGCGTCCGCAAGCGCGCGACTCGATCTCCGCCTCGTCAAGTCGATCGATCCGATCACGCAGTTCGATCGGCTGGTCGCGCATGTTCGGAAACAGGGCTTCTTCCTCGTCGACAAGGAGCCCGACGCGGCGACGCGTGCCGCCCATCCGTGGATCGCGCGCGTGACGCGCAGCGGTGGATATCCCGCCGGCCGGACGCCGATGCATCTCCCGATCGCCGCCGCGATTGCAAAGGCGCTCACCGATGCCGCCGGCGGCCCGATCGTCCGGCTGCCGACGATCGGCGGCAGCGCGCCGTTCTATGTCTTCACCGATCTCCTGAAGGTCCCCACGTTCGGCTTGTCGATCGTCAACTTCGACAACAACCAGCACGGCCCGAACGAGAATCTGGTGATCAGGAACCTGTGGGAGGGGATCGAGTCGATGGCCGCGCTGCTGACGATGCCTTAGCGCTCGCCCCACTTGAGTTTTTCGCGCAGGACGTCGAAGTAACTCCGCGTCGATGGTCTGATCAGCCGCAGCGTGCGCTCGGCGCGACAGATGCGGATTTCGTCGCCGCGCTGCAGCTGAAACCCGGCCTGGCCGTCGAAGGTCACGAACAACTCCTCACGCTCGTCCTCGATGTTCGGCTGCACCCGGACGGCTGACGAGACCGGAATCACGATCGGCCGGTTGGTGAGCGTGTGCGGCGCAATCGGCGTGAGCAGCACCGCGTCCAACGTCGGCTGCACGATCGGACCGCCGGCGGCGAGGTTGTAGGCCGTCGATCCGGTCGGCGTGGCGACGATGAGGCCATCGGCTTTCACGCGCGTGATGAACTCGTCGCCGACGAACACCGAGAGATCGATCATTCGCGATCGTGCGCCCTTGGTGACGACGACATCGTTCAGCGCGATGTGATCCGCAAAGGTCGCGCCGTCCCTGATCGTCGTCGAGTGCAGGAGCATGCGCTCTTCGATGGGGGCGCGTCCGCTCAGCGCCGAATCGAGCGACGGGTAGAGCTCGGGGAGCGTCACTTCGGTGAGAAATCCGAGGCTGCCGAAGTTGACGCCGAGGATCGGGATGCCGCTGCCGGCGGCGCCGATGCAATCAGCCATCGACAGCAGCGTGCCGTCGCCGCCGAGCACCACGACCATGTCGACCGCGGTGACGAGCGCCGGCTTGTCGGCGACATGACGCGCGGTGCCGGGCGGCATCAACGCCGCGGTCGCGGTCTCGTACACGGGTTCGACGCCGCGCTCGTCGAGCCAGGCGCCGATATCGACGAGATGCGTCGTCGCCTTCGTCAGCCTCGTTTTCGCGACGATGCCGACCTTCTTCATGCGCCCTTCATCTCGATCACGAGTCCACGCGCTTCCATCGCTTTGATGATAGCCGCAAGCGCCGCGTTCACCGGACAGTCGATCCCGAGCAGCCGTCCGCGGGCGACAACGGCGCCGTTCATGAAATCGATCTCGGTCAGCTTGCCACGCTGCAGATCCTGCCGCATCGATGCGATGTTGCGCGAGGCCCCGAACACATCGGCGATCGTCTTGACGAAATCCTCACTGTAGTCGATGCCGGCGACGCCGTCGGCGCGTGCGACCGCGAGGCATTCCTCGATCACGAGACGCTTCAACGGATCGAGGCGAGCGTCCGCGATGCTGCCGACGTCGGTTCCGAGGATCGCGGTGACCGGATTGATGACGCAATTGAAGATCAGCTTGCGCCACACCTCGGCCGTGATGTTGTCGGACACCCGTCCGTCCAGTCCGCATGCGCTCAACAGATCGGCAATCACCCTGCTGCAGGGACTCTGCTCGATGAGCGTGTAGCCGGCGACCTTGTAGTCGATCACGCCTGGCTCGCGGAAGATCGCACCGAACTGGGTAATCGCGCGGAGCACGATGCTTCGCCGGCCGACAACCTCCTTGACGACATCTTCGCTGCCGAGGCCGTTCTGCACGCACAGCACCACCGAGTCGTTCCGGAGGTGGTAGGCGAGCTCCGCGGCGGCCGCGCGGTTGTCGCTGACTTTCGTGGTCAGCAGGACGAGCGTCTCCGGCTGAATCGGCTCGACGCGCGTGACGGCGCGCACACGGCAGGTCAGCTCCTCGCGGCCGGTGAGACGCAGGCCGTCACGTTGGATCGCCTCGACGTGATTGGGCCGGGCGACGAGCGTCACGTCGTGGCGCGCGGCCAGCTTCGCGGCGTAGACGCTGCCGATGGCGCCGCCGCCGAACACGACGACATGGTCAAACGCGGCCATGCGTCAGGTGAAGAAAGAATTCCTGGTTGCCGGTCGCGCCGGTGATCGGCGACGGCGTCATTCCGGCGCGCGAGAAGCCGCACGCGATTGCCGCGTCAGTGACGCGGGCCATCACCGATGCGTGGACGTCCGGGTCGGTCACCAGTCCGTGTTTGCCGACCTCTTCGCGTCCCGCCTCGAACTGCGGCTTCACCAGCGCGACGATGTCGGCGGGACGATCGAGGAAGGGCGGAAGCGCCGGGAGAATGTGCCGCAGCGAGATGAAGGCGACGTCAATCGTCACCAGGCTCACGTCGTGCGGCACGTCGTCTCGCGTCAGCGCCCGCGCGTTGACGCCTTCGCGCACGATCACGCGCGCGTCGTTGCGCAGACGCCAGTCGAGCTGTCCGTGGCCGACGTCGAGCGCGATGACGCTCTCGGCGCCGCGCTGCAGCAGCACGTCGGTGAACCCGCCGGTGGAGGCGCCGACGTCGAGCGCGCGGCGGCCGGCGGGGTCGACGGCGAACGCGTCGAGCGCGCCGACCAGCTTCACGCCGCCGCGGCTGACGTACGGATGATCAGGCGTCTCGAGGTCGATGCGCGCGTCCGCAGCCACTGGCGCGCCCGCTTTCGACACGACCTGGCCGTCGACGCTGACCTGACCGGCGAGGATGAGGGCGCGCGCGCGTTCCCGTGAGGGCGCGAGCCCACGATCGACCACGATCACATCGAGCCGCGCTTTGCGTTTAGCCACATTGATTCAGCGGTGCGGATCATTTGCGCCTGACGACGACCCACTCCGCGATCGCGTCGAGCCAGCCGTCGGTGATCATGGCATCGACCAGCGTCTGCCGCGCCCGCGCGACGCAGTCGGCCGCGAGCGCGCGCGACTCCTCGAGGCCGAACCACGACGGATACGTCGGCTTCGCGCCCGCGGCGTCCTTCCCGGCCGTCTTTCCGAGCTCGTCGGCTGCGCCTTCGACGTCCAGGATGTCGTCGACGATCTGAAACGCAAGACCGACGTCGGTGGCATAGCGGTCCATCGCCACGACGACATCCTCGGTGGCGCCGGCCATGATCGCGCCGCTGACCGCGGACGCCCGGATCAGCGCGCCGGTCTTGCGCGCGTGCATCTCGCGCAGACCGGCGGCGTCCAGCGTGACCGCGCGGCCCGGCGCCTGTCCCGCAGCCTGCAGATCGATCGTCTGGCCGCCGACCATGCCGGCCGGACCGGCCGCGTCGCCGATCACGCGCAGCACGCGCAGCTTGCGCTCCGCGATCGCCGCCCGACCGTCCGCCGGCTCGCGCGCCAGCAGCGTGAACGCCTCGGCGTGCAGGCCGTCGCCGGCGAGAATCGCGATGCCGTCTCCGTAAATGACGTGCAGGGTCGGCCGGCCGCGCCGCAGCGTGTCGTTGTCCATCGCCGGCAGATCGTCGTGAATGAGCGAGTAGGTGTGAATCATCTCGATCGCGCACGCGGCGGGCAACGCCAGATCGGCGGCATGCTGGTCGACCGCTTCTGCGGCGGCCAGCGTCAGGACCGGGCGCAGGCGCTTGCCGCCGGCAAAGACGCTGTAGCGCATCGCCTCGGACACGACGACAGGGCAGGCCGGCGGACGCGGCAGATACCGATCCAGCGCATCGTCGATCCGGGCGCGAGCCGTCGTCAGAAAACTCTCGAGCGTCGGAGCCGCCACGGGACTTATGTACGGTCGGATTCTTCGGCGAAGGACGCCGGCGCCGGCTTCAGTTCGCCGCGTTCGTTCAGGATCTCGATGCGGCGCTCGGCCTCTTCGAGCCGGGCGTGACAGAAGCGCGACAGCTGCACGCCGCGCTCGTAGAGCGTCAGCGACTGCTCGAGCGGCAGGTCGCCCTCCTCGAGCTTCTTGACGATCGTTTCGAGCTCGGCGATGGCCGCTTCGAAGTCTTTAATCGACGTATCGGGCATACCGCTGCTCTGAGTTAACACCAAGGACACAAAGGACACAAAGAAAAACACCAAAGAAGAGCATCACCCGTTTTCACTTGGTGTCCTTGGTGTCCTTGGTGTCCTTTGTGTCTTTTGTGTTGTGGCAGCCGTCGAATGCACCTCACACTCCAATTCACCCCGGGCCAACGTCACGCGAACCGTATCTCCGCTCTCGACTGACGAGGCATCGCGGAGCACGCGTGTCTTGTCGGCGTTCCACGCAACGGCGTAGCCGCGGCCGAGAACGGCCAGCGGATTGAGCGTCTCCAGCCGTCCGATCGTCTCCTGGAACTGCGCGCGGGCGCGATCCTGGCGGCGCGTGGCGGCGTTCCGCATACGGCCGTCGACGCCGACGAGCCGCGTCCGGATAGCCGCCAGGCGTCGGCCGGCATCGAACGTCGAGAGTTGGCGCTCGAGCTGCTGCAGCCGTCGGCCGCGTGCGCCGAGGGTCGTGCGAGCGGCGCGCGCGAGCGCGTGCGTCAGCTCCGACGTGTGCCGCCCGCGCATCGCGACGCGTCCCGGGAGGCCGGCGAACGCCGGACGGCTGCTGGCGACGTGGATGCGACGGCTCCAACGCTGGACTCCACTCCGAGCGGCTGCGCGCAGCCGATCGCGCAGTCGATCGATCCGCTCGCCGAATTCGTCCTTGCGAGCGACGACGAGCTCGGCGGCAGCCGACGGCGTCGGCGCACGAACATCGGCGACGAAGTCCGCGATCGTGACGTCCGTTTCGTGGCCAACCGCGGCGATTACCGGCACCAGCGACTTCGCGATTGCGCGCGCGACGTTCTCCTCGTTGAAGGCCCAGAGGTCTTCGATCGATCCGCCGCCGCGGCCGACGATGACGACGTCGACGTTCGGCACACGGCCGATCTGCCGCAGTCCCTGCGCGATTTCAATCGACGCCCCCTCGCCCTGCACCCGCACGGGACGAATCACGAGGTGCGCGTTCGCGTAGCGCCGGCGCAGCACCTTGATGATGTCGCGAATCGCCGCACCGTCGAGCGAGGTGACGATGCCGATCTTGCGCGGCAGCGCGGGCAGCGGCCGCTTGCGCGCCTGATCGAACAAGCCCTCGGCCTGCAGCCGCTTCTTCAGCTGATCGAACGCCAGCTGCAGTGCGCCGAGCCCCTGCGGCTCGATGTGTTCGCACACCAGCTGGTACTCCCCCTTCGGCTCGTACACCGTGATCTTGCCGCGCGCCACGACGCGGGTGCCGTCGGTCGGCTTGAACTTCAGATAGCGCAGCGCCGAGCGGAACATGAATCCGCGCAGCTGCGTGGCCTCGTCCTTGAGCGTGAAGTACAGATGTCCGGTATTCCAGACGCGGCAGTTGGACAGCTCGCCCTCGACCCACACCTCGAACAGATCGGCCTCGAGTAAATCGCGGATTTTGACGGTGAGCTCCGTGACGCTCAGAACGCGGCGAGACGGGACCGGCGCCGGAGCGGGCTGCGGCTCCGGCTCCGGCTCTTCGTCCTCTTCAAACGGAAGATCGAACAGATCCGACACTGGAGATGTCTTTCAGTTCGTCGAGACTGTAGCTGAGACGCTCGATATCGGTCGCCCGGCCGGTCTGCTCATCGGCTTCGACGATCACCGCGTTCAAGCGCGGATTGGCGGTCGCCGTCTCGAAGCGCGCCGGCAGCGCGTTCAGGAAGCGGCCGAGCGCCGGTTCGATCTCGACGCCGATGATGGAGTCGTGGGGGCCGGTCATGCCGACGTCGGTCAGGTACGCCGTGCCTTTCGGCAGGATGCGCTCGTCGGCCGTCTGCACGTGCGTGTGCGTGCCGATCACGGCGGTCACCTTGCCGTCCAGGTGCCAACCCATCGCCATCTTCTCCGACGTCGCTTCGGCGTGAAAGTCGACGAAGATGATGCGCGTCCGCTGGCGGAGCGCATCGATCTCTTCGAGGACTCGCGCGAACGGGTCGTCGATGTTGAGCATGAACACGCGGCCCATCGCGTTGATGACGCCGACGCTGACGCCGTCCTTCGTGCGCGCCAGATAGCTGCCATTGCCGGGCACGCCGGCGGGGTAGTTGAGCGGCCGCAGCAGCCGCGGCTCGGCGCCGATGTAATCGAGCGCTTCCTTCTTGTCCCAGATGTGATTGCCCGAGGTCATCACGTCGACGCCGAGATCGAGGAGCTGGTCGCCGATCTCACGCGTGATGCCGAAGCCTGCAGCGGCGTTCTCCGCATTGGCGATCACGAAATCAATGTGGTGCTGCTCGGCGAGCGGCGCCAGTCCATGCCGCACCAGATCGCGGCCGGGACGCCCGACGATGTCGCCGACGAACAGAATGCGCATGTCAGGAAAGGATTAAAGACTCACGCGTCGATGGCAATCACAATCGTCTTGCCGCGGCGGTCGGCCACCTTCGGCACGCTCACGTGCAGCTCGCCGTCGACGAGTCTGGCTCGCGCCTGCGACGTGTCGCACGCGCGGTTCAGCCGGACGACGCGTGCGAATCGTCCGTACCCCCGTTCAACGAGATGAAAGCTGGAATCAGGCCCGGCCAGCCGCGGCGCCTTCTCGCCGGCGATGAGGACTGTGTCGCCCTTGGCCATGATGCGGACCGTGTCGCGGTTCACGCCTGGGACATCGACCATGATTTCGATGGCGTCGTCGGTCTCGTAGACGTCGATGGGCGGGGAGCATTCGCCCGCCAGCGATTCGGCGCCGAACGCCCGGCCGAGCTCTAGGAAGACGCGCCGGACTTCTTCAGCAAAATCCCCGATTTCCGAAGGAAACGCCACTGCATGAATCCGGCTCCGCATCGCCGCATCATGGCACAGCGGCGTCCTGAACCGCCAGCATTGCGCGATAACCCCAAGATCAACTGCGGGTTATGCTGAGGCGTTATGATGAGTGTATAGACATCATAAAATATGCTTGACACATACTCATAGCGTCCGTATACTCTCCCGCATGGCAAACAAGGTTATTGGAATCGACCTCGGCACGACGAACTCCGTCGTCGCGGTCATGGAGGGTGGGCAGCCCGCGGTCATCGTGAACCAGGAGGGCGCCCGATTGACCCCGTCGGTGGTTGGCCTGGCGAAGGACGGCGAACGGCTCGTCGGTCAGGTCGCTAAACGGCAGGCGGTCACCAATCCCGAGAACACCATCTTCTCAATCAAGCGCTTCATGGGACGCAAGTTCGACGAGGTGAACAGCGAATCGACTCGTGTCCCCTACAAGGTCATTCGCGCCGACAACGGCGACGCATGGGTCGAAGCGCGCGGCAAAAAGTACTCGCCGCCGGAAATCTCCGCGATCGTCCTGCAGAAGCTGAAGCAGGCCGCCGAAGACTATCTCGGCGAAAAAATCACCGACGCCGTCATCACCGTCCCGGCGTACTTCAACGACGCGCAGCGTCAGGCCACGAAGGACGCGGGGAAGATCGCCGGGCTGAACGTCCTGCGGATCATCAACGAACCGACGGCGGCGGCACTCGCCTACGGGCTCGACAAGAAGAAGGACGAAACGATCGCCGTGTACGACTTCGGCGGCGGCACCTTCGACATCTCGGTGCTCGAAGTCGGCGAAGGGGTCGTCGAAGTCAAGGCGACCAACGGCGATACGCATCTCGGCGGCGACGATCTCGACGATCGCATCATCGAGTGGCTCGTCTCCGAGTTCAAGAAGAGCGACGGCATCGATCTGTCAAAGGATCGCATGGCCCTCCAGCGGCTGAAGGAAGGCGCGGAGAAGGCCAAGATCGAGCTCTCGACGACGATGGAAACGGACATCAATCTGCCGTTCATCACGGCGGATCAGAGCGGGCCGAAGCACCTGCAGATCACGCTGTCGCGCGCGAAGCTCGAACAGCTCGTCGACGATCTGCTGCAGCGGACGATGGCGCCGGTGAAGCAGGCGCTCGAGGACGCCGGCGTCGATCCGCGCAAGATCGACGAGGTCGTTCTGGTCGGCGGCTCGACGCGCATGCCGAAGGTGCAGCAGCTCGTGCGCGACTTCTTCGGCAAGGATCCGCACAAAGGCGTGAATCCTGACGAAGTCGTCGCCGTCGGCGCGGCGGTGCAGGGCGGCGTTCTGACCGGCGATGTGAAGGACGTGCTGCTCCTCGACGTGGCGCCGCTGTCACTCGGCGTCGAAACGCTCGGCGGCGTCATGACGACGCTCATCCCGCGGAACACGACGATTCCGACGCGGAAGAGCGAGATGTTCTCGACGGCGACCGACAACCAGACGAGCGTCGAGATCCATGTGCTCCAGGGCGAACGGCCGCTGGCGCGCGACAACCGGACGCTCGGCCGCTTCCACCTGGTCGGCCTGCCGTCGGCGCCGCGCGGCATGCCGCAGGTCGAGGTCGCGTTCGACATCGACGCCAACGGCATCGTCAACGTCTCGGCGAAGGACATGGCGACCGGCAAGGAACAGAAGATCACCATCAGCGGATCGAGCGGCCTGACCAAGGCCGAAGTCGATCGGATGGTGAAGGACGCGCAGAGCCATGCGGCGGACGACCAGCAGCGCCGCGAGGTCATCGACGCGCGCAACCAGGCCGACTCGCTCGCCTACTCGGTCGAGAAGACGCTGGCCGAGAACCGCGACAAGCTCTCGGCGCAGGACGTCTCACGCGTCGAAGCGGGGATTGCGAACGCGCGTCACGCGACCGAGCGTGACGACCTCGAGGCGATGAAGAAGGCGTCCGACGAATTGCAGCGCGTGTCCCACGCGATCGCCGAGCAGCTCTACAAAGCCTCGCAGGGCTCACAGAGCGGGGCGGGTTCGCAGGGTTCGTCCGGCTCGTCGGATGCGAACGTCAAGGATGCAGAAGTGGTCGACGGCGAATACGCCGAGGCCGGCTAATACCTAACATTCAGGAGGAACTATGACTATCGTTCGTTGGGATCCGTTCCGCGATTTCGGCTTCACGTCGCCAAGCACGTGGATGCCGCCGGTCGACATCTTTCAGACCGGAGACCACGAGCTGGTGCTGAAGGCCGAGCTGCCCGACATGGCGCGCGAGGACATCGCGATCAACATCGAGAACTTCGTGTTGACCGTCAAGGGCGAGAAAAAGGCCGCGACCGAAGTGAAGGAAGAGCAGTACCACCACGTCGAGCGGCGCTACGGTTCGTTCAGCCGCTCGTTCTCGCTGCCGCAGACTGTCGACCCCAATCGCGTCTCGGCCGAGTACAAGAACGGCGTCCTGACCGTGCGGCTGCCGCTGCGTGAGGAAGCCAAGCCGCGGTCGATCAAGGTCGACGTCGCCGCGTAACGATAGAGAC
>DAIUKO010000155.1:2390-16600 GCA_036848175.1 Vicinamibacterales bacterium | reverse complement strand
GCGCGACGATGATCTTCAACAACGAGTGCCGCGCGGTGAACGATCCGTACCGCGACGAGCGTCTCGCTATTGCCGCGATGCAGGGAGCGCGGCTCTCGCCCACGCCAAGAGAACGGGAATAAGGAGAGATATACTCCGCCTCGCTCAGGAGGGAGCCGAATGATGCGCACTGCGCGCTCGGTGTTCAGCAGCGTCTGCCTCGTTCTTCTCACGAGCGCGATCGCCTTCGCGCAAGCCGGCGCCACCGCGCAAATCTCCGGACTGGTCAAAGACACGAGCGGCGGCGTTCTGCCCGGCGCCGATGTGATCGCCACGCAGACTGACACCGGATTCAGGCGCGACGCATTGACCGATGCCGCCGGCGCGTACACGATTCCGAGCCTGCCAATCGGTCCGTACAAGATCGAGGTCAACCTCCAGGGCTTCAAGACCTACTCGCGCACTGGTATCGTGCTGCGCGTCAACGACAATCCGGTGATCAACGTGGAGCTGTCGCTCGGCGCCGTCGAAGAGACGGTGCTCGTGCAGGCCGAATCGCCGCTGATCGAGACGCGCAACATGGGCGTCGGTCAGGTGATGGACAACAAGCGGATCCTCGAGCTGCCGCTGAACGGGCGCAATCCCGCGGACCTCGTGCAGTACCTGCCGGCGGTCGTGCCGCAGCCGCAGTTGAACGCCACGAGCCGGAGCTTCGGCGGCACGCAGGGCGGGCTCGCGTTCTCGATTGCCGGCGGCCAGTCGTACGGCGTCGCCTATCTGCTCGACGGCGCGACCCACAACAATCCGTACGACAACCTGAATCTTCCGCTCCCGTTCCCCGACGCGCTGCAGGAGTTCAAGGTCGAGACCAGCGCGCTGACGGCGCAGAACGGCATGCACTCCGGCGCGGCGGTGAACGCCGTCACCAAGTCGGGCACCAACCGCGTCCACGGCGATGTGTTCGAGTTCCTGCGTCATCACAGCCTCAACGCGACCAACCCGTTCAACGCGAAAAATCCCGACGGCACGCGCAAAGACGATGGGTTGAAGCGCAATCAGTACGGCGGCACGCTCGGCGGTCCGCTCAGAACCGACCGGATGTTCTACTTCGTCGGCTATCAAGGGACGAACACGCGCCAGCTGCCGAGCGACAACCGCGCCTTCGTGCCGACCTCCGCGATGTTGAACGGCGACTTCACGGCGTTCGCCTCGGCGGTGTGCAACGCCGGCCGCCAGATCACCCTGGCGAGTCCGTTCAGCGGCAACCGCGTCGATCCGGCGCTCTTCAGCAAGGCGGCGCTGGCCGTCACCTCGAGATTGCCGAAGACCGACGATCCATGCGGCCTCGTGCAGTACACGCTGCCGACCAACACCGACGAAGCACAGTTGGTCGGCAAGATCGACTACCAACTCGGATCGAAGCAGTCGTACTTCGGCCGCTACATCAGCACGAGCTTCTTCCAGCAGCCGCCGTACGAGTCATCGGGTGGCAATGCCCTGACGACGAGGCAGGGCGGACGCGACAACCTCGCGCAGTCGGTCACCGGCGGCCACAACTACGTGCTCAGTTCCGCGGCGGTCAATTCGTTCCGGCTGGCCTTCAACCGGACGTCGATCCATCGAACGAATTCGGATTTCTTCGGCACGGCGGATGTCGGCATCAACATCTACAACTACATGCCGAACTACATTCTGCTGAACGTGACGCCGAGCGGATTCCAGCTCGGCGGCGGCACCGAGAACGAAGCCCGCTTCAACACGAACACCTATCAGCTGAGCGACGACCTCACGCTGATCCGCGGCACGCACCAGTTCGTCATCGGCGGCAACTGGGCGCACTGGAATTCGTTCTCGACCGCGAACGTGCGGTCGCCCGGTCAGCTGACCGTTGGCAACACCGCAACCGGTCTCGCGCTCGGAGACTTTCTGCTCGGGCGGCTGTCGGGAGCGATCGGGCTGCAGCAGTCGGCGCCGAACTTCCTGGAGATGATGCAGACCTACGTCGGCATCTACGCGCAGGACACGTGGCGCGCAGGACCGAACCTGACGGTCAACTACGGAGTCCGCTGGGAGCCGTTCTTCCCGCAGCAGATCACCAACAACGCCGTCTACAACTTCGACTCCACGCGCTTCCAGCAGGGCGTGAAGAGCGTCGTCTACAAGAACGCGCCGGCCGGTCTCTACTATCCAGGCGACGAGGGATTCCCGAGTCAGGCCGGGCAGCACGCGGTGTGGAGCAACGTCGGACCGCGCGTCGGCATCGCGTGGGATCCGACGGGATCGACCCGGACGTCGGTTCGCGCCGCGTACGGACGATCGTTCGACTTCGTCAACGCGCAGTTCCACTTGAACACGTCGAACGCGCCGCCCTGGGGCGACGAGATTCGCATCACCAATCCGGCGGGCGGGCTCGACAACCCGTTCCTCGGATCGGGTCAGGGCAACATCTTTCCGACGCCGACCGCGAGTCCGGATGTGGTGTTCACGCCGTTCGGCCCGTATCTGAGTCTGAACTACGACATGAAGACGCCGTACGTCGATCTCTGGAACGTCACCGTCGAACGGCAGTTCTCGACCAACTGGGTCGTGTCCGCGGGCTACGTCGGCAGCCGCACGTCGAACATCCTCGAATCGACGCCGCTGAACAATCCGAGTCCCTCGGTCACCGTGGCGCGGGACCTCAACGGCAATGTGATCGCCACGTGCGTGCCGGGCGCCGCCAACTTTCAAACGTGCATGACCGCGAACCAGAACCAGCGGCGCCCGTTCTACCTCGCGAATCCGACTCAGGGCCAGTACTACGGCAACGTTGACGGCTACGTGACCAACGGGAGGCAGCGCTACAACGGGATGCTGCTGTCGGTCGCGCGGCGCGCCGGCCGCGGCACGACCGTGGGCGCCAACTACACGTTGTCGCACTGCACCGGATCGCCGGACGGCTTCGGCGGCGGCACCGCGAACCTGGCGAACGGGTACAACGATCCGAACGATCCGCATTTCGACGATGGGAACTGCACGTCGGATCGGCGGCACGTCTTCACGCTCACGGCCAGCGTCGAATCGCCGCGGTTCGAGGGATCGAACGCGGCGCTTCGTGCGGTCGCATCCGGATGGAGGCTGGTCGGCAGTTTCCGCGCGCTGTCCGGTCCGTTCCTGACGGTGACGCCAGGATCCGATCGCGCGCTCAACAGCCAGCAGGCGACGCAGCGCGCGAGTCAGATCCTCGACAACCCCTACGACGACGACAGCATCAATCCGGCGAACGGCGGCCGAAAATTCCTGAACCCGGCCGCGTTTGCGCAGCCGGCGCTCGGGACGCAGGGCACGATGGTGCGCAACAGCATCGAAGGCGTCGGCAGCAAGAACCTCGACCTGACGCTCCTGAGGGTCTTCCGTCTGGCGAACACGCAGACGATCGAGATCCGCGCCGAAGCGTTCAACGCGATGAACTGGTTTCAGTGGCTGCAGCCGGGGCAAACGCAGCCGGGTGGCGCGCCGAACCTGGCGCTGAGCAGCGCGACGTTCGGGCAGATCCTCGCCGCCGGCGATCCGCGCTTCCTGCAGTTCGGGATCAAGTATGGGTTCTAGGTGGATGGCAAAACGCGGTGTCGAGACACGAAGGCGCGAAGGCACGATGAGGTGTGTGCTGCTCGCACTGCTCGTCGGCATCGCGCTCGTTGGTGTGTCGATGCGCGCGCAGCAGTACCCGTCGGACGAAGAGGTCAACACCGTGGCGACGGGCATCGATCTCTCAGGTGAATGGACGCCGGTTCGTGAAGAAGACAACACCGGCAACACCGAGCTCGGGGACTGGGTGGGGATTCCGATGAACGAAGCGGCGCGGCTGCGCGCGATGGCGTGGGTGGCGTCGATCCAGACGCTGCCCGAGTGGCAATGCCGGCCGCACGCGGTGTCGTACATCTCGCGCGGTCCGTCGCAGCTTCGCATCTCGAAAGAGGTCGATCCGGTGTCCCGTCAGGTGACGGCGTGGCACATGGAGTGGCTGCGATCGATCGACAAGGCCGTCTACATGGACGGCCGGCCGCATCCGTCCGCGAACGCGCCGCACACCTGGGGCGGCTTCTCGACGGGACAATGGATCGGCGACATGCTGCGCATCGAGACGACGCACATCAAAGAGGAGTACCTGAAGCGCGACGGCGTGTTCCACAGCGATCGCATCAGGGTGAACCAGTTCCTGATCCGCCGCGGCAACTACCTCACCTTCATCCTCGTGGAATACGACCCGGTGTATCTGACCGAGCCGCTCGTCCGCAGCACCGAGTATCAGCTCGACGCGCATCAGAACATTCCCCCCTACCCGTGCAACGTCGTCGAAGAAGTCGATCGGCCTCGAGGCATCGTCCCGCACAACCTGCCCGGCACGCAGCAGTACGTCGACGACGTGAAGGATTTCGCGAATCGCTACAACATCCCCTGGGATGTGATCACGGCCGGCGCCGAAACGATGTATCCGGAAATTCAGGCAAAGATCACCGCCGGCCGCGCCAAGAAATGAACGGAACCCTATGAACAAGATCCTGCTCGCGTGTGCGGCGCTCGCGGCATGTTTCGCCGCGCGGCTCATCGCCGATCAGAGTCGAGCGGCGCCGGCGAGCGGCGACGATCTCGAGATCCTGCCGGTCCACGGCAGCATCTACATGATCGCCGGCGCCGGCGGCAACATCGCCGTGTCGGCCGGCAAGGACGGCGTGCTGCTCGTCGACACCGGCACGGCCGAGAACGCTGACAAGGTGCTCGCTGCGGTGCAGCGGCTGCAGCGTCAGCTGCAGATGCAGGCGCCGGCGGTTGATTTGCGCTGGGGGGCGGAGACGCGCGGGACGCTGCAGAACTCGCTGAACCCCTACGCGCCGGTCAAACCGATTCGCTACATTATTAATACCCACGCCCACGCCGATCACACCGGCGGCAACCTCAGGCTGGCGAAATCAGGACGGACCTTCACCGGCGGCAACGTGTCCGGCGATATCGCCGATGCGGGGCAGGGCGCCGCGATCCTCGCCTACGAGAACGTCCTCAACCGGATGAGCGCGCCCACGGGCTCGCAGGCGCCGTCGCCCGAAGGCGCGTGGCCGACCGACACCTTTCACCAGGAGTCGATGAAGCTGAGTCACTTCTTCAACGGCGACGGCGTCCAGATCATCCACATCGCCGATGGCCACACCGACGGCGACAGCATCGTCTACTTCCGCGGCTCGGATGTCATCGCGGCGGGCGATCTCTTCTTGATGACGACCTATCCGATCATCGACGTCGGTCGCGGCGGTACGATCAACGGCGTCATCGAAGGCCTGAACCGGATCCTCGACATCGTGATTCCCGAATTTCGAATGGAAGGCGGAACGATGGTCGTGCCGGGACACGGCCGGCTGAGCGACGGCGGCGACCTCGCGTACTACCGGGATATGGTGACGATCATCCGCGACCGCATCCAGGCGATGATCAAAAAGGGAATGACGCTGGATCAGATCAAAGCCGCGAAGCCGACGGCCGACTACGATCCGCGCTGGGCGGCGGCGAGCGGTCCCGCCAGCGCCGCCGGCTTCGTGGAGGCGGCGTACAAGACGCTGATGCCAAAGCCCGCCGCGAAACCGACGACGACGACCAAGAAGAAGAGTCAAGGATGAGCGACGACCGCGCACGCGCTCGTGGTTCGACAAGCTCACCACGAGCGTTGACTACGACATCGCCCACCGGTTCGACAAGCTCACCACCAGCGTTGACGACGACCCCGCTCACCGGTTCGACAAGCTCACCACGAGCGTTGACTACGACACCGCTCACCGGTTCGACAAGCTCACCACCAGCGTTGACTACGACCCCGCTCACCGGTTCGACAAGCTCACCACGAGCGTTGACTACGACGCGGCTCACCGGTTCGACAAGCTCACCACGAGCGTTGACTACGACATCGCCCACCGGTTCGACAAGCTCACCACCAGCGTTGACGACGACCCCGCTCACCGGTTCGACAAGCTCACCACGAGCGTTGACTACGACACCGCTCACCGGTTCGACAAGCTCACCACCAGCGTTGACTACGACCCCGCTCACCGGTTCGACAAGCTCACCACGAGCGTTGACTACGACGCGGCTCACCGGTTCGACAAGCTCACCACGAGCGTTGACTACGACCCCGCTCACCCTGAGCTTGTCGAAGGGTGAGCGTAGGGTTGCTGGACTGTGTGCCCTCGTCATGCTATCGCTGGCGCCGCGTCTCGATGCGCAGCGCGGACGAGGCGGTCCGGCGGCTCCACCGCCGGTGCCGCGTGCGGCCGCGCCGATCGATCTCACCGGCTACTGGGTCGCGCTGGTCACGGATGATTGGCGCTGGCGGATGGTGACGCCGCCAAAAGGCGACGTGCTGTATCTGCCGGTCAATGCCGAAGGACGACGAGTCGCGGAGGCGTGGGATCCGGCGAAGGACGAAGCCGCAGGCGAGCAGTGCAAAGGCTATGGCGCGCCGTCGCTGATGCATCTGCCCGGGCGCCTCCACATCACCTGGCAGAACGACACCACACTCGTCGTCGAAGCCGACGCCGGTACGCAGACGCGAACGTTTCATTTCGGCGGGACGGCTGCGGACGCGCAGCCGACATGGCAGGGCTATTCGATCGCGCAGTGGGAGATGGATGGCGGCGGTGGCGGACGCCGCGGACGTCCGGCGGCGCCGCCGAAGCACGGCTCGCTCAAAGTCGTCACGACGAAACTGAAGCCTGGATACTTTCGAAAGAACGGCGTGCCCTACAGTGCGAACGCCGTACTCACGGAATACTTCACGACGTTGACGGACGAAGGCGTCGACTACCTCGTCGTCACGAATTCTCTCGAGGACCCGCAGTACCTCGCGCAGCCGTACGTGCGCAGCGTGCAGTTCAAGAAGCAGGCCGACTCGAAGGGCTGGAACCCGACGGCGTGCTCGGCGCGGTGATCAATGGCTTACATCTTTCATCAGGATCAATTGCCGCGGCTCGTGTCCGTCGTTCCGGGACGTGAGCGGACGTTCTTCGTCAACAAGGAGCTGACGAAGATCGACGACATGCTGGCCGGCGTCATGCGCTACATGCCGGGCGGCTCGTCGCCGTATCACTACCACGAAGTCTGCGAGCACTTTTACTTCATCATGGAAGGGCAGGGCACCGTCGAGACGCCGGAAGGGATCGAACCGGTCGGGCCGGGAACGATGGTCTTCATTCCCGCCGAGACGCGGCACCGGCTGCGCGCGAATCCCGACAACGAGTTGTTCTATTTCGAATTCCAGGCACCGAATCGGTTCAAGACGCACATTCTCGACGGCACGCCCGACGAGCTGCGCTGGGAGCGCATCGACGGCAGCGTGTGGGTGCAGACATAGCGGAGCGTATCAGCCGAAGGAGCACTGATCACAACGAGCCTTCGACCACGATTCTCGGGCCGCGACAACGGAGCGGCCCAGCACTCAATCCGAAGGGAGGCGCCGCGAGTGGCCAACACCTACATCGACAGCAACGCGCTGCCGCGTACGCGCGTCGCCGGCTCGGGCGAGTTCACCGAGGTCCTCAACAATCGGCTCGCCGGAGCGAAGAACGTCGTCGCGACCGTGCGCTGGCTGAATCGCGGCGATCGGCTCGACGCGGGCGCGCCGAACGTCCATCACCTCGTGTATCTGATGGCAGGCGAAGCGACGATCAATCTGAACGGCGCCGATCATCGAGTCGGAAAGGGTGCGGGCGTGTATCTGGGTCCGTCGGAAACCGCGAGCATCGCGCACGCCGGCACGGCGCCGCTGAAACTGTTCCACCTGATCGTGCCGAAGCTGTGATGTGATCTATTTTCCCGATGGCTTGGCGGCCGCCATCGCCTTCAGCTTCAACTGATACTCGGGATACATCGTCTCGGCGCCGCCGCGCGCGGCCTCGGCGGGGACGCCGAACTTCACCGGGAACTCGGCGAGAAACGCGTTCGTGCCCGGAAGATGATGCGGCACGACGCCCTGCGGGCGATCGATCTCCTCGACGATCTGACACGGGTACGGCGCGATCTGCTGATGCGGGTCCCACACGAAGTTCGTCGTGCGGATGAACGGCTCGGTGAGATAGACCGGATCGTCGATCACGATGATCCAGGTGAGATAGTCGCCGTGGCGGATCATGTGCTCCGTGACGATCGCCTTGTCGCTGCGCGGGATGCCGTTGCGGCGGATCCACCCCATCTTCAAATGGGTCGTCGTGATCGTCAGCATGTCGCCTTCCCACGTGCCGGTGGAGAAGCCCTGCCACGTGTGCGCGGCATAGTCCGGCGGATGCGGACGGCCGTCCATCCAGATCGTTCGCTCGGGCGCCTGCCAGGAGATGTGCGTGTGATAGGCGACGAGCTGCTGCGACGCGGTATCGATCTCTTTCCAGATCCGCAGATTCGCCGGACCGCGCGGTGAGTAGTCCGACGGATGCGGCTTGCACTGGTGCTCGGGCAGCGTGAGCAGCGACGCGTCCCAGCTGTCGGCGTGGAGGCGCGCGGCTTCGTTGATCGGAATCCCGAGGTAGTCGCCGATCTCGGGTCCCGGGATGCGCTCCGGCTGATCCTCGTGAAAACGCGGCGCCCACTCGCCGGCCAGATCGTAGCCGGCGCCGGGCATCACCTGCGCGGAGCCTGGCCCGACGACGAATGCGATCGCCGCGGCGACGATTGCGCCGGCCGCCACGGTGCGATGGGCGCGCGGCATGCGGCCTCCTTACGACTGCTGCATGAAGCTCTTCATGATCACGCTGACGTCAGAGGGCGAGATGAGATCCGGCACGCTCCAGCCGTCCAGGTCGTACTCGGCCATGCACGACTCGGCGAATCCTTTGTAGCTCGCGGCCGCACCCGACATCTCCGCCGCCATCAGCACTTCGAACCGGATGCTCTCGTGGTTGCCGAAGTAGTTCCGCTCGTAGAGCTCGTGGCGGCCGCCGAATTCGCTGCCGATCGCGTCCCACAGCAGTTTGATCAGCTTCACGCGCTGTTCCGCGGTGTAGCCGCCGGAGCCGCGCACGAACTGATCGAGGTACGGCCGCAGCGCCGGCACCTTGAAGTCGAGCGCGCTCGACGGCAGGTAGATCAGCGCGCTGGCCAGCGTGTTCTCGATGATCTCCTTGATCTTCGGATAGGCGAGGCTGGCCATGACGCGGTAGGCGAGGCCCGGCTCGATGTTCGGCAGCACGTAGCCGTCGGTCCACGGCATCGGGTTGCGCGCCATGGCGTCGGTGAGCGCCCAGAACAGATTGCGCCAGGCGAGCACTTCGCCGACCTGCGCCTGCACGCCGCGGAAGTCCTTCGCCCCGGTCGCTTCCACCGCCTTCAGCAGCAGACCGGCGAGGAAGTCCATTTTCACCGCGAAGCGCGTGCATCCCTGAAACATGAAGCGCGGGAGGAATCCGGATCGCGGGAAGAAGTTGTTCACCTTGTCGAGGTCGCCGTAGGCGAACACGTTCTCCCACGGCACCAGCACCTTGTCGAAGACGAGGATCGAGTCGTTCTCGTCCATGCGGCTCGACAGCGGGTAGTCGAACGGCGTCCCCATCGTCGCGGCCGTCATCTCGTACGACGGCCGGCAGAACAGCTTCACGCCGGGCGCGGCGGTCGGCACGATGCAGACGAACGCGAACGGCTTCGTTTTGATCGGCAGCGCGCCGTTGTTGGCGATGAAGTTCAAGTGCGTCAGGCTCGAGGTGGTCGCCACGACTTTCGCGCCGCTGACGATCAGGCCGGCGTCGGTTTCCTCCTCGACGTGCATGTAGACGTCCTTGACTTCGTCGAGGGGCCGATCGCGATCGACCGGCGGGTTGACGATGGCGTGGTTGACGAACGCGACGTGCTCCTGCGCGTAGGTGTACCAGCGCTTCGCGTTCGCCTCGTAGGGCGCGTAGAACTGCGAGTTCGCGCCGAGCGTCGCCATGAACGCCGCTTTGTAGTCGGGACTGCGGCCGATCCATCCGTACGAGATGCGCGCCCACTCCGCGATCGCGTCGCGCGCGGCGACGAGCTCTTCGGCGTTGCGCGATCCCTGATAGAAACGGTGTGTGTAGCCACCGCTGCCGGTATCGGTTTCTTTGGTCAGGATCGGCTTGCGCTTGGGATCGTGGAGCGCGTCGTAGAGCCGTGCGACCATCCGTGCGGTGTTGCGAAAGGCGGGATGGGTGGTGACGTCCTTGACGCGCTCGCCGTAGATCCAGATTTCGCGCCCGTCGCGCAGGCTCTCGAGGTACTCGTCGCCGGTCAAGGGCCGCGTCCGTGTGGGAACCGTCATGTGGCCTGTCCTTCCAGCTCTTTGGCGCGTTGCTCCCATTCCGCGACGAAGCGGAAGACGTTTTCCGCCGGCGGCTGCGGCGAGAACGTCTCCAGCCACCGCACCGGTTCGCGGCTGACGTTCGCGAACGCGTGCACGCAGCCGACGGCGGTCCACAGCACGTCGCCGGCTTTCGCCAGATACTTCCGGCCGTCGAGCGTCGCTTCCACTTCACCGGAGAGGATGAAGTACGACTCCTCGAAGGTGTGATCGTGCAGGCCGATGCTCACGCCCGGCTGGTACTCGATGAACAGCATGCGATGGTGCCGGGCGCCGAGCTTCTCGTCGATCAACCACTTGAGAAAGACGCCTTGCAGACCGCCGCTAGCGATGCGTCCTTCTTCTCCCCGAGGAATCTGGCTGACGTCGAAGTGTCCGAGCAGGTCGCCTCGAGTTTTGGCAAAGTCGAGCGGCGGCGCGTCCACTGGGATCGATCCGTTGGGCAGAAAAAATGTGTCGCGCATCTGACCGGGCGGCTTCGGCTGCGGCGCCGCCATCTGCAGCCACCGCACCGGCTGGCGGCCCGCGTTGCGCCAGCCGTGCGGCGTGCCGACTTTCAACGCGCCGAAATCGCCGGGACCGACCAGATAACTGCGGCTGTCGACGCTCACGATGGCGCGGCCCGACAGGATGTAAAAGCTTTCTTCGTACGAGTGCAGATGCGGCGACAGCGTGCCGCCCGCCGCGAGCTCGCTCATGTTCAAGCCGGTGTGAACGGAGCCGCTCGTGTCGTTCACCAGCACGCTTTCGGCATAGCCGGCCCCGTGGCCGGCGTAGCGCGCTCCGAACGCGCGGTCATCGAACGTGCCGAAGTAATGCAATGCGGGAGTGTTATACACCACTTCGACGCGTGTCCCGTCAGGCTCGCGGCTTCAGCACAAAATCGAAATCGACGGTGTAGAACGGCGGCTCGATGGCCAGCGATCTCGAGGTGTCATCGGGCGCGTCGTGCCGCACGAAGCGGCAGACCAACGAATCCTTCACGGCGAACACCGTGTCGGACTCGAGGTAGGGATCGGCGTCGTCGAAGAGATGCGTTGTCACCGGCTCGTATCCGTCCGCCGAGACGACGAAGTGGACGTGGGCCGGACGCCACGGATGCCGGTTCGTCGCGCGCAGCATCTCCCCGACCGGACCGTCGTCTGGAATCGTGTAGGCGACGGGTCGGTTGGTCCGCACCAGATATCGTCCGTCGTTGTCGGTGTGAAACAGGCCGCGCATGTGCAGCTCGTCCCGATCGCTGTACTGCGAGTCGTACATGCCGCTCGAATCGGCCTGCCAGACGTCGAGCTGCGCGCCGGCGATCGGACGGCCGCCGAGATCGAGGACTCGGCCACGGACGAGCATCGGCGTGCCGCGGCCGTCGCGCGGCGCGATGTTGCCGCCCGGCGGCATCTCCGGCGCGCCGTCGCGATGAAAGGGACCGAACACCGTCGATTCGGTTGCGCCGTCCGGCTTGCGATGGTTGATGAGGTCCACGACCATCGACACGCCGAGCGTGTCCGAGAGCAGGATGAACTCCTGCCGCGCGTCATCGCACCGCCGGCCCGTTGCCGTCAGGAAATGAATCGCGCTGAACCATTCCTCTTCGGTGAGATTGACGTCCTTGACGAAGCCGTGCAGATGCCGGACAAGCGCCAGCATGATCTCGCGCAGCCGCGGGTCGGGTGTCCCTTCGAATCGCCGCAGCACCTCCGCGGTGATGTCGTCTTCCGTGACGCTCCGGCCTTTGACGGTGATGGACATGAGGTCAATTTTAGTGTGGCGCGCCTCTAAGTTAGAATCCGCGCGCGGCACGACGTGGCGAACCTCGGATACATCGGACTCGGCGTGATGGGTGGTCGCATCGCGGATCGCCTGATCGCGAAGGGGCACGCCGTCACCGGCTACAACCGCACGCGCGAGAAAGCGCAGTGGCTCGTCGATCGCGGCCTGACGCTCGCCGAGTCGCCTCGCGCGGTGAGCGCCGCCGCCGAGGTCACGTTCGTGATGGTGACCAATTCCGCCGCGCTCGAGGCGGTCGCCAACGGACCCGATGGTTTCGTCGCCGGCCTCGCCCCCGGCAAGGTCGTCGTCGACATGAGCACGGTGAGCCCGGCGATGAGCCGGACCATCGCCGCGAAGGTGCGCGAGCGCGGCGCGCGGATGGCGGACGCGCCGGTGTCGGGCAGCGTCGCGACGCTCGAGCAGGGCAAGCTGTCGATGATGGTCGGCGGCGATCGCGCGACCTTCGACAAGGTCAAGCCGATCCTCGACGACATCGGCCCGAAGGTCACCTACGTCGGCGGCAACGGCCTCGCCGTGTCGATGAAGATCGCCGCGAACATCAGCGTCGCCGTGCAGATGCTCGCGTTCGCCGAAGGGGTGCTGCTGGCCGAGAAGAGCGGCATCGCGCGCGACGTCGCCGTCGACGTGCTGACGCACAGCGCGATCGGCTCGCCGATGCTCCAGTACCGTGGACCGTTCGTTCTGCAGATGCCGGACGACACGTGGTTCAATGTGAACATGATGCAGAAAGATGTGCAGCTCGCGCTCGACCTGGGCCGGCAGCTCGACGTGCCGCTGCCGACGACGGCCGCGACCAATGAGTGGCTGACGGCCGCACGCGCGCTCGGACTGGCCGAGCAGGACTTTGCCGCGGTGTTTCAGGCGCTGGCGCGCGTCTCGGGAGTCGAACCGTGAGCAATCTTCTGCTGCGCATGTACCGGCAGATGCTCTCGATCCGCCTGTTCGAAGAGCGCGTCAACGATCTCTACACGCGTGCGCTGATGCCGGGTCTCGCCCATTTGTACATCGGTGAGGAAGCGGTGGCCGTCGGCGTCTGCGAGGCTCTGCGTCGCGACGACTACATCACCAGCACGCATCGCGGCCACGGGCATTGCCTGGCGAAAGGCGCCGCGCCGGATCTGATGTTCGCCGAGCTGCTCGGCAAGAAGGCCGGCTACTGCAAGGGCAAGGGCGGATCGATGCATATCGCCGATCCCGATACCGGCAATCTCGGCGCGAACGCCATCGTCGGCGGCAGCGCCGCGCTCGCGACCGGCGCCGCGTTCTCGTCGAAACATCTCGCGCTCGATCGCGTTGTCGTCTGCTTCTTCGGCGAGGGCGCACTCGGACAAGGTGTGCTCTACGAATCGATGAACCTCGCCGGGCTGTGGAAGCTGCCGATCGTCTACGTGTGCGAGAACAATCAGTACAACGAGTACACCCACTTCTCGGAAACGACCGCGGGCGAGGTCACCGCGCGTCCGGCGGCGTTCGGTCTCGAGGTCGCGTGCGTCGACGGCCAGGATGTGCGCGCCGTCCACGAAACGACCGCGCCGCTCGTCGAGCGGGCTCGAAAGGGCGAGGGCCCGGCGTTTCTCCTGTGCAACACCTACCGGTTCCGCGGCCACCACGTCGGCGACATCAGCCGCGACTACTACCGCGCGAAACAGGAAGAGCAGCGATGGGTTTCCGAGCGCGATCCGATCGCGCTTCTCGACGCCTATCTCATCGAACACGGATCCGATCGCGCGGCGCTGGATCGGATCGCGTCAGAGTTGACGACAGTGATGGACGCGGCGGTGAAGTGGGCGATCGAGGCGCCGTATCCATCGCCGGACGAAGTGGCCGAGGACGTGTATGCCTGAGAGTTTACGGAATCCAACCACGGACGCGTCGCCTGCGCTCATCCTTCGACAGGCTCAGGATGAGCGGTGCAGGTCCACGGGCGACCGACGCAGGACACGCTCATGGTGAGCGTGTCGAAGCGTTCTGGAGCACGCTCATGGTGAGCTGGTCGAAGCGTTCTGGAGCACGTCATGGTGAGCTTGTCGAAGCGTTCTGGAGCGCGCTCATGGTGAGCTGGTCGAAGCGTTCTGGAGCACGCTCATGGTGAGCTTGTCGAACCATGAGCGCGCCG
>DAIUKO010000155.1:1197-2290 GCA_036848175.1 Vicinamibacterales bacterium | reverse complement strand
GTCGAAGCGTTCTGGAGCACGCTCATGGTGAGCTTGTCGAACCATGAGCGCGCCGAAGCGGTCGGCGTCCGCGAACTGACGTTCGGCGAAGCGGTCAAGGAAGCGATCGCCGAAGAGATGCGGCGCGATCCGCGCGTCGTCTTGTTCGGCGAGGACGTCGCCGAGGCAGGCACGGCGTTCAAGGTGCTGACCGGGCTCGTGCAGGAGTTCGGGCCGCAGCGCGTCATCGACACGCCGATCTCCGAGGCCGGATTCACCGGTCTCGGCGTCGGCGCGGCGATGACCGGGATGCGGCCGATCGTCGACATCATGTTCGGCGACTTCATCACGCTGGTGATGGATCAGCTCGCCAATCAGGCGGCGAAGATCCATTACATGTCCGGCGGCAAGTGGAAGGTGCCGCTGGTCGTCCGCGCGACGCTCGGCGCCACGCGTCGATCGGCCGCCCAGCACTCGCAGTCGCTGCACGCCTGGCCGAGTCACATTCCAGGATTGAAGGTGGTGATCCCGTCCACGCCTTACGACGCCAAGGGGCTGATGAAGACGGCGATCCGCGACGACAACCCGGTGGTGTTCTTCGAAGACAAGATGCAGTACAAGCTCAAGGGACCGGTGCCGTCCGACGACTACACGATCCCGTTCGGCGTCGCCGACGTGAAGCGCGAAGGCCGCGACATCACGCTGGTGGCGACCAGCAGCATGGTGCAGGTGGCGCTCGGCGCGGCGGCGCTGCTCGAGTCGATCGGCGTGAGCGCGGAAGTGGTGGATCCGAGGACGACGTGGCCGCTCGACGAGGCGACGATCGTCGACTCGGCGAAGAAGACGTCGCGGGCGATCGTGATCGACGAGGGCTACGGCCGTTACGGCGTCGCCGCCGAGATCGCGGCGGTCATCGCCCACGGCGCCTTCTACAATCTCGACGCGCCGGTGACGCGCCTGGCGGCGATGCACGTGCCGATTCCGTTCTCGCCGCCGCTCGAAGACGCGACGGTGCCGACTGAGCGCGCCGTGTACGACGCGGCGCGCAAAATCTTAAATATTGCGGATTGAGGATTGCGGATTGCGGATTTATTGTTGATTCAGTCAGATGATC
>DAIUKO010000155.1:0-1097 GCA_036848175.1 Vicinamibacterales bacterium | reverse complement strand
GCGGATTCAATCCACAATAAATCCGCAATCCGCAATCCTCAATCCGCAATTACAGGGGGGGCAGGACTTGGCGATCCGGACCTATGGAACGATGAACGTCGACTGGGAACGGCGAATCGACTTCGATCGCCTCCGCCGCGAGCGGCTCGCGCGCGTCAAGGCGCTGCTCGAGCGATCGAATCTCGGCGCGCTCCTGTGCTTCGACATGAACAACGTGCGCTACATCACGGCCACGCACATCGGCACCTGGGCGCAGGACAAGATCAGCCGCTTCACGCTCCTTCCGCAGGGCGCCGAACCGATTCTCTGGGACTTCGGATCGGCGGCGAAACATCATCAGCTCAACTGCCCGTGGCTCGGCGATCGATCGCGGGCCGGCATTTCGCTCCTGCGCGGCGCGATGACGCCCGAGATGGGACGCGCCGAGGACGTCGCCCGGAAGATCCGCGTCGAGCTCGAGCAGCGCGGGTTGCTGAAAGAGCCAGTCGGCGTCGACGTCGTCGAGCCGCCGATTCTGTTCGCGCTGCAGCGCGAGGGCCTCACCGTCGTGGACGGTCAGCAGGTGATGAGCGACGCACGCGAGATCAAGACCGAGGACGAGATCTCGCTGCTGGCGCACTCCGCGATGATGGTGGACGCGGCCTATCACGAGCTCTACGTCGCGATGAAACCGGGAATGCGCGAGAACGAAGCAGTCGGCCTGGTGAGCAAGGTCCTCTACGACCTCGGGTCCGAGTACGTCGAAGGCGTCAACGCGATTTCAGGCGAGCGCTGCAGTCCGCATCCGCATGTGTTCTCGGATCGCGTGCTCCGCCCCGGCGATCCCGTGTACTACGACATCCTCCATTCGTACATGGGTTATCGCACCTGCTACTACCGGTGCTTCGCGATCGGCCACGCGTCGCGCGCGCTCGTCGACGCCTACAAGCGCTGCCGCGATTATCTCGACGCCTCGATCGAGCTGATCCGTCCCGGCCGTTCGACGGCGGAAGTCGCGTCGGTGTGGCCGAAGGCGGGCGACTTCGGATTCCCCAACGAAGAAGCGGCGTTCGCGCTGCAGTTCGGCCACGGCATCGGCCTCGCGATCTGGGAGAAGC
>DAIUKO010000154.1:0-16663 GCA_036848175.1 Vicinamibacterales bacterium | reverse complement strand
GGTCAGACCACGGTCAGACCACAGTCAGACCACGGTCAGACCACGGTCAGACCACAGTCAGACCACGGTCGGACCACGGTCAGACCACGCCGGGCGTGTCGCGGCGATGACGGCGACCGTCAACGCGGCGACGCTGGAGAAGATCAAATAGATGTAGAAGATGCGCGGCCGGTACTTGAAGACGACCGTATGCGGGCCCGCCGAAATGTGGACGGCGCGATAGAGCGCGTTGGCTCGAACGAGCGTCGCCGGTTGGCCGTCGACTTCGACCCGCCATCCACGATCGAACGAGTCGGCAAGCACGAGATATCCACCGCCGTTCCCGGCGACGGCGATGACGGCCACTTCTTGATCCGCGTCGGTCGTGATCCGCGCGGACGGCGCAGACGGCGTGCCGGGTGAACCTGCGGGATCCGGTGCCGGCCGCTCCAACATGACCGTCGACTCCGCGTCGAACGCGCCGTCGAACAACTGCTTCAGCTGCGTCGTCCGGTCCGGAACCACCACCGCCCGGGAGACGACGTACGCACGTCGCGCGTCGGGCAGGCATTCATAGACCGCCATCTGTCTGAACTGTTCGCCGACGCGGTGCAGCGGCGCCGCGCCGGGAAACGGCGGCGCGGAAAGCAGGCAGTAGCGCACGCCGCCGCGCTCGAGAAATCGCATCCGCTCCGGTCGATCCGAGACCTCGAAAATCGCGGCGGCGCGCGCGTGATCGATCGGCCAGAGCTCCGGCAGATCGTACGACATGAGCTCGCGCACGCCCCACCCTGACGGCGCTTCGGCCAGATGCGCCATCAGCAGCGTGCGCCCCTCCTCGACCGTGACGCCCTGCGGCGCCTGCCACGCGATCCCGCGCAGGTCGATATCGTGCTCCGCCAGCCCGCGGCGGAACTTGCCGCCGAAATAGAAGCGCGCGTCGGGGTGCGCCGCGAGGGCGACGGTCCACTCGGGCGGCCCGAGCCGTGACGCCGGCAGAACCGGGTTCAGTCCGATCTGCGTGCCGACGAGCTCCACAACCGCGAGGCCGAAGAGCAGCGCGCGCGCGCGCCGGTCCTCGTGTCCGCCTGCCCATCCGAGATAAACGAGGAGGACGCCGGTCATCAGGATGATGAGTGTCCGCGTCGCGATGGGAGGGAGCGCCTTGAACAAGTACTCGGCGCCGGCGACAGGATCCGCGACGCCGACGCTCGCGGCGAGGGTGTAGAACGCACGCGCGCCGGTGAAGGGCGCCACCAGGACGAGCGAGATCGCGATCACCAGCATCACCGCGATCGCCATCGCGACGCCGATGGCGACTTTCACAGCTCGCGGCGACAACGCCGGAGCCTGGCCGACGGCACCGCGCCCTTGGAGCGCATCGGCAGCGTTGGCGGCAAGCGCCGCGACGCCGAACGAGGCGAAGACGAGAAACTTCGCCGGATAGCGGAAGCTGCGAAGCGGCGGCACCAGCCACTGCAGGACCGGATACACCGGAACGTAGCTGCCAAAGGCGAGGACGATGCTGGCGACGACGATGGTCAGCCAGAAGAAGCGCCAGCGGCGCGATCCGACGAGCGTCCCCAGCACGCTCAACACCAGGGCGATGGTGCCGATGTAGATCGAGAAGAAGAAGGGCTCGCGGCCGCTGTTGAGCGGCGTGATCCAAACGAGCTCGGTGTTGTACTGAAGAAAGGTGTTGCCGAAGAGTTGCGGCAGCAGCGACTCGACGAACCACAGCGGATGGATCGACCAGAAATTGTCGACCCGCAGCTGACCACGCGTCGACTCGCGCGCCGCAAGCACCATCGGCACGAGTTGGACCGCCGCGATCGCCGTCGCCACCGCGACGCTCCCGATCACGCGCGCGGCCGCGCGAAGCTGGGGGCGAACCGATCGGTTCGGCTCCGACCAGATGACGACGTAGGCGAGGAGCAGCGCGATCGTTCCGGCCATCGTCACCGGCTCGCCGGAGAGCATCTCGAACGCGACGATGGCCGTGAGGAGCGCGAAGCTTCGGGTGGATGCGGCGGCGCGATCGCGATCCGCCGCCCACAGCACCCACGGCATCCAGGCGACGGACCAGGAGAGGTTGGGGAAATTGGCGGTCGAAACAATTGGTCCGCTGGCGGCGAAGACGACCGCGCCCAACGCGGCGCTGGTTTCCGACACGTGACGGCGGAGAAACAGCCAGGCACCGAGTGCGGCGAACGGGAACGGCAGGGCGACCCACAGATTGAACCCGGGAACCGCGGGAAGCGCGCGCAGCAGCAGCGCCGGCGGGAGGAACAGCTGATTCAGCGCATCGGGAAAGACGGCCTGTCCCGCCGAGACGTATGGATCCCAGAGCGGCCACGAGCCGCTGAAGAGCGATCGGCGGATCCACAGATGGCGGGGCCAGAAGAACTGCGAGAGGTCGCGGATATAGAAGATGTTGGTCAGGCTGAAGCCGGCGGCGAACGGCACGCACGCGGCGAGCACGGCGAGCGCCGGCCAGACCCGGCGTGACACGCGCATCATTGCCGCATACGGATGGGCCCCGGTGGAAGGTCATCGGGCCTGAGATCTGCGAGCGGCAACAGCCTCACAGTGCACTCCGGTGTCCATCGCAGGACGTAGCCGGGACGGTCGCCCAGGGTGGCGACGAGGCGTCGGTCGTCTTCGACGCTCACATGATTGACCCACAGGATGTCGTTTCGCAGATCGGGATCGTTGATCGGCCGGAACACGACGAAGTGCCCGGGGAAACCGCCGCACCGCGGCGCGAACGGCCACGGCGCGAAGATGACGGCGCGATGCAGGCCCGAGCGTGCCGGCGCCTGCAGCGCGATGTTCACGTGCGTGGCAACCTCGCGCACGCCTTCGAGGCGGACGCGGACGAATCCCAGCCACGCCGTGACGATGAGTGCGGCAAGCAGGCAGGGAGCAAACACCGACCACGCCCACTGTGGCGGCTCCGCGGCACTCCGAGCCCAGGTGAGCCTCTCGCCGAGGTTCTTCGCGCCTGCGATCGTCAAAGCGATGATCGGCAACGAGAGCTCGAACGCATGCACCGGACCGAAGGTGTCGATGCCCCAGTCGGATTGAAAGAGCATCAGGAGCACGAACGATCCAAACATCGCCCAGAGTACACGCGTCCGGCGATCGCGGAACGGCAACCCCAGAACGATCAGCGCGAACGATGAAGGCCAGCCGAAGAGATCCGAGTTCAGACGGAACAGCCCGAGTGCAGTCCGTGTGATGACTGAGCTCGCTTCTGAAAAATTGAAGCCGGGCAGCGTGGTGAGATCCTCCCGGGCGAATGTCGTGAACCGGAGATTGTTCTCGACCATGTACTGGCCGTATCGCACGTATCCGACTCGAAATGGCGATCCATTCTGCGCCCACAGAGATCCGAGAAACAACGCGGCGAGGACTGTCGTCGGCACGAGGAACGCGCCGACAGCTCGAACGCGCCGCGTCGCCTCGAGATGCAAAACGTCCCGGCACCAGGACACAAGCAGCGGCAGCCCGATCGGCAGGGCCGACTGCGGCCGGATGCAGAAGGCGAGTGCGAAGCTGAAGGCAAAGCCGGCGTAATCCCGAATTGAGGCATCAGCGGCCGTGGTCCGCACATACAGCCACATACACCACGTGAGCGCCATCAGGCACGCGGTGTGCGCAAGCTCGGTGGCCGCGGTAACCTGGATGAACGGCGCCGAGAGGAAGAGCAGCACGCCACCGCGCGCCCATGACGATCCGGCGAAGTGACGAAGCACGCGATACAACGGCGGAACGGTCAACGCCGACAACAGCGGGTTGATGATCCACGGCATGCCGATCCACACACCGGGCACGAGCAGCGCGGGCCAGCCGAGGAAGTACACCGGATACATGCGGCCGTCGTTGATGATGAAGTTCTGATCGAAGAACAGCTTCATCGGCGGCGACGCGACCCACAGCCGGCCGCTCGCGAGGAGCTCGGCCGCGAACCGGTACGCGCTTTCGTCGTCGGTCAACGGCGCGTTGTGCAGCAGGGCGAACCGCAGCGCCAGCGGAATGATGAAGGCGGCGGCGCACGTGCCGATGAGGAATCGCCGTTCGGGAATGGCCTCCCATTCCGCGGTCCAGCGATCGACGCGTCGAGGCGAGCCGAGATGGTGCGACAGGACGATCGCGACGAGCGCCGCGGCCAACGCGCCGAGCGGCGTCCAGAACGCCACGCAGACGGTGTAGCGCGCTGTCGGAAAGTTGAGCGATCCGAGATCGAGCGCGTAGCCGTCGAGGTAGATCCCGCCGATGAAATGGAAGGCCGCGAGCGCCAGCGCCGCCGTGATGAGCATGCCTCGCGGCGCGGAACTGGACGGCGGCGCGGGCGGCGTTTCCGATGTGGCGGTCGACGCCATCAATGATGCGGTCCAGTATCTCCCAAGTAGACTTACGCCGCCGTCCCATATCAGACTGTGACCTCCCGATGGAAGATGCGCGCGCAGATCCGAGGTGGTGGAATCATCAACGCCTCCCGTTGATCCGGTTGCGCCGTCAGATCGAACAGGAGATCGATTCGACGCTGCGACCGGCCACCGGCGCGCTCGTCGTCGACATGGGCTGCGGCGACATGCCGTACCAGACGCTGTTCGAATCGCGCGGCGCGCGGTACGTCGGATGCGACATCGATCCCGCGGCGCCGGTGCCGATCACGCCGGGACAGCCGGTTCCACTCGACGCTGCGAGCGCGAACCTCGTTGTCTCGTTCCAGGTTCTCGAACATGTGTGGGATCTCGCGTGGTACCTCGGCGAATGCCGCCGCCTGCTGGCTCCAGACGGACGGCTCCTGTTGTCCACACACGGCACGTGGCTGTATCACCCGCACCCGACCGATTACCGGCGCTGGACGAAGGACGGTCTGGTCAGCGAGATCGAGGCGCAAGGCTTCACTGTCGAGCGCATCACCGGTTTGATGGGGCCGCTCGCGTGGACGACGCAGTTCCGGCTGCTCGGGTACCGCGAGGTGCTGCGCAAAATCCCGGTCCTCGGTCGGTTGCTGCTGGCGCCCGTCACCGTGCTGATGAACGTTCGAATGGAGATCGAGGATGCCGTCACGCCGGCGACGATCCGCGAGACCAACGCGTGCGTCTACGTGGTGGTCGCGCGGTCCGGCCGCTAGTCCATGGTCACGGCGCGCTACCTGACCGTCGGCCTTGCGTGCGCGCTTCTCTACAACGCCATCGTGATCGTCGGGGATCGAATCGGGCTGCACTACGCGTGGTCGTTGCTCATTTCGTTTGTGATCGTCGTCGTGCTCGGGTATCGATTGCACACGGGTTGGACGTTTCCCGGCGCCGCGCGCGACAGTACGTCGTTCGTCCGATATACGTTCCTGGTCAGCTTCAACTATCCGTTGATGGTTGCCGGGTTGTTCGTGCTCGTCGACCTTCTGAGGATTCCCGTGGCGGTTGCGATGCCGATCGTGACCGTCCTTTTGATGGCCTTGAATTTCTTCGGAAGCCGCTGGGCGCTGCGTGCACGCCGGTTGCGCAACATGAAGGAGAGCGCGCTGCCCGGTCGTCTGACCACGACAGCGAAATTGCCCTGCCCCGAATGGCTGCCGCGTGACGAAGCGATCATCGAGCGGCTGGGGTCGCATCAGAGCTTGTACCGATTCCGCAAACCTGGATATCAGGTCCAGCTGCTCAAGGATCTGGCGGTCCTGATCCCTCCGGGCGACTGCCGCGTCCTCGATATCGGCGCCGGCAGCGGGCTCGTCGCCGAGATGATGGCTTCGATGTTTCCTGGAAAGACCGTGGCCGCTGTCGACGTGACCAATCGCGTCCTGCCGACCGTGCGCGTGCCGTTCCAAACCTTCGACGGCCAGCGGCTTCCGTTCGAATCCGGTTCGTTCGACTGCGCGCTCTTCTGCAACGTCCTCCACCACGTGAGCCTCGATCAACGCGTCCCATTGCTGCGCGAAGCGCTGCGGGTGACGGGCGGCGGGCCGCTCGTCATCAAAGACCATCTCGCCAGCTCCGAGCTGGATCACGTCAGGCTCGCCATGCTCGATTTCATGGGGAACGTCCCGTTCGGCGGGATGGTCACGGCTCGGTACCTCAGCGGGGCGGACTGGGAGAAGTTGCTCGGGGATTTGCGATGCCGTGGCGAGCGGCTGCCCGAATCGCCTTACCGCGGCGGCGTGTTCGCCGCGATCTTCTCGAACCGCCTCGAAATCTGCCTGCGCGTCACGAGCGACGAGCAGTCGGCATCACCCGAAGCTTGACCGGCGCGCCAGCTCGACGCTGGTACACCTATCCCAACTGCGCGGTTCAGCCGATATCTACGACGAGGGGGGTCGAGGCCCGGCATTGCGTAAAATTCTCGTATTCCGCCGCGGGGCGCCTGATGAGACCACGTGAAGTCTGGCGGTCGTTGACGACGACGGGTCGCATCACGTCGGAAGTGCGCGATCTGGTCATGCACTTCCGCAATAGCGTTCGGTCCGACGACTTCGCCCGCGCCTACAGAACAGTGCGCCCGTACACGATGGCGGGCGAGGCACGGCTGCGCGGACTCGACCAGGCGATCGAACATGTCATCGCCGGCAAGATTCCCGGCGCCGTCGCGGAGTGTGGCGCGGCTCGAGGAGGCAGCGCCGCGTTGCTGGGCCTCGCGCTGAAGAGATTCCACGATCGGCGACTGCTGTGGGTCTTCGACACGTTCGAGGGTCTGCCGCCGCCAACCGCGGCGGATCCGGACTATGAAACGGCGGCGCGCTATACGGGTACGTGTCGCGGCGACCTCGACGAAGTGAGAAGCCTGTTCGAGCGGCTGGACATTCTCGACAACGCGCGGCTGATCAAGGGCCGGTTCGAAGACACGATCCCGCAGTCACAGACCGGTCCTCTTGCCGTCCTGCACATCGACGGCGACTGGTACGAGAGCGTCAAGACCTGCCTCGTGCACTTGTACGACCGCGTGAGTCCCGGCGGCATCATTCAACTCGATGACTACGGTCATTGGGAAGGTGCACGAAAAGCGGTCGACGAATTCATGACCGCACGCCGGATCTCTGCGCCACTGCGGTATCTGGACTACACCGGCCGGCAGCTGGTGAAGCCGTTGGTTGGATGAACCTTCGCGATCGTCAAGGTCGATGACCACAGATCTCGACAGTTCGTGGCGCGAATCGATTCTCGATCGACGCGCACCGACGCGGCTCCCGCCGGCCGATCTGGAGCTGTCGGTCGTCATTCCCTGTCTCAATGAAGCGCTGACAATCGGCGAGTGCATTCGCCGCGCGATCGACGCGATGGCCGAGCACGGCATCCGCGGCGAGGTCGTCGTCTCCGACAACGGCAGTACTGACGGCAGCGTCACCGTCTCGCGCGCCGCCGGCGCCCGCGTCGTGTCGTGTCCGGTGCGCGGATACGGGGCCGCGCTGCAGTGGGGCTTCCGGCATGCGCGCGGCCGGTACCTCCTGATGGGCGATGGCGATCAGTCGTACGATTTCTCGCTGCTGCCGCGCTTCATCGCGCAGGCGCGCACGGGGGCACGTTTCATCATCGGCTCCCGTCTGCGGGGCCGTATCGAACAGGGCGCCATGCCGCTCCTGCATCGATACCTCGGAACGCCCGTGCTGACATGGATCCTCAATCGTCTCTTCGGCACGCGAATCTCGGACTGCAACTGCGGCATGCGCTGCCTGCATCGCGAGACGTTCTTCCAACTCGGTGTGGTTTCGCCGGGGATGGAGTTCGCCTCAGAGATGGTCGTCAAGGCCGCCGTGCTCGGCGTCGAGGTCACGGAAGTGCCGATCGATTTCTACAAGGATCGGCGAGACCGGCGGCCGCATCTTCGTGCGTTTCACGACGGCTGGAGGCATCTGCGCCTCCTCTTGTGGCACGCGCCGGATCACATGATGACGCTGCCCGGCCTGGTCATGCTCGCGGTCGGACTGCTGCTCGTCGGTACGCAGTTGACCGGACCGCTGACGCTGGGCAGCACGAACCTCGATATCCATTACATGATCCTTGGCGTCACGCTGTCGCTGGTTGGGACGTCGGCGACCTGCCTCGGGCTCGTTGTCGGTGCGACGATGCCCGCAGGACGAGTGAAGCACATGGCGTTCCTGATGCGTGCCCATCGAACCTACTCGGTGGATACGGCGGCACGGATCGCCGGTCTGCTGGCCGTCGCTGGTTTCCTGGCGGACGGCTTCGTCCTCGCCTACTGGCTGTATCACCATCGCGGAGAGCTGACGCCGTTGTACACGCGCCTCACGCTGTTCGGACTGCTGTTGATCGCGATGGCGGTGCAGGTTGGCGTCTCGGCCGTACTGCTCGGAACGACCTACACGGGACACGGCACTCCGAGCGAGGAAGCGGCCGCCGATACGAGCGGATCCGCTGAAGTGGCGCCGACGTCAGCACACTGACCGCCGAGCCGAATCATCTCTTGCCGTCGGTCGCGGTCCGAAAGAGATCGAGATAGCGGTCGACGGTTACGTCCCAGCTCCAGTTCCGCACAGCGAAGTCGCGGGCGCGGCGGCCGAACTCCTCCCGGAGTTCCGGACTCGATGCGAGTCGACTCGCCGCCTGTCTCAGATCGTCCAGTGAAGGAGCGGCGATGAGTGCGTCCGGATCGACCGAACCGGCATAGCCGCTGTCCCACAGTATGGCCACGGGCAGCCCGCTCGCCATCGCTTCTTGAACCGCCACTGGAAACCCCTCGCCGATGGCTGGATGGAGGAGGAAGTCGGCCGCGGCAAACGCATCGCTCATGGCCGCGTAGGGCAAGGCGCCGAGGTTCAGCACGTGGCCGGGCAACGTGCGGTCGGCTCCGCAGACGACCAGGCGGTATTCGCTGGCGGCATGTTCCATCACGGCGTCGAGATTCTTTTTCTGCGCGGCGCGTCCGACAAACAACGCCAGGACTTCGGCGGGCGGCAGTCCAAGACGTGCGCGCGCCGCGCGCCGCTCTTCCAGACCGGCGGGATGAAACCGCACCGTGTCGACGCCGTTCGTGATGAACGCGACGGCGTCATTGCCGAAGCGCGCGGCGAGCCAGTCCCGCACGCGCGAGTTGTACGCGACGACTCGTGCGCTGCGGCCGACGACCCGGTCACCGATGGACGACCAGGCGAGTCGCTGCACGTCACTGAGGAGTGTCGACGAGTACGACACGAACCCGACGTGTTCTGTCACGAACAGAGGGACGTGCCTGCGCCTCGCCAGGAGCGCCAGCAGCGTCGTCGCGTACAGACTTCCGTGCGCGTGCAGCACGTCGCACGAACGCAGCGCCGCCATTGCCCGCCGGGTGCCAGGTCCGAGTGGGATCGTGTACGGGACTCCGCGCGCTTCGCTGCCATGCCACGATGGCAAGCGATGCACGATCGCACCGTCTTCCATCGAAATCCCTGTGCGGTCCTGCCACGCCGTGCTCACGACGATCACTTCGTGGCTTCGCGCGAAGCCGCGCGCGAGTTGCTGCGCGATGATCTCCACGCCGCCGACGTGGGGCGGGTAACTATGAGCTGTGATGCCGATGCGCATGATTCGGCGCCGACGATGAACTCTGGCGACCAACGACATCGCCCGAGGAACCGCGATTGCCGCCACCGCGGACGGCGAAGACAGAACCAAACAACAGACCAAAGCTGGTGACAGCCATGACGCCTGCGGTCGCGGCCATGAGCCCGACTCGTCCCGGCAGGTATTCCGGCCGCAGATACCTGCTCCACAGCGGCCACGGTCTCGGCACGAGGAAGACGAGGTATTGCCGCATCCACTGCGGCGCCTGTCGAAGGTCCGACGGACCGTAGACCCACGACGTCATCGAGAACGGACGCGGGCCGGGGACCAACGCGCGTACCTTTTCCAGATCGCGCTGCTGCATGACGGCCAACAGCTCCGCGGGTCGTGCGAACAACGGCGAGTGCGTGTACATCACGCGATCGTTGAGCCAGAAGAACGGCTCGTACGATCGCTCGAAGTAGAAGCGCTGATGGTCGACACTGATCGCGAGGAACTGTACAACCAGGCCGAGCGCACAGAGGCCGCCAACGAGTGGACGTGCGAGACCCGAGAAGGGCAGCCCGAGACAGACGAGCGGCATCGACGCGACGAGATATCGCGGTCCCCAGGCCCACTCGCCGGCCCAGAACTGCAGTGATGAGACGAGGGCCACGTGTATCACCAGGCAAGCAGCGGCGGGACCGAATCGTGAGCCGTCGATTCGGACCAGCCGCCAAAGACCCGCCAGCCCGAGCACGTAGGTCGGACTGTAGAGGAAGATGCTCTTCGCCGGACTGACGAACAACCCCGCGAGGCCGACGAGTGGGTTGCCCATCACGAGATCGAGCGCACGCGAGCCGGTGTCGAGGGGATGGCCGAACCTGAGTGCGTTGTACGAGAACATCAACGCCACGCCCACGAGCATGCCCAGGACGATCTGTTGCACAGCGGGATGTCTCAGTCGCTGCACGATGGACTGCCACGTCGGTGGAATCGTGATCGCGATGCACGGGCCGAGCAGAACGTACGCCGGCTGAATGTTGAACAGGATCGCGAAGCTCGCTCCCGACGCGGCGGCCCACCACCGGGAACTGGTCGCAATCGCTTCCATGGCGGCCCAGACGCCGAGAACGATCCAGAACGCTTGCGGCCCCATGTCGAAGCTCGAGCCGGCGTACGGCCAGAGCAGTGTGCAAAAAGCGGCAACCAGCGACCACGCGAGCGCGCGCGTCTCCGTGAGACCGAGCCGGCCGTAGATCAGAAACAGCAGCGCCACGACGCCCGCCGTGAAGGGTACGGACGCCATCGAGAACGCGAACTGTTTGGCTTCGAGCGAGCCGTGGCCCAGCCATGCGCCGAGCGCCACGAACGGTGCACCGACCAACGAGGTGGCGAGGGGATAGTACGAATACCGGAAGCCGTCGGCCGCCCTGGTCCCGGGCACCCACGGATCGCGCACGATCGGCCGGCCGGTTTCGACGAGCGAGTTGGCGACCTCGTAGCGAATGCCGCCGTCGATCATGTCGATCCGGCCGGGCGCGGTCAGAACGTAGACGGCCGCGCAGCCGAGCCACAGCAGTGCGGCAGTCGTGAGCGGGCGGCGAAAGGTCTCGCGCCCTGCTGACTCTTGCGGCATCATGTAACGGCTTATCGGCCGTTTTGCCTAACCGCATGCGACCCCGACTGTGGGCGCTCGCCGCGGCCTGTGCCGCCCTCGTTCCGATCGTCCCGGCGCTCTCGACGTCGCGGATGTTTTACGTTCGCGATCTCAGCCTGAACTTCTGGTATCGCTACGTCTGGCTTCGCCGGGCCCTCTGGTCGGGGAGCTGGCCGCTGTGGGATCCGTACATCGGCGGAGGACAGGCCGCGTTCGCCGACGGCCTGCATCAGATGTTCTTTCCGCCGGCGATGCTGCTCAAGTTCATCGGCCCTGAAGTCCTCGGCTTCAATCTCTGGGTCGCGCTGCCGCTGCCGGTCGCCGCGTGCGGCGCGTGGGCGTTCTTCGCGAGGCGATTCTCCGCAGCGGCGTCCGCACTCGGCGCAGTCGCGTTCGCGCTGTCGGGACCGATCCTCTCCAGCCTCGACTTTCCGAACCTGTCGTGGTCGGCGGCGTTGATGCCGTGGGTATTGTGGGCCGTCGATCGTGCCGTGGCGGACACGCAGCCGCGCGCGTTGGCCATGGTGGCGCTCACCGTGGCGCTGCAGGCGCTCGCCGGCGAACCGGTGTCGCTCGTGGCGACGTTGATCGTTGCGGGCCTCTTCGCCTTCGTCGCGGCGCCGTCGGGATTCGCGGAGCCGGCGCCGGCGATGCTGCGCCGGATGATCGCCGTCGCCATCGGACTCGTGCTCGGCCTGCTGCTCGCCGGGATTCAGCTGATCCCGATGCAGCGCGCGGGAGCGCTCTCCGAGCGGTCGGCGCAGATTCTCACCGATTCCTGGTCGCTTCATCCGCTCGCCCTGCTCGAGACCATCTGTCTCCGCCTGTTTGGCGACTACTTCACGATTCCGTCCGTCACCGCCGCGCCCTGGATGCCGCTGGTCAACGGCGGACGCGAGCCGTTTTTCTTTTCGATCTACTTCGGCGTCCCGCTGCTCGCGATCGCGCTGCTCGGTCTCGTCGCACACCTTCGGCGGCGATGGACGATGTTCTGGGTGGCGGCGGCGATCGGATCGCTGCTGCTCGGCTTTGGCAAGTACACGCCGATCTATCCGTTTCTCCGCGACCACTTGCCGGTGCTGGGATCGTTCAGGTTCCCGGTGAAATACCTGATCGTCTTGTCGATGGCGATCGCGTCCGCTGCAGCCGCCGGCTGGGATGCGCTGACCGCGCCTCGCGAGCCCTCGTCGAGTTCGTTCGAGCGTGCCCGAATCGCCGCGATCGCCTTTGCGGCCACCGTCGGCGCGATCGCCTACGCCGCAGTTGCCGCCTGCCTGTACTTCACGACGCCTGCCGCATTCCGTTTCTACGCCGTGGCGCAGCGGCTGGGCGCGCCGGATCCGATCGACGCGTCGGCGTTCATGCTGCGGACGATTCCGCAGCGAGCGACGCCGGTCGTGGTGCTCTCCCTGGCGACGGCGGCTGCGATCGCACTGGCGACCTCCGCACACCGAGCGGCGCGCCTTGCGCGGTACGCGTTGTACGTGTTGATCGCCGGCGATCTCCTCGTGCGCAGCTGGGGGATCAATCCGGTTCTCGACGCCGCCTACCTCGCGCCCCCCGCGTGGCTGTCGCACGTCTCGGATATGTCCTCGTGGCGCTTCTACTTCGGCGGAAAGATGGACGGCACGCTGGATCCGAACGACCCGGACAGCTCGCGGCGGTTCATGAACCCGCGCGGCCTCGTCGGATCGGCGAGCCGCGCGGCGATCAACGGACAGGCCCTCTTCTACCCGTCGGCGTGGCAGGCGAGGGAAATGCTGTCCTTCGATCTGCCGGTGCTGTGGCCGCGGCTGTTCGATACGGTGGAGAAGCGTTTTTTCAGCAGCGGACGCGAAGCGCGCGATCGTTTTCTGGATCGCACCGCGACGCGGTACCGGATTCTGACGCCGCGCGTCGCGCCCGGTCGCAAGCCGCTGACCGCCATTCCCTACGCCGCCGAGTCGTTCCTGTTCGACTTCGGCCCGGAGGTGCCGCCGCGCGCGTCGATGGTGTCGGACGTCAAAGTTGTCGCGGACATCGACGGTCAGATCGACGCGCTGTTCGGATCGGATTGGGACAGCCGCACAATCGCTATCGTCGAGCGTCAATTGCCTGCTGCGGGAAATTCCGGATTGCCCGTGACTCCGTACGCGCGGCTCGCAGAGGACGCCGAGAACCGCGTACGCATCCAGGCCGGCGCCGGCAGCGAGGGCGGTTACCTCATCCTGCTCGATTCGTACTCCGACGACTGGCATGCGACCGTCGATGCTCAGCCGGCGACGATCGTTCGCGCCAACGCGGTCTTCCGATCGGTCAGGCTCGCGCCGGGCGATCACGTCGTCGAGTTCGTGTTCAGACCGAAAACGCTTGTGTGGGGCGTGACCTCATCCGCCGTCGCGTCTCTGCTGCTCGTCGCGATGATCGTCATCGCGCCTCGGCGTTTCAGAGACATCGCCTGACAATCGCCGTGCGGACGAGGTCGTTGGAGTGACGTCGCATGACTCGAACAACTCGTGCGGTTACATACAATTGCAAGCGGGCTTTACGAATTTCATGGTTCAATAAGCGTTGAACGTGGCCGATCCGCCGCGTATGATTTGCCCCGGATACCTCTATGTTCAACGGCCCGATCTTCTCGTTTTCCGGATGTGTGGCGACGCTCGTGGCGGCCGGCGGATTCGTGCTGACGTTGGAAGCGCAGCAACCGCCTGTCACGCCGGCCGCGCCCGCAGCCGGACATCGCGCCGTCGTCAGCAAGTACTGCATTTCCTGTCACAACGATCGTCTGAAACGCGGCGGCCTCGCCCTCAACACCGTCGTCGCGCAGGAGGTCGACCGCAATCCGGACGTGTGGGAAAAAGTGCTGCGCAAGATTCGCACGCGTCAGATGCCGCCGGTCGGGCTGCCGCGGCCGGACGAAGCCACCTACGACGCGACGATCGCGGCCCTCGAGACGTCGCTCGATCGCGCCTGGGTTGCGGCGCCGAATCCCGGGCGCACGGCGACGCTTCGCCGGCTCACGCGGACCGAGTATCGGAATGCCGTGCGCGATTTGATCGCGCTCGACGTCGACGTCAGTTCGATGCTGCCCGCCGACGAAGCGAGCTACGGGTTCGACAACGTGACCGTCGGCGATCTGTCGCCGACGCTCCTCGATCGCTACATCTCCGCCGCGGAGAAGATCAGCCGCGTCGCGATCGGACGTCCGAGTGTCTCGCCCGACGGCGACACGATCAGAATTCCGCCTGACCTCACGCAAGAGGAGCATATCGAGGGTCTGCCGATCGGCACACGCGGCGGCGCGTTGATCAAGTACACGTTCCCGATGGACGGCGACTACGAGATCCAGGTCCGCCTGACGCGCGATCGCAACGAGCACGTCGAAGGGCTGAACGAGCCGTCCGACCTCGAGCTGCTTCTGGATCGCGAGCGGGTGCAGAAGTTCACCGTAAAGCCTCCCGCGCGAGAGGCGGGGCTCTCCGAGGACTATCAACCGAACCACGACAACATCGATCAGGGCCTCAGGGCGCGCGTGCCGATGAAGGCCGGCCCGCACGCCGTCGGCGTCGCGTTTCTGAAGAACCCGTCGGTGCTCCTCGAAACCGCGCGGCAACCGTATCAGGCGCACTTCAACTCGTATCGTCACCCCCGAATCCAGCCGGCGATTTATTCGATCGCAATCATCGGCCCGTACGCGCCGACAGGTCCGGGCGAGACGCCGAGCCGCAAGAGGATCTTCGTGTCGCGGCCGGCGAACGTGAACGATCCTGGGAGTGAAGACGCGGCGGCGAAACGCATTCTCGCCTCGCTGGTTCGACGCGCCTACCGGCGCCCGGTGACGGACGCCGACGTTCAAGGTCCGCTGGATCTCTACCGGCAGGCGCGGAAGGAAAACCCCGCGGGAGGATTCGACGCCGGAATCGAAATGGCGCTGTCCGCCGTGCTGGTCAGCCCCGAGTTCCTGTTCCGCGTCGAAGAGGATCCGAAAGGCCTCGCGCCCAACACGATGTATCGGGTCAGCGATCTGCAGCTGGCTTCGCGGCTTTCGTTCTTCCTGTGGAGCAGCATCCCGGACGATGAGCTGATCGACGTGGCGGCGTCGGGCAAGCTGCACGAGCCCGCCGTGCTCGAGAAGCAGGTGCGGCGGATGCTCGCCGATCCGCGCTCGTTCTCGCTGGTCAGCAACTTCGCGTCGCAGTGGCTGCACCTCCGCAATCTCGACTCGATCACGCCGGACATGCGGCAGTTCCCCGACTTCGACGACAACCTGCGGCAGGCGTTTCGTCAGGAGACGGAACTGTTCGTGGACAGCATTCTCCGCGAGGATCGCAGCGTCCTCGATCTGCTGCGCGCCAACTACACCTTCGTCAATGAGCGGCTCGCGAAGCACTACGGCATCCCGCACGTCTACGGCACGCGCTTCCGCCGCGTCGAGCTCGACAAGGACAGCGACCGCGGCGGCCTGCTGCGGCAGGCGAGCATCCTGACGGTGACCTCGTACGCCACGCGGACATCGCCGGTCATCCGCGGGAAGTTCATCCTCGACAACTTGATGGGCGTGCCACCGCCTCCGCCGCTGCCTGACGTGCCGGCGTTGAAGGACAACACCGTCGATGGCAACCTGACCGTTCGCAAGCGTCTGGCCGAGCATCGCAGCAACGCGGTCTGCGCCGCGTGTCACAACCTCATGGATCCGGTCGGCTTGTCGATGGAAACCTTCGACGCGATCGGCCGCCACCGAATCGACGAGGACGGCGTTCCGATCGACGCGTCCGGCGGGCTGCCCGACGGCAGTCATTTCGCCGATGTCCCGGGACTCGAGCAGGCGCTGCTGAACCGTCCGGAAATCTTCGTGAGTACGTTGTCGGAAAAACTTCTCACCTACGCGTTGGGACGAGGCGTCGAGTACTACGACGCGCCGGCGATCCGCACGATCGTCCGCGAGGCGCGGCCGCAGAATTACAAGGTCTCGTCACTCATCTTGGGAATTGTCAAAAGCGCGCCGTTTCAAATGAGGATGTCGCGATGATTATCACGAAGATGGCCCTGCCACGCCGAACGTTCCTCCGCGGTATCGGCGCAAGCCTGGCGCTGCCGTTGCTCGATGCGATGGTTCCATCGATGACGGCGCTCGCCAAGACGCCGGCCGAGCCGGTGCGGCGCCTCGGCTTCGTGTACATACCGATGGGCTGCGACATCAGCCGGTGGACGCCGGGCGGCGACGGCAACCTCTCCGTGCTGTCGCCCGCGCTCCAGTCGCTCGCGCCTCATGTCGATCAGCTGACGGTGTTCACCAACATGGAGTTGAAGAACGCGTACCCCGGCACGCACGCGACCTCCAACGCGGCGTTCCTGAGCGCGGCCAAGGCGAAGTGGACCGAGAGCACCGACTATTACCTCGGCACGACCGCCGATCAAATCGCCGCGCAGCATATCGGTCGTGAAGCCGTCCTGCCGTCGCTCGAACTGGCGATGGATCTCCTGCAGACCGTCGGTCAATGCGATAACGGCTACGCGTGCGTCTATCAGAACAACCTCTCGTGGTCGTCGCCGACGACGC
>DAIUKO010000153.1:0-16686 GCA_036848175.1 Vicinamibacterales bacterium | reverse complement strand
CGAGATCGTCGTAGACGATCATCTTGCGGCTGCCGCCGATGAGCGTGCGCCGCACCTTCACCGGCGCGAGCCAGTTCACGTGCAGGTGCGCGATCATCCGATCCGGGAAAAACAGCGTGAGGTAGGCGATGTTCTCGGGCTCGTTGCCGACGTGGCTCATGCCGGTGGCCGACACGGCAACCGGCTGCGACGGCAGCACGTAGTCCATGATCGCGAGGTCGTGGACCGCCAGGTCCCAAATCACGTTGACGTCGTGCTGGAACAGTCCCAGGTTCACGCGGACCGAGTCGTAGTACAGAATCTCGCCGAGGCTTTCGCCGGCGACGAGCTCGCGAATCTTCCGCACCGCGCCGGTATAGACGAAGGTGTGGTCGACGCTGAGGATCAGCTGTCGCCGTGCCGCTTCGTCGACCAGCCGCGTCGCCTGCTCCGCACTGGCCGCCAGCGGCTTCTCCACCAGCACGTGCTTGCCGGCGCGGAGCGCCTGCATGGCGAGGTCGTAATGGGTCGAGACCGGCGTCACGATGACGACGGCATCGACGCGACGGTCGCAAACCAGCTCGTTCGGATCCGCGTACGTCTTGACGGTCGGGAAACGCGCTCGCACCATCGCGAGACGCTCCGCGCGCATGTCGCTCACCGCGACCAGTTGGCAGCCGGGCACCTCCGCGAAGTTGCGGACGACGTTCGGTCCCCAGTAGCCGTAGCCGACAACTCCGAGTCGAATCACGAGACACTCCCTGGCGCAGCCTGATGCGCCTCGCCCGCATTGCTGCGGACATCTCCAAGAATTCGCGCCGGCACGCCAGCGACGATGGCGTAGGGCGGCACGTCGTGCGTCACGACGGCGCCGGCGCCGATCAGGGCGCCGCGGCCGATGGTCACGCCGGCGACGATGGTCGCGTTGCTGCCGATGGACGCGCCGGCGGCGACACGCGTCGGCACCAGCTCCCAGTCGGTTTCGGTCTGCAGCTGCCCGTTCGGGGCGAGCGCGCGCGGAAACAGATCGTTGGTGAACATCACGCCGTGGCCGACGAAGACGCCGTCTTCGAGGGTCACGCCGTCGCAAATGAACGAGTGGCTGGAAATCTTGCAGGCGCGGCCAATCACGGCGCCGCGCTGAATCTCGACGAACGCGCCGATTCGCGTCGCGTCGCCAATCCGGCAGCCGTAGAGGTTCACGAGCTGCGGCTGGCGGATCACGACGCCTTCGCCGAGGACGACATCTGAAGCAATCATCGAAGCGCTACCTTCCTGTCTGTTCGTTCTTTCATGACTCGAGAGATTCGGGCGGGCTGCACGTCCGGCAGCCGCCATGTGTGATCGAGCGCGACCAGTCCGTTGTCCCGGCAGCTCGAGGTCACCGAGAACGGATACGCGTGAAACTGGACGTCGTGCGGCTTGACCGCGTGCGTGTCGAGGATGCCGATCGACAGCGAATAGCATCCCGGCAGCAGCCGCAGCGACGGGATGACGAGATCGATGTGGCCGTCGCGATCGACGGTGCCGAGATCGAGCCGCGCGAGCCGGGTATTGGTGCCGTGACAGTAAACGCCGTCGCCGCGATGGATGTCGACGGCGAAGTGCGGCCGATCCACCGGACGTGAGGTCTTGTAATGGATGCGGACGGTCAAGCCGTCGCCGGTGTCGATCGTCTGCACCGGGCGATCGCGATCGTCGAACACTTCGACGCCGGCCAGGCGAATGCCGCCGTCGGTCGGCCGATCGGCATCACGGTTCGAGGTCACGCTCCGGTACGCCTGCACCGCTGCCGCCGGCTCGCCGTCGAAGCGGACGCGGCCGTGATCGATCAGCACCGCGCGGTTGCACAGGTCGAGCACCGCCGTGAGGTTGTGCGAGACGAAGACGAGGACGACCCCGCCGTCGCGCAGCGCATGCATCCGCTCGACACACCGCTCCTGGAATCGCGCGTCGCCGACGCTCAGCACTTCGTCGATGAGCAGGACGTCCGGGTCGAGATGGGCGGCGATCGAAAACCCGAGCCGGGCGTTCATGCCCGACGAGTAGCGCTTGACCGGCGTGTCGATGAATTCCGGAATACCGGCGAACTCGACGATCTCGCTGAACTTGCGCGCGATCTCGGCCTGCTTCATGCCCATGATCGCGCCCTGCAGGTAGACGTTCTCGCGGCCGGTGAGATCCGGATGGAAGCCCGCCGCCACTTCGATGAGCGCGCCGACACGGCCGCGCACCTCGCACCTGCCCCGGGTCGGCTTGAGAATCCGCGTCAAGAGCTTGAGGACGGTCGATTTGCCGGCGCCGTTCGGACCGATGATGCCGAGCGCCTCGCCCGGCCCGACGTCGAACGAGACGTCGTTGACGGCCCAGAACTCTTCCGCCGTCAGCTCGTCGCTGCGCGGACGCACCAGCCGCTTGAGCGTCGATGGAATCAGATCGCGCAGGCTGTCGTGCCGCTCGCCGCGGCGGAACTTCTTCCAGACGCCGTTGAAGGTCACTCCCGGTCGGTTCATGTCAGACGTTTTCCGCAAACTGGAATTCAGCACGGTGAAAGAGAACCCACGCGAACGCGAGCAGCACGATCGACACGGCCGCCGCGGCTGCGAACGGGCCCATCGCCGGCAGCCGGCCCTCGAGCAGCGTGGCGCGATAGGCGTCGATGATCGGCGTCATCGGATTGAGCATCAGCAGCGCGCCCATGCGGCCGCCGATCCGCTCGACCGGATACACGACCGAGGTCGCGAACATCCAGACCGCCAGCACGATCTCGAACAGGTACTTGATGTCCCTATAGAAAAGGTTGGCCATCGCGAGCAGCAGCGCGACGCCGGCCGTGAACAGCACGTGGACGATCACGACGACCGGCACGAACAGCGCCGCCCAGCCCGGCGCGACGTGGTAGTACGCCATCAACCCGAAGAGCACGACCGAGGAGACGGCGAAGTCGACCAGCGAGACCAGAATCGTCGCGAACGGGAAGATCTCGCGCGGGCAGTACACCTTCGTCACAAGACTCGTGTTGCTGGTCAGCGACAGCACCGCGAAGCGCTGCGTCGACGCGAAGAAGTTCCACGTGCACAGCCCGCAGTACGCGAACAGCGGGTACGGGAGACCGGTGTCGATCGGCGCGACGCGCGTGAAGATCACCGAGAAGACGGCGGTGTTGACCAGGGGCATGAAGATCGCCCAGCCGAACCCCATGACCGTCTGCTTGTATCGCAGCAGGAGATCGCGCACGGTGATGCGCACGAGGAGCTCGCGGTAGTCCCGCTGCTCGACGAACATCTCGCGAACGTCGGCGGCGAGGCGTGCAGAAACGACAGAAACGGTTCGCATCGTCAGCGTATCAACTGAGTTATGTGCGAGACGCCGGCGCATTCGGCAGACGACCGGTGCACGCGGCGTTCAGAACGTTCGTGACAGGAGCAAGGAGTTCGCCAAAGGTCATCCGCCAGCAATTGAGAGGGCGAACAGCACCATAGCGTCAGTCCAACCCTCGAAAGGTCTGCCGGAGGAGTGACAAATGTCTCAGCGCGTCACCGCCCTGGGACCAGCCGGCACGCGCGAGTCGATCGTCGCGACGGCGGAGAGACGTCGAAAGCGAGGACTGGAACCAGTCGGAGATGGAGACGGAGAATTGAACGCGTGACCGAGCGGGTGAAAAGCGCGAAGTCCCGCAGCGCGGAGACCAAACGCGCGCTGCCGGAGTTGTCAGACGACGTCGGCCGCGTCGCCAGACGCCTCGGCCAGCGCACGCGTGCGCTGCAGCACAGTGCCCGCCGTCGTGTTGATTCTCAGGTGATAGGCAACTGAGAACTGACTGAGAAGATCGTCCATCGCGTTCAGCAGAACGGACGCGAATCGGTCTTCGTCGTCGTCGGTGAGGGACGAAATCAAACGGATGTCCACAGGCTTTCCTCTGCACGCAATGAGCGACCGGGCGCTGCGATGACGATGGTCGTGCAATCGCCGTTCCTTACAAACCCTTCGTCCACGCTAAGGAATTTGCAGGCGCCCTGCCGCGCCATCGATCACGAAGATCGACATCCGCGCCGCCATCGAGACAAAAGTCAGCGTCTGGTCCGTCTTCATCGAAGCCGCGCGCGGCATCGCGCTGATTTTTCCGGCGCGAACGCCATCTGACCTCTGGCGTTCTTCTTGCTCCCTCGGTCGCACACTGTCATGAGAATCCTTCTGTCGCTTAGTGGAGTGATGATGCTCGCCGCCCCTGTTGTTCGCGGCGCGAGCGCGTTGATCGTGCCGGCTCAGCACGCCGCCGCCACGCTGTGGTTATCGGAGCCGAGCGGGTTGCTGGTCATGGGCGTTGGCTTCGTCCTGCTCGCCAGCCAGCTTCATCGGAAAAAATCGTGAGACGCGCGCTTCTCTTACTCGGTGTGCTCGGCACGGCGCTGGGCATCACGTCAGATCCGTCGTCCGCCCAGTGCGCAAACCCGATCGCCTGCGAGAATCTGCTGCCCGGGAACCTTCCGAGTGAGTGGGACATCACCGGCGCCGGCGATCCGACGATTCAGGGCTTCACCACCGACATCAGCGTCGATCAAGGACAAACCGTCCGCTTCAAGATCGATACGACGGCGACGGCGTATCACATCGACATCTACCGCATGGGCTATTACGGCGGACGCGGCGCCCGCAAGGTGGCGACGGTTCAACCGACCGCCACGCAGGTCCAGCCGAATTGCTTGTCGAATGCGACCACCGGCCTCGTCGACTGCGGGAACTGGGCGGAGTCGGCGTCGTGGGACGTCCCGGTGACCGCCGTCTCCGGCATCTACATCGCCAAGCTTGTTCGAGATGCCGGCGGAGCCGGCTCCAGTCACGTCGTGTTCGTCGTCAGGGACGACGACGGGCATTCCGATCTGCTGTTCCAGACGTCGGACACGACGTGGCAGGCCTACAACCAGTACGGCGGCAACAGTCTTTATGTCGGAAATCCGGCGGGCCGCGCCTACAAGGTCAGCTACAACCGCCCGATCACGACGCGCGGGACCACGCCGGAGGACTGGGTATTCAACGCTGAGTACCCGATGGTGCGGTGGCTCGAATCAAACGGTTACAACGTCAGCTACAGCACCGGCGTCGATACCGATCGCAGCGGTGCGCGGCTGCTCGATCATCGCGTCTTCATGTCAATCGGCCACGATGAGTACTGGTCGGCCGGCCAGCGCGCCAGCGTCGAAGCCGCACGAAACGCCGGCGTCCATCTCGCGTTCTTCAGCGGCAACGAAGTGTTCTGGAAGACGCGGTGGGAGAACGGCACCGATTCGTCGAATACGCCGTATCGCACGCTCGTCACCTACAAGGAAACGCACGCCAATGCGGTGATCGATCCGCAGGATCCGCCGACATGGACCGGCACCTGGCGCGACCCGCGCTTCAGCCCGCCCGCCGACGGCGGCCGGCCGGAGAACGCGCTCACCGGAACCATCTTCACCGTCAACGGGCGCGACATCCGCTCCATCGTCGTGCCGTCGGCTGACGGCAAGATGCGCTTCTGGCGCAACACGACGGTGGCGACGCTGGCCGCGAACGCGTCGGCGACGCTGCCGAACGGCACCCTCGGCTACGAGTGGGACGAAGACCTCGACAACGGATTTCGTCCGGCGGGCCTGATTCGGTTGTCGACGGCCACGTACGACGTGCCGTCGTACATACAGGATTTCGGATCCAACTACGCCACCGGCACCGCCACGCACCACCTCACGCTCTATCGCCACAGCAGCGGCGCGCTCGTCTTCGGCGCCGGCACCGAGCAGTGGCAGTGGGGCCTCGACAGCAATCACGACTTCGTGGGCCCGGCAGCCGACGTCCGCATGCAGCAGGCGACGTTGAACCTGCTCGCCGACATGGGCGCGCAGCCGACGACGATGCAGTCGGGTCTCGTCGCCGCGACGGCGTCGGCGGACACGGTCGCTCCGACATCAACCATCACGGCGCCTGCGGCGAACGCGACGATCGCTCCTGGAGCAGCTGTCACGATCACTGGCACCGCAACCGATACCGGGGGCGGCGTGGTCGGCGGCGTCGAAGTATCAATCGACGGCGGCGTGACGTGGCATCCGGCCAACGGACGCGCGAGCTGGACGTACAACTGGGTCGCCAGCGGATCCGGCTTCGTCACGATCAAGAGCCGCGCGGCCGACGACAGCGCGAATCTGGAAACACCGTCGGCCGGCGTCACGATCACGGTCGGCGGCGGCTCGAGCGGCGCGTGTCCCTGCAACATCTGGAGTCCGAGCACCATTCCGGCCGGCGCGGATCCCGACACGGGCAACGTCGAGATCGGCACCAAGTTCCGAACCAGCGCGGCCGGAACGATCTCGGGCATCCGTTTCTACAAGTTCTCGAACAATACCGGCTCGCACATCGGCAGCCTGTGGTCGAGCACGGGGACGAAGCTGGCAGGCGCGACGTTCTCTGGCGAAACAGCGTCGGGCTGGCAGCAGGTGAACTTCACGACGCCCGTCTCTGTCAGCGCGAACACCACCTACATCGCCTCGTACCATGCGAACGTGGGGCACTACGCCGTCAACAGCGCGTACTTCGCCGCAGGCGGTGTCACCAATGGGCCGCTGACCGCGCTCGCCGAGGGCGTCGACGGCGGCAACGGCGTGTACCGGTACGGCGCCGGCAGCATCTTCCCGAACTCCACCTTCAACTCGGAGAACTACTGGGTTGACGTCGTCTTCAACGGTCCGGGCGGCGGAGCCGACACGACCGTGCCATCAGTCGCGGGTGTGACGCCGGTCAACGGCGCCGGCAAGGTCGCCACGACTGCAACGGTCACCGCCACGTTCAGCGAAGCGATGACGGCGGCGACGATCAACACGACCACGTTCCAGCTGTTCGATTCCACGGGAGCGCAGGTCGCGGCGGCGGTCGGCTACAACGCGACGACGCGAACCGCGACGCTGACGCCATCGGTTGCACTCGCCACTTCGAAGACGTATACGGCGCTAGTCGAAGGCGGGACGACCGACCCGCGCGCCAAGGACTCGGCGGGCAACGCGCTCGCGGCGAACGTGTCCTGGTCGTTCACGACGATCGGTGGGCCCGATACCTCGGCGCCCACGGTCGCATCGGTGACGCCGACGAGCGGTGCCACCGGCATCGCGCTGAACACGACGGTCACAGCCACGTTCAGCGAAGCGATGGACTCGACGACGATCAACACGTCGACGATCGAGCTGCGCGCGCCAGGCAACGTCCTGGTGACGGCGAACGTCACCTACGACAGTGCGACGCGGACCGCGACACTGCAGCCGACTGCCGCACTCATTCAGACGACAACGTACACGGCGACGGTCAAGGGCGGCGCGACCGATCCGCGAGTCAAGGATCTCGCGGGTAACGCGCTCGCCGCCAACTTCACCTGGTCGTTCACGACCACGACGCCCGACACCACGCCCCCGACAGTCAGCAGTGTGACGCCGACCAGCGGCGCGACCGGTGTCGCGGCGACGACAGCGGTCACCGCAGTGTTCAGCGAGGCGATGGACGCGACGACGATCGGCACCACGTCGTTCGAACTGCGTAATCCGAGCAACGCGCTCGTCGCCGCGACCGTCACCTACAGCTCGGCGACGCGGACCGCGACGTTGACGCCGACCGCGGCGCTTGCCGCGACGACGACGTACACGGCAACAGTCAAGGGCGGAACCGTCGATCCACGCGTGAAGGACGCCGCCGGCAACGCGCTGGCCAGCAACTTCACCTGGTCGTTCACGACCGCGGCCGCTCCCCCGCCGCCGCCGCCGGCGACGACGATTTGGCCGGCGACCGTCGTGCCGGCCGGAGCCGACACCGACAACCAGGCCGTCGAGATCGGGACGAAATTCCGGTCCGACGTGGCCGGCTACATCACCGGCCTGCGCTTCTACAAGTTCTCGACCAACACCGGGACTCATACCGCTCATCTGTGGTCGCGCACCGGCACGTTGCTCGCCACCGCGACCTTCACGGGCGAGACGGCGTCGGGATGGCAGCAGGTCAGCCTGGCCACGCCGGTCGCGATCGCGGCCAACACGACTTACATTGCGTCGTACCACGCGCCGATCGGGCACTACGCCGTCAACGGCGCGTACTTCGCGTCGACGGGCGTGGACAACGCGCCGCTGCACGCGCTGGCCACCGGCATCGACGGCGGCAACGGCGTGTATGCGTACGGCGCTCCCGGCACGTTCCCGTCCAACACGTTCAACTCGGAGTGCTACTGGGTCGATGTCGTCTATGCGACGTCGCTCGGGCCGGATACCACGCCGCCGGTCGTCGCCGCCACGTCGCCGCTCAACGGGGCGACCGGCGTGAACGCCGCCAACATCATCACGGCGACGTTCAGCGAGGCCATGGACCCGACGACGATCGGCACGCCGACGTTCGAGCTGCGCGATGCGACGAACGCACTCGTCGCTGGGACCGTCGCCTACGACACGTCCACGCGGATCGCGGCGTTCGATCCGACAACGACGCTGAACTATCTGACGACCTACACCGCCAAGATTCGCGGCGGGACTGGAGGCGCCGAAGGCGGCGCCGGCGTGGAGGACGTGGCCGGAAACGCGATGGCCGCTGATTTCACCTGGTCGTTCACCACCGGTCCGGCGCCTGGCGCATGTCCGTGCAGCATCTGGAGCACCGCCACGATCCCGGCTGGCGCCGACAGCGATCCGAGCGCGGTCGAAATCGGCACGAAGTTCCAGGCGGACACGGACGGATTCGTGACCGCGATCAAGTTCTACAAGTTCGCCACCAACACCGGCTCGCACGTGGGAAGCGTGTGGTCACGCACCGGCACGCGGCTCGCCAACGTCACGTTCACGAACGAGACCGCGTCGGGCTGGCAGACGATGACGCTCCCGACGCCTGTGCCGATCACGGCGAACACGACCTACATCGTCTCGTATCAGACGACCGTCGGCCACTACGCCGTGAACGGCCAGTACTTCAACATCGGCGTCACGAATTCGCCGCTGCGCGCGCTTGCGACCGGCGTCGACGGCGGTAACGGCGTCTACGGCTACGGCCCGGCCGGCACGTTCCCGTCCAACACGTTCAACTCGGAGAATTACTGGGTCGATCTGGTCTTCAATACGTCCCTCGGACCGGATACGACGCCGCCCACGATTCCGTCGGTGACGCCGTCGAACGGTTCAACCGGTGTGGTTTCGAATGCCAACATCACCGGGACGTTCAACGAAGCGGTCAACGCCACGACGGTGACCACGTCGTCGTTCCTGCTCGTCGAAACCGCGACGGGTAGTCCGGTGTCCGCGACCGTGAGTTACGACGGCCCCACGCGAACGGCGATTCTCGATCCGACCGGTGGTCTCGCCTACTCGACGACCTACACCGCGACGATCAAAGGCGGCGCGAGCGGCGTGAAGGATCTCGCGGGCAACGCGCTGGCAGCCGACGTGTCGTGGTCGTTCACCACGAGTGCGCCGCCGCCGCCGCCGCCGAACGACGGTCCGGGCGGACCGATTCTGGTCGTGAGCTCGACGGGCAACCCGTTCAGCCGCTACTACGCGGAGATCCTGCGCGCGGAAGGTCTGAACGCATTCGCGGTCACCGACCTGACGAACGTGACGGCGACGCTGCTCGCCACCTACGACGTGGTGATCATCGGTGAAATCCCGTTGACTGCGGCGCAGGTCACGATGTTCAGCAATTGGGTCAATGGCGGCGGCAATTTGATCGCGATGCGGCCTGACAAGAAGCTCTTGCCGCTGCTGGGCCTGACAAATCTCTCGTCCACGCTCAGCAACGCCTATCTCGCCGTGGACGGATCCACGGCGCCTGGCGCCGGCATCGTCACACAATCGATCCAGTTCCACGGGTCGGCGGACGTCTATTCGCTCAGTGGCGCGACCGCCGTGGCCTATCTGTATTCAGGGCCGCTCGCCTCGACGCCCAACCCGGCGGTGAGTCTCAACACCGTCGGCATTGGTAGCGGGAAGGCCGCGGCATTCACTTACGATCTCGCGCGCTCGATCGTCTACACGCGGCAAGGCAACCCCGCGTGGTCCGGCCAGGAACGCGACGGCTTCACGCCGATCCGGTCGGACGATCTCTTCTTCGGCGCGTCGGCCACCGACGGCAAGCCGGACTGGGTCAACCTGGACAAAGTCGCGGTTCCGCAGGGCGACGAGCAGCAGCGTCTGCTCGTCAACCTGATCCTGTACTTGAACCGCGATCGCAAACCGCTGCCGCGCTTCTGGTACTTCCCGCGGATGAACAAAGCCGTCGTGGTGATGACCGGCGACGATCACGGCAACGGTGGGACGGTCGGCCGGTTCAATGGATACAAGACGGCGAGCCCGGCGGGCTGTTCGGTCGCGGACTGGCAGTGCATCCGCGGCACGTCGTACATCTATCCGAACACGCCGATCAGCAATGCCACCGCCGCGGCATTCAACACCGACGGCTTCGAGATCGCGGTGCACGTCAGCACCAACTGCGCCGATTACTCGGCGGCGACGTTGCCGTCGTTCTACACGACGCAGCTTTCCACGTTCGCGTCGACGTTCCCGGGTCTGCCGGCGCCGACAACCAATCGCACGCACTGCATCGTGTGGAGCGACTGGGCGACGCAAGCGCAGGTCGAGTTATCGAAGGGCATCCGCCTCGATACCAACTACTACTACTGGCCTCAGAGCTGGGTCCAGAATCGACCGGGATTCTTCACCGGTTCCGGCATCCCGATGCGCTTCGCCGATACGACCGGCGCACTCATCGATGTCTATCAGGCGACGTCGCAGATGAACGACGAAGCGAGTCAGACGTACCCGTTCACGGTCAATGCGCTGCTCGACAAGGCGAATGGTCCGGAAGGCTACTACGGCGCGTTCACCGCGAACATGCACACTGACTTCAACCCGTCTGACGGCTCGATCGGGTCCGACGCGATCGTCGCGTCGGCCCAGGCGCACGGCGTTCCCGTCATCACCGCGCGGCAGCTGCTCACATGGCTCGACGGCCGCAACGGGTCGGCGTTCCAATCGCTCACGTGGAGCGCCAATGTGCTGACGTTCACGGTGGCCGTCGGCGCCGGCGCCAACGGGCTGCAGGCGATGCTGCCGACGACAATCACCGGAGGCGCGCTGAGTGCGATCACGCTGAACGGGACTCCGGTGACTTTCACGCGCCAGACGATCAAAGGAATCGAGTACGCAATCGTCCCGGTTGCGGCAGGCACGTATCGCGCGACCTACTAAAACCGCGGCGCCACTTCAATCGGCGCCGCGCGCGCGATCCACGCTCTCCGAGTGGATCGCGCGATTGAAATCGCAAACACGACAACGTGGCCCAAGGGGTGTCCTTCGTGCGGCTCCAAATCCGACGACTGGTTTCCGCACTCGGGTTCACCGTGATGGCGGCGTTGGCGTCGACGTCGACGCCCGTCAGCGCGGCGTCAAACAATATCTGGAGCGGCCCGGTCACGCCGCTCGGGCCTGACAGCGACGCGAGCGCTGTCGAACTCGGTGTCCGCTTCCGTTCGGACATCAGCGGATTCATCACCGGTATTCGTTTCTATAAGTTCGCCGGCAACACCGGGACGCACGTCGGGAATCTGTGGAGCAATACCGGCGCCCTCCTGGCGCGCGCGACGTTCACTACAGAGACCGCATCGGGCTGGCAGGTGGTGACGTTCGCGACGCCCGTCGCGATCGCCGCCAATACGGTCTACGTCGCGTCGTACCACACCGATGTCGGCCGCTACGCGGCGAACGCCAGCTACTTCATCTCGGGCTTCGACAACGCGCCGCTCCATGCGCTGGCGGACGGCGTCGGCGGCGCCAATGGCGTCTACCGCTACAGCACGACGACCGCCTTTCCCACTGACACGTGGAACGCGACCAACTACTGGGTCGACGTCGTGTTCTCGACGACCGCTCCCCCGGTGGCGGACACGACGCCGCCGATCGTTCAATCCGTTACACCCGCGATTCTCGCCACCTCGGTCAGTCCGAGCACCGTCGTCACGGCAACGTTCAGCGAGATGATGAGCTCCACGACGGTGAACTCGTCCACGTTCGAGCTGCGCGATGCGGCCGGCAACATCGTGCCGGCGACGGTCATGGCAGGCGGCGAAACGCCGACTGCGACGTTGACGCCGACAAGTGGACTGGCCTCGTCGGCGGGCTACATCGCGACAGTCAAGGGCGGCGCGACCGGCGTGAAAGATCTCGCCGGCAACGCCCTCGCGGGAAACTTCAGCTGGTCGTTCAGCACCATCGGCGAGGCGCCACCGCCGCCGCCGCCGGTCTCCCCCGTCGTCTGCCCATGCTCGGTGTGGAGCGGCGCGACCGCGGTCGGACCGATGGATGGCGATACCGGCCCCGTCGAGCTCGGGTTCCGTTTCCGTTCCGATGTCAACGGCTTCATCACCGGCATCCGCTTCTACAAGCACGCCGCCAACACCGGCACGCACATCGGCAGTCTGTGGACTGCGACCGGCACTCGACTGACTTCGGCGTTCTTCACGGGTGAATCCGCGTCGGGCTGGCAGGAAGTGACGTTCGCCAATCCGGTGACGATCACCGCGAACACGACGTATGTTGCCTCGTACCACACGGACACCGGTCACTACGCCGCGAGCGGTGGGTACTTCACGTCCGGATTCGACAACGCGCCGCTGCATGCGCTGAAGGATGGCGTCGACGGCCCGAGTGGCATCTATCGCTACGGCGCGAGTGCGTTCCCGACCGACACCTATCAATCGGCAAACTACTGGGTCGACGTCGTCTTCAGGACGACGCTCAACGCAGGCGGAACGACGACGCCGCTGACCGTGTCGTCGGTGACGCCCGCGGCCGGCGCAACCGGCGTCAGCACGACCAGCCTCGTGACGGCAGGTATCACCGGATTCCTCGACTACGCGTCGGTGAACTCGTCGACGTTCGAGCTCCGCGACTCGGCGGGCAACCTCGTGCCGGCTTCAGTTGGCGGCGGCGGCGAAACGCAGACGTTCACGCTCACGCCGGCGTCGCCGCTCGCCTACCAGACCACCTACACGGCAACCGTCAAAGGCGGCACGACCGGCATCAAGGACAGGTCCGGCAACGGCATGACGACGAGCTACACGTGGTCGTTTACGACCGCGGCGGCGCCGTCTGCGCCGCCGCCGGTGCAGTGTCCGTGCACGATCTGGAACGGTGCGTCGACAACCGCCGCGGGACCCGAAGCCGATGCGAGCCCGGTCGAGCTCGGCGTCCGCTTCCGATCCGACATCGACGGCTTCATCACCGGCGTTCGCTTCTACAAACATTCGACGAACACCGGCACGCATCTCGGGAATCTGTGGACCAACGCCGGCGCTCTGCTCGCCTCGGCGACGTTCATCAACGAATCGGCGACGGGCTGGCAGCAGGTGGTGTTCTCCGTGCCGGTCGCGATCAAGGCCAACACGACATACGTCGCGTCGTATCACACGAATGCCGGCCGCTACGCGGCGAACGCCGGCTACTTCGTCGCCGGTTTCGACAGCGTGCCGTTGCACGCGCTCGCAGACGGCGTCGATGGACCGAACGGTGTGTACCGGTATGGCTCGACGAGCGCGTTCCCGACCGATACGTGGCACTCGGCGAACTACTGGGTCGACGTCGTCTTCGCGCCGGTCGTAAGTGGTCCAAACGACATGGTTCCGCCGCTGGTTGCGATGACGTCGCCGGTCAACGCCGCTGTCGGCGTCGCCAACACGACGTGGGTCACCGCGACGTTCAGCGAGGCGATGGATCCTGCCACGATCAGCGGGAGCGCCTTCACGCTGCAAAGCGCCTTCGGCACATACGTGCCGGCAACGGTCACCTACGCCGCGCCGACCGGGACGGCGATTCTCAAACCCAATGCGCCGCTCGCCGACGGCACGACTTACACGGCCGTCGTCGTTGGCGGCGCCACCGGCCCGCGGGTCGCGGATGTCGCCGGTAACGCCATGACGGCCGTCTACTCGTGGTCGTTCACGACTGCCGGGACACCGCCGCCGCTGCCGCCGCCTCCGCCGTCGGCGAGTGCTTGTCCGTGCAGTCTCTGGAATCCATCGACCATACCCGCGGTGATCGATACGGACTCGACCGCCGTCGAAGTCGGGATGCGATTCCGATCCGACATGAGCGGCTACATCACGGCGCTGCGGTTCTACAAAGGCCTCACCAACACCGGCATTCACGTCGGAAATCTCTGGAGCAATACTGGCGCGCTGCTCGCTCGGGCGACTTTCACCAGCGAGTCGATTGGCGGGTGGCAGCAGGTGAATCTCGCGTCGCCCGTGTCGATCGCGGCAAACACGACCTACGTCGTCTCGTATCACACTGACACCGGCCACTACGCGGCCAACGGTGGATACTTCTCGGCGCCGTTCGACAACCCGCCGCTGCACGGGATGCGGGACGGCGCGGACGGCCCAAGCGGCGTGTACATCTACGGCTCGGCGACGCGTTTTCCAACCGAGACCTGGAACTCCGCGAACTACTGGGTCGACGTCGTCTTCGATACCGCGCCTCCGGTCGACGCAAGCGCGCCGCGCGTCAACTCGGTCACGCCGGCGCCGGGTTCGACCGGTGTCAGCATTACGAGCTCGATCGGCGTCGTCTTCACCGAAATGATGGCCTTCTCGTCGCTCAACACGACGACGTTCGTGCTGCGTGATCCGGCAGGCAATATCGTTCCCGTGTCGGTGTTCGTCGGCGGCGAGACGCCCACGGTGACGCTCGTTCCGCAATCACCGCTCGCAAACAGCACGACGTATACGGTGACGGTGAAGGGCACGGTCACCGATGTTCAGGGCAGTCCGATGGGCACCGACTACGTCTGGTCGTTCACGACTGCAGGCCCATGACGATCGATTCGCTGCTCGACAGCGCGCCCGGCGCCGAGGGGTACGGCAGTCGCGTTGCATTCCGGCAGACGGACCATCAAAAGTGTCGAGTACGCTGTGTTTGTAGTCGCGGCGGGCTCCTATATCAGGCGAACTATGTGTCCTAACCAGAGCGCGACAGTGAAACGATCGACGAATGCCCGACACGTCCTCGTCGTCGATGACGACCATGCGCTGCTGCGGCTCGTGTCGCAGTGGTTGAGCAGTGGTGGGTTTTCTGTCGTCGCGTGCAACAGCTTCGAAGACGCCAAGCGCGAGCTGACCGTGCATCCGCCCGATGTGCTGCTGACTGATCTGCGGCTTGGCGCCTTCAACGGGCTGCAGCTCGTGATCCTGGCGAACGAACAGGAGCCGCACCCGCTGACGATCGTCATGTCGGCGTACGACGACCCGACGCTGAAGGAGGAGGCCGAACGCTGCGGCGCGCGGTATCTGCAGAAGCCCTTCTCGAGCCAGGCTGTTATTAGCTCACTTACGTCTGTTATGTGACTTAATAGACACGCGAGTCTATAAACAGCACACAGTCACATAAATCCTTTAATCTAATCAGTTACGTCGCGACTCAATCCGCGAACCGAGCGCGTCTGTCCCTTTTCGTAACAAGTGCCGCATAACGGTGCAGGGCGGTCTTGCGAGAACTTTGGTGGTTAAGATCTTTCACTGCTACGACTTGGCGATCGCCTGGCGCGATATCGTCGAGATGGCCAGCACGTTGCGTATTGCGCTGGCGTGGCGTATTCAATCCTGGTCGTCGACGAGCAACCGACGGAGGTGGCGCGACTCGTTCGGCCGCTTCAGAATGCCGGCTACCGTGTGATCGGCACGACGACATTCGAGGCGGCGATGCAGACGCTGGCCGAACGTCCTCCACATTTATTAATAGCCGCCGAACGCCTCGGTCCATTCAACGGCCTGCACCTCGTGGTGCGTGGCCGGTCCGAATTCCCGCAGATGGCCGCGATTGTGACGGCCAGCGCCAAGGATCCCGTGCTCGAAGCCGAGGCCACGACGTTCGGTGCGAACTGCGTCGTCGCGCCGCGCAATTCAACGGAGCTCCTCGCGTTGGTCACGCGTACGTTTGCGATGCGCCCTATGTAACGGACGAGGTAAGAATTACTTAGCAGAACCTTAAGGATTCCCGCCTATCGCGTAAAAAGCGCCTGCTGAGGCGCTTGGTTGATTCTGTAATCGACGATTTCTGGCCATATTTTGCAGATTTGGCCTTGGTATCCCCCTTGCCATCCTTCTCGGCGTGCGCAAACACACGAGAGGTCTACTTCCAACTCGTTTTTCCGTCCACACACCAGTCCGATACCGCGCCGCTGACGGCGGTTGGCACTCAGGGATCACCGAGAGCATCAGTACGTCCGAGATGCTGCTCCGCGGCGACGAACCCTTGGAGCCCGATACGGCAGTCGAAATGGAAGTTCAGCTGCCGGCCGTTCGCGGCGAAGGCGCCGCGCGCGTGATCTGCCGCGGCCGCATCGTGAGTCGTAACGTTCTGCCCGACGCGATAGAGTCGAGCATCGTCATGGCCGCCACGATCGCGCGGTACCGGTTCGATCGCTAACCTGAGATCCTCCTAAACCAAGTCGCGCGACGCACACCGGATGTGTGTGTCGTGCGGCTCCTTCCTCGGTCACCCTCGGCCTCCAAGAAGTCTCGCGTTCCAATTCGCCGTCCAGGCGGGTCGCGTCTCGACGCGTGAAGAAAACGGCGTTGGTGCGTTTGAACAAGGTGTGAGGCCTATGAGGCCTCGAGCGCTTCCTTCCGCGCTTCGAGCTCCTCGATCGTCTGCTCGCGCTCGCCGG
>DAIUKO010000152.1:0-16687 GCA_036848175.1 Vicinamibacterales bacterium | reverse complement strand
GTCGGCGGCGGCGACGTGTGGAACTTCGGCACCTACGTCGACGGCACCAGCAACTTCTCGAAGTGGCTGACGCTGCAGCGCGCGCCGCAGCGCGGATCGGCCGGCTTCGCGCTGGAGACGGTGAGCGAGGTGCAGATCATCACCAACCAGTTCTCGGCGGAGTTCGGCGGGCACTCGGCCGGCGTGATGAACATGATCACCAAGAGCGGCAGCAATGCCTACGCCGGCGCCGCGCTGCTCGTCGTGCGGCCGGGCGATCTCGATGCGATCCCGCCGCTCGCGACGCAGAAGGTGCCGTTCAATCAGCAGCAGTTCGGCGGCAACCTCGGCGGACCGGTCGTGCACGACCGCGTGTTCTTCTTCGGGAGCTACGAGAAGCGGCGCGAGCGCAGCCAGGTGTCGGTGACGTCGCCGGAAGCGCCGGGCGAGATCATTCCGACGCCGGCGGACGAGCATCAGGGACATGCTCGTGGGGACATTCGGTTCTCGCCCTCGCAATCGCTCGCCGTCCGCTACAACATGGTCCGGTGGAAGCAAGACAACGAACAGGGCGGCCTGCAGCTGCCGGGCACCGGCTATATCTGGACGAACAACGTCGACACGATCCAGAACCGCTGGACGTCGATCTTCTCCGAGCGTTTGCTGAACGAAGTGCGCGGACAGTGGTCGCGTTACTACGATCTGCGCAAGGCGAAATGCGAGTGCGTCCAGTCCTTCCGGACCGGTTATTCGGTGACGGGCGGCGTGGCGACCGGCACGTGGGGCGTCATTCCGGAAGATACGTGGGACGTCTCGGACACGATCTCGCTCTGGCGCGGCGCTCACTCGTTCAAGATGGGCGGCGGCCTCACCTACGACGTGACGACGCAGCGCTACCTCCCGAATCAGAACGGCATCTACAACTTCGCCGGCGGACCGGCGGTCGCGCCGCTGCCGAACCTGTTCACGCAGGCGTTCGCGCTCGTCCCCGGGCAGGACATCATCTATCCGAAGGCGTGGGTCTACAGCAGCTTCGCGCAGGACGACTGGCGGATCGGCAACAACTTCACGTTGAATTACGGCGTTCGCTACGACGTCGAAGTCGTGGACGACATCCCGGACTGGCCGGCGCCGGTCGACAAGAACAACGTGGATCCGCGCGTCGGCTTCAACTGGGATCCGCTCGGCAATCAGAAGTGGTCGGTGCGCGGCGGCCTCGGCCGCTTCACGCAGCAGAACCCGATCTTCACGATCGTCAAAGGCGCGGTCCTCGGCCGGAACGGTATCGTGACGCTCGCGCTGCCGCCGAGCGATTCGGCGTTTCCGACCTATCCAAACCCGCTTCCGGGCTTTCCGCCCGGCGCGGTGCTGCCGGCGCGCAACATTCAGGAAATCTCGCCCGACCTCGAGAACGAGTTCGCGTGGCAGTACAGCCTGGGCGCGCAGCGGCAGCTCGGCGCGCATACGAGCGCATCGGTCGATCTCAACGTGAACCGCAGCCACAAGCACGGCTTCCTCGACATGAACTATCCGACGCCGATCTCGAAAGCCGAGATCAACGCCGGTGGAGGTCGAGTGATCCGCACCTCCGCGCAGGCCGATCTCACGCGGCCGATCAGGCCGGCGCCGAACGGGTTCCGCCGCATCGAAGTGCTCACGAACGAGGGACGAACCTGGTACGAGGGCGTCCGATTCGGCATGCAACATCGTACGGAGCCGCTGCTGGTTTCGCTCTCCTACACGTTCTCCGACGCCGAAGACCGATTGAATCACTGGGAGATCCCGGAGGACAGCTCGGACCCGGAGCGCGATCACGCGGACTCGGCGTCGAACACGCCGCACAATTTCGTCGCGTCGGCGACGTGGAGCATCCCGGGGCGCGGCGCCGTGCTCGAAGGATGGCGCGCCAGCGCCGTCGTCCACGCGCAGAGCGGGAATCCATACTCCATTCGCTACGCGCAGGATCTGACCGGCACGACACAGGTCTTCTGCACGGCGGCCCGGACCTGCAACGTGACGACTCCTGAAGGACGGAATACGGTGCGCAGCGCCGCCGTCCGCTACGCCGATCTCACGCTGACGCGCACTTTCGGCCTGTCGGGGAAGAACCGCATCGAAGTGCGCGCCGATGTCTTCAATCTGTTCAACAACGACAACTTCACGGCGGACGGGTACATCGGCATCATCGGCAATCCCAACTTCGGCAAGCCGACGAGCGGTGCCTACCCGGGTCGGCAGTTCCAATTCGGCGGGATCTATCGGTTCTGAAACGATGTCGACACGTTCGATCGCGACGACGGTTGCGGTCCTCATCGCCGCCGCCGTCTCGATCGCGCATCCTGCCGGACAGCGCGCCTCCGTCCGTGTCCTCGTGCAGACCGAGCTCGGCGACATCGTGCTCGACGTCGATACGACGCACGCGCCGGCGACCGCCGCGAACTTTCTGCGCTATCTCGACGCCGGTCACTACGACGGCGGCATCTTTCACCGCACGGTGAAGATGGACAATCAACCCGACAGCCCGGTGAAGATCGAAGTGATCCAGGCGGGCGTGAACCCCGAGCGTGCCAGGGACGGCTTTCCGCCGATTCCGCTCGAGCGCACCAGCGTCACCGGTCTACGCCATAGCGACGGCGCGATCTCGATGGCGCGCGGCCAGCCCGACAGCGCCACGTCGGGCTGGTTCATCTGCATCAACGATCAGCCGTCGCTCGACTTCGGCGGCGCGCGCAATCCCGACGGCCAGGGCTTCGCGGCCTTCGGACGTGTCGTACAGGGGATGCACGTCGTGCGAAAGATTCAGCGCGCGCCGAACAGCGATGCGCAGCGCCTGACGCCGCCGATCAAGATCCTGAAGGCCCACCGGATTCCTTGAACGACTCGGTCGCGTTGGAACAGGGTCCATAGCAGCGACGCTCTACACGGCGGCGCCGGACCTCCGAACCAATGTCTCTTCGATCTCGATCGCCCAGGCGACCGGATCGTTCCGGCGTTCCCGCGCCTCTCGAATGAGGCGCAGGTTTCGCGCCGTTGTCTCCGGCTGCCACCTTTCCTGGACGCTGGCCAGCGCGTCGCCGATCGCAACGGTCGCGCGGTCCTGATCCTTGGCGATGACGGCGAGCTCGAGAAGCGTCGCGTGATCCCAATAATCCGGTTTGCCGGCAGCGACGCGGCGTTCGACCGCGTAGCGGACCACGGGAATGAGCGTCGTGCGCCGCGGGTCGGGCGGATCCTTCAGCTCCATCAAAGTAGCCGCGTTGACGCCGGGATACGCGTCACGCCAGTCGGTCTCGAACCCCTTCACGTACGCCGCGATCGCTTTGTCGAGCAGTCCGCGTGCGAAGAGCGCCTCGCCTCCTTTCACGGCCGCTTCCCACCGATCTTTGTAGACGCGGCCGAGAATGCCGTAGGTTTCGCTGCTCGGACCGCGCTCCTCGATCACGGCCGTCAACACGCGCTCGGCTTCATCGCCGCGCCCGGCGCGGTTGAGCGCGAGCCCGAGCTGCTCGCGCACCATCACCGTGGCCGCAAGCGGCGAGGCCATCCGGCCCGCGACCCCGATCATCTCGTCCCAGGCCTTGACCGCACGGTAGGACAGAAAGAGATCGATGACGACGCCCGATTCTTCGTCGGCGAGCGAGCCGAGCTTCGCTTCGACCTGACGGACGGCGTCGACGCCTGTCTTGCGCGCCGCCGTGAGGGCGTCTTTGATCTCCTGGGAGTAGCGGACGCGATCGCGGAAGACGTCGGTCTTGAGCCGCTGGATGTCGGGGAACCCCTCGACGAGCTGAAACACTGGACTGTCGGAGTGCGCACGCCGTGCCTCCACGAGACGAGTGGTCAACGCTGCCACCGACGCCGCCGCATCCTCCGGGACACCGTCCGGCGTCAGCTTGTAGGGCAGCGCGCGCAGCGGTGCCACGTCGAACGGCAGCTGGCTGCCGCCGAGCGCGAAGATCAATACCGTGCTCCAGGCGCGGATGGCGTGACGCAGGCCCAGCTCGTAGAAGACGTTCGCGTTGGCCGTCGTCAAATCGGCCACCGCGTATTCACACAGAATCAGCCGCTCGAACATCGGCTTGTGGATGATGCCGCCGGTCATCTCCTCGTCGGCGCGCAGCGGCTCCATCTTCGCCGCGGCGATCGACGGCGCAATCAAGTCGTGGTAGACGCGATCGAAATCGATGACGCGGCCGGCCGCGTCCGGTTTGCGGCCGAAGGGCATGAGCACGAAGCAGAGAGGTTGGGCCATAAGGCTCCTATTTTGATCGTCGTTTCTTCCTGGTCGGTTTTGCCTTCGGTTTCGACTTTGCCGCGAGGCGATCGGGCAGTTCGTACGCCTCGCGAAGCCAATCGGTCATCGGGGCTTCGACTTGATCCCGGTGTGTGATCTTCAGAATATTCGCGAACTTGGTCTTCGACTTCCGATCGGCGCGCCGGACCTGCGGCGCTTTCAACGCCCGACCGAGAAACACGGCGACCTCGAGAAAGCTCCGCTTCGGCCGAACGAAGAAGTAGCAGGAGTCGCGCGAAAACATGATGCACGAGCCCGACGCGTAGATTCGTTGATCGCCGAACTCCACGGCGGTCTCGCGCAGCCGTGCGTAGGCCTCCTGAAGATCGTCCGGGAGTTCGTCGGTGAGCGCCGCCTCGGTCGTCGTCCAGCAGTCGTGCTCTTCGCCGGCCTCGATCCACTGCTTGCAGTGGTGGCACTCGGCTGCGACGCGCCACTTCACGAGCTGAAATACTTCGCGAGGAATTGGAGGAACGCGGACCAGTCGGCCGGCGTGGCCGCGTGGCCTCCGGTGTGGTAGTGCCAGCCGAGATCGCCGCTGGTGACCGGTGAATCGAGCGGCGGCAGTGCCGTGACCCCGAGATCTTTCTTGCCGAGCAGGCGATACACGGGTCCAGCCGCGACTTCAGACAGGAACTCACCGACCGGATCGGCCCACTGGTCGGTCGTGCCGCCGGTGATGAACACGGGACGGGGCGCGCTCAACGCGATCATCATGTGCGCATCGACCGGCATCTCGTTCCAGCGTCCAACCCATTTCTGAAAGTTGGCGGCGAACTGCCACGGAAAGTTCTGCGCCATGTCGTCCACCGTCTCGCCCCAGTCGCGGCGCGCGAGCGCGGATCCCATTTCGCCGGCGCAGCTCGAATAGACGACGGCGATCCGCGTGTCGAGCGCCGACGCCCACAACGCCGTCTTTCCGAGACGCGAGTGGCCGAAGAGCGCGATCTGTTTCGCGTTCACCGCCTTGTCGGTTTCGAGGTAGTCGACGATGCGGCTGGCGCCCCAGGACCAGGCGCTGATCGTTCCCCATTCGTCCGGCGCCGGCTTCGGATGTGTCGCGAGCGTGACGCCAATGACGCCGGAGGTCCAGGCGTCGGCGCGATCCGGCTGAATGTCCTGGTAGCCGACCGTCGCGTAGCCCCACCCTTTCGCGATGATCTCGGACGCGACCGGGGGATCGCCGGATAGCGGCGGCGCACCCGCTCGTCCCGGCGCTGGTGTGCTGCCGCCGCCGAAGTTCAGCAGCAGAATCACCGGAACCGCCTGATGTGCATTCGCCGGCGTGTACAGCTTCACGTTGATGACGGGAGCGTCCGGAGCGGTACCGACTCTTCCTTCGATCCGTTTCAGCGTCGCCGCGCCGTCGCGCGCGCGCGAATCGGTCTCCGCCACGCGCCACGTGACGCGCGGCGCGTTCGCCGGGATGCGGCCGTAGATCTCCGTCTCATAGACACGAAGGATCTCTGGACGACGCCGCTCTTGCCACGCCTTCGCATCGCCGACGGGTGTGCCGTCCGGGAAGAGGAGCGGATCCGGCAGTGTGTACGGCCGCACTTTCGATTCGTCGTAGTTCGAGACGTGGCCGGTCTTGATCGCGCGGCGAAGCGGATTGCCGTTCGCGTCGTTGCCAAGATTCGTTGCCGTCGGCTGCTGCGCGCGTAAGACGAGTGCGCTGATTGCGACGAGAGCCGCCGAGACTGCAAGCGGTCTCATCTTTTCACCGCACACCGAGCAACACGTCCATCGTCAGTTGATCGAGCCGTTCGTAGGCCAGCCCTGGTTTGGCGAGGCCGACGCGATCGAAGCGCGTGCCGAGCAGAAGATCGCGATGCTGCGGCGCGTACGAGGACAGCTCGAGCGCGCCGCTGCCGTTCCCGTTCCTTCGCGCCTCGGCCATCAGCGCCTGGATGTCCGCGTCTGCGTTCCAACGCGTCGCGCGCTCCTTGAGGATCAAATACGTGCGCATGCAGCCGCGCGCGAAGTCCTTCACCCCTTCGTAGTCTTCGGTGCGGTAGGCGTGCGCGTCGAAATGCCGCGGACCCTGATAGCCGACGTCCTCGAGAAACTTGACGAGCCAGAACGCGGCTTTGACGTTGGCCGATCCAAAGCGGAAATCCTGATCGTAGCGGCCCGAGACCTGATCGTTCAGATCGATGTGAAAGAGCTTGCCCGCTTCCCACGCCTGCGCGACCGCGTGCAGGAAGTTGAGGCCAGCCATCTGCTCGTGCGCGACTTCCGGATTGACGCCGACCATCTCCGGATGCTGGAGCGTCGGGATGAAGGCGAGATACGCGGCGGTCGTCGCCATGTAGATGTCGCCGCGCGGCTCGTTCGGCTTCGCCTCGAGCGCGAACGTGAAGCCGTAGTTCCGATCGATCGAGTATTCGCACAGATAGTTGACCGCTTCGCGCAGCCGCTTGACCGCTTCATCGGGACGCCGGCACGCGTCCGTCTCGGTGCCTTCCCGTCCGCCCCACAAGACGAAGATTTTCGCGCCCAGCTCAGCTCCCAGATCCATCGCCCGCATCGTCTTCTGCAGCGCGAACGCGCGGACGCGCGCGTCGTTGGCGGTGAAGGCGCCGTCGCGGAACGCCGCATCGAAGAACAGATTCACCGTCGCCATCGGCACGACGACGTGGTGGCGCTCGCACGCGGTTTTGAATTCCTTGACGATGCGGTCGCGTTCCGAAGGCGTGGCATCGATGGGGACGAGATCGTTGTCGTGCAGGTTGACGCCCCAGGCGCCGACCTCGCCGAGCATCGCGACGGCGTCGGCGGGCGCGAGCGTGTCGCGGACGACGTCGCCGAACGGATCGCGGCCGCGGTTGCCGACGGTCCAGAGTCCGAACGAGAACTTGTCTTCGGGTCGCGGAGTGTATGGGTCAGACATAGGCTTCGTCGCGCGCCGTGGTGCCGGCGATCGCTCGCAGCGCCGGATAGACGCGCCGGTAGTGCGCGTATCGATCGTTCATGACGGCCACGACGTCGGCCTCGGGCGATGTCGTGGCGCCGACGCGAACCGTGGCGTCGACCGCGGCGTCGACGCTTGGCCAGACGCGTGCGCCGACGCCGGCCAGAATCGCCGCGCCCAACGCGGCGCCTTCGTCGGCGGCAATCGTGTCGACCGCGTGGCCGTACACGTTGGCCTGAATCTGCCGCCACAGCGGCGACCGCGCGCCGCCGCCGCCGACGACAATGCGATCTACCGGGACGTTGAGCTCCGAAAAGATCGTGAACGTGTCGCGCAGGCTGAACGCCACGCCTTCCAGCACGGCGCGGACGACGTGGCCGCGCCCGTGATTGGCGGCGAGACCGACGCACGCCGCTCGAATGGTCGGATCGCAATGCGGCGTGCGTTCGCCCATCAGGTACGGCGCCCACAGGACACCGTCGGCACCCGGGGGGACGCGCGCGGCTTCAGCCGTCAAGTCGTCGTAGGTCACGTCGCGGTTCGGGGCGATGAGATCGCGCAGCCATCGCATCGACAGGCCGGCCGCCTGCGTCACGCCCATCACGTGCCATCGCTCCGGGACCGCGTGACAGAAAGTGTGAATGCGGCCGCGCGGATCGGTGACCGGCCGATCGGTGGCCGCGAACACGACGCCCGACGTTCCGATCGTCGCGCTGACGGCGCCCGGCCGCGTGATGCCCATGCCGACCGCGCCGGCGGCCTGATCGCCGGCGCCGGCGACGATCGGTGTGCCGGCCGGAACGCCGAGGGCCGCAGCGGCATCCGCAGAAACGCGCGCGCAAATGTCGGGCGACTCGAACACGCGTGGCAGCAGATCAGCGCTGATGCCGACGCGATCGAGTACCTCCGGCGACCACCGCCGCCGCGCGACGTCGAGCATCAGCGTGCCCGACGCATCGGCGACGTCGATCGCGTGCTCGCCGCTCATCCGCCATCGAACGTAGTCTTTCGGCAGCAGCACGTGCCGCACTCGCGACCAGATGTCCGGCTCGTGCGTCCTGACCCAGAGCAGCTTGGTCAAGGTGAAATTCGTCAGCGCCGGATTCGAGGTGAGCTCGAGCAGACGGCTCGCGCCGATCGTCGATTCGATCCAGCGGCACTCCGCCTCGGTTCGCTGATCGCACCAGATGATCGACGGCCTGAGCACCGCGCCGGCCGCATCCATCAGCACTGCCCCGTGCATCTGACCCGAGAGGCCAATCGCTCTGACCGCGGCGCCGGCGGTGCCGCTCGTGTCGAGCGCGCGGCGGACGGCGATCTGGCACGCGCGCCACCAGTCGTCCGGATCCTGCTCGGCCCATCCGGTCTGCGGCGATCGAAACGTCTCGTGATCAGCGGACTGCGCGATGGTTCTGCCCGACTCGTCGAGAACGAGCGCGCGCGATCCGGTCGTGCCGATGTCGATGCCGAGGAGGGCCATGATTCGAACTGTCTCTCAGCGGCCCGAACGACTGGCGGCGACACATCGTTCGTCCTGAGCCTGTCGAAGGACGAGCGCAGGTGGCTCGTGGGTCGACAAACTCACCACGAGCGTGTTTGCATCGACGGCGCGTTCGCTGCGCATCATTATTTGCGCGTCAGGCCCGGATCCATGCGCATCAGATCGGCTCGATAGACCACCGCGTCGCGCTGTGCCGGAAATGCGGCCGGTACCTTCAGCGTGACGTGGCCGGTGGCCGCCCACTCGGTGCCGCGCTGCAGCGTCGCGACGAAATCGATGGAGCTCATCGCCGCGACGTCGTGCCCTTCGGCGGTGTGGAAGATCCGGCCCTTGCCGTAGGTCACCGTCATCAGCATCGGCTCGTCGCGCGACGTCTGATCGGAGTACGCGGTTGCGAGGATCGTCATGTTCTTCCCCGGGCCGCGCAGCGTCGCGTAGAGCTCGTCGTTGTGATGCATCCACACCGGCGGCAGCCCGCTGACGATCGGATGGCTGGCGCTCCGCACCGTCACCTGGAACGGCAGCCGCGCCGCGTGCGTGCCGGCGCGCCCCGGCGCTTCATCTTTCACGAGCTTGTCGTTCTTGAAATACCAGAGCGGACCGCTCTTCTCGTCGCGGTTCCCCCAGCCGCCGACGCCGATCATCTCGTTGAACTCGGGCCACCGCGCGAACCCGTTGTCCGCGGCGTGCACCGACACGAGGCCGCCGCCGCCCGACACGAACTTCTCGAACGACTGTTTCGTTTCGGGCAGCCACTCCGGCGCATCGCCGGCGATCCCGGTGTTGTAGTTCAGGACCACGACGTCGTACTGCGACCAGTCCGGCTTGAACGTGTTCAGGTCGGCGTTGTCGACGGTGATCCTCGTCGTCTTGAAGACTCCGGCTTCGTCGAGAATCTTCACGATCACCGGCGAGGTCGCCTTCCAGTCGTGGTTGTTCGCGCCGTCGAGCAGCATCACACGGAGCGGCGTGGCGGCGCGAGGCGACAGCGAGGCGACGGCAAGGGCGGCGAGCGTCAAAATCGTCTTTCGCATCGCGCCGCTTGTAGCATTCGGTTGAGGGTCTGTCAATGCGCGCGCTCGAGTCCCGCCTCCCAAATCCCCGACGATCAAATCCCGAATCCCGCCTCCCGAATCCCCCACGATCAAATCCCGAATCCCGACTCCCCCACGATCAAATCCCGAATCCCAAATCCCGAATCCCCACCAGCGAAGTCTCAGGTTTATACTCCCGCGAGGCTCTGCCATGAATCTCAGGCACGCACTGGCCCTGGTCCTTCTCTTTCCCGCACTTTCCCACGCCCAGCCGCCGAGCGGCCGAGACACCGAGTCGCCCGGCCAGGCGCTGTTCGCTTCGCGCTGCGGTTTCTGCCACGGCCGCGACGCCGCGGGCGGCGAAAGCGGTCCGGACCTGACGATCTCGCCGCTCGTCGCGAAGGATGTCGGCGGCGACACGCTGATTCCGGTCATCCGCGAAGGCCGCGCCGACAAAGGGATGCCCGCGTTCCCGCTCGGCAAGAGCGATCTCGACAACCTCGTCGCCTACATTCACGAGGTGAAGAAAAAGGCGGACGCGAACCCGGGTCGACGGCGCAGCGTCGACGTCACCGATGTGACGACGGGCAACGTCGATGCGGGAAGGGCCTACTTCAACGGCGCCGGCGGCTGCGCGCGCTGCCATACGCCGACCGGCGATCTCGCCGGCGTCGCCACGCGGTTGAAGGGCCTCGCGCTGATGCAGAAGATGCTCGATCCCGGCCGCAATCGCGGTCAGAAGCCGAATCCCGCCAAGGTGACGGTGACAACGCGCTCGGGTGAAACGATCACGGGACGCCTCGCCTATCGCGATGAGTTCACGATCGCCCTGAACGATGAATCAGGGTGGTATCGATCCTTTCCGACTGCACAAGTGAAGTTCACCATCGACGATCCGCTCGACGCGCACAGAGAACAGCTCGCGAAGTACACCGACAAGGACATGCACGACGTCCTCGCGTACCTGCACACGCTGCAGGCAGAGGAGCGACCGAAATGATGCGCCGAAGTTTCGCGCGACGCTTTCTGGCGGGCGCTGCCGTTGTCCTCGCACTGTGCGTCCGGGGCGCGGGGCAGAGCCGGAGTTTCGATCCTGCCTCGATGCTGAAGCCGTCGAGTGATTCGTGGCCGACCTATCACGGCGACTATTCCGGTCAGCGCCACAGCAAGCTCACGCAGATCACGCCGGCCAACGTCGGGCAGCTCACGCTGGCCTGGGCGTTTCAAACCGGGCAGAGCACGCAGATCAAGGCGACGCCGATCGTCGTCAACGGCCTCGTTTACGTGAGCACGCCCGATCATCTGTGGGCGGTCGACGCGCGATCGGGGCGTCAGATCTGGCAGTACCGATATCCCGACAACACCGGCTTCCACATCGGCCATCGCGGCGTCGCCGTCTACAAGGATTGGGTGTATCTGACGACGCCGGATGCGCACCTCGTCGCACTCGACGCGCGGAACGGCAACGTGAAGTGGAACGTCGAGATCGCCGACTCGAAAAAAGGCTATTGGTCGACGAACGCGCCGCTGCTCGTCCGCAATCACCTGCTCGTCGGCGTCGCCGGCGACTTCGACAATCTGCCCGGCATCCTGACGTCGGTCGATCCGGAAACCGGCAAGACGCAGTGGGTCTTCTACAGCACGCCGCCGCCGGGCACGCCCGGCTCGACGAGCGGCGGCGCCACCGGCGGTCAGATGTGGATGACCGGCACGTACGATCCAGAGCTCGATCTCATCTACGTCGGCACCGGCAATCCGACGCCGGTGCTGAACGGCGACGCGCGTCCCGGCGACAACCAGTGGACCTGCAGCATCGTCGCGATCCATCCCGAAACCGGCAAGCTCGAATGGGGATTCCAGGCCACGCCGCACGACACGCACGACTGGGACGCGTCGGAAGTGCCGGTCCTGGTCGACGGCATCTACGACGGCGTGCAGCGCAAGATGATTATGCAGGCGTCGCGCAACGGATACTTCTTCGTCCTCGACCGCGCGAACGGGACGAATCTGAAGACGATGCCGTTCGCGACGGTGAACTGGGCGTCGGGGATCGACAAGGCGGGCCGGCCGATTCCGAACCGCGACAAGGAGCCGGCGCGCGACGGACGCCTTGTCGCGCCGAACGAGGGCGGCGGCACGAACTATCGGTCGCCCAGCTTCGATCCAGCGACCGGCTTGTTCATCGTCAGCGCGCAGGACAGCTACGGGATCTATTTCTTCAAGCCCGAGCACGGCGCCTACGGATGGGCGGGCGCCGACTACGGCGTCTTCGGCCGCGGGGTTCTGCGAGCGATCGACTACAAGACCGGCGAGATCCGCTGGAACCACCCGCTCGGCGAAGGCGCCGCGGCCGCCGGCGTCCTCACCACCGCATCAGGCCTGGTCTTCAGCGGCGATTCGCACGGCAATGCGCTCGCCCTGCGAACCGCAGATGGTTCGACGCTCTGGCACGCGGCCATCGGTACCGTCGGCAACTCACCGATCACCTATGAGCTCGACGGCCGCCAGTACGTCGTGATGGGCGGCGGCGGCGTCTTGTTCGCATTCGCGCTGCCAGAGCGAGCACCCTGAGTACTGCCAGACACCGACCGAAACCCCGTTACTCTGCCCTCAGCGCTTGCACCACGTCGACGCGTGATGCGCGTGATGCGGGCATCAGCGACGCGAGGATCGCGGCGCCGACCAGGACGGCGGCGGCACCGATGAGCGGTATCGCGCCGGGCAGAGAGACGTCCTGGAAGAAGGCGCCGACGATCCGGGTCAGGGCGATACCGCCGACAATGCCTGCGACGATGCCGGCGCAGGCGATCACCGCGCCTTCGCCAAGGATGCGCGTCAGCAGCGAACGCGGCGTCGATCCGATGGCCAGGCGGACGCCGAACTCGCGCGTGCGCGCGCTGACCGAGAACGCGAGCACACCGGCGACGCCGACCACGGCAATCGTCAACGCGACGCCGGCGAAGCCGCCGAACACCAGCGCGTTCAGCCGATTCGGCGCCAGCACTTCCGCCTTCACATCGTCGAGCGTCGCGGCCTGTTCGACCGGCTGGTCCGCCGAGAGATTGCGAATGATCTTGGTGATCGGCGCAACGAGCGCGTACGGGTCCGTTTTCGCGTGCACGAACAGCCGGCCGCCGCCGATCTCCTGATCCAGCGGGTGATACACGACCATCGCCGGACCGGGGACGATGTTCATGTCGTCCACGTCGGCGGCGACACCGACGATCCGCCGCGGCCCCGTGCTGACGTCGATGAATCTCATCACCGGATCGGTCCACATGAACTTCCGGTTCACCGCATCCTGATTCGGAAACAGCCGCTGCGCCAGCGTCTGACTGACGATCACGACCTTCTCGCTGTCGCGCCGATCGCCTTCGTTGAAGTCGCGGCCGGCGATGATGGGAACGCCGAGCGCCGAGAAGTAGCCCGGCGAGACCGTGCGGAACCGCCCGCGCGGATCCTCTTCGCCATCCGCCTTCGAATATCCCTCGACCGTGAACTGCGCGTCGAAAAACGCGTTCGCTTCCCGCCACGGCACGATCGTGCCGACCGCCACGCGCTCGACGCCGGGCAGCTCGCCGATGCGCCGGACCGCTTCCCGGTAGAGAGGCAGCGACTGCTCCGGCGGCCGTTCGTAGTTGACCGGGACGTGGAGCACCAGCACGTTGCTCGTCCTGATGCCGGGCTGCGTACGCTGCAGCGCGATGAGCGTCGTGATCAACGTGCCGGCGCCGGCGAGGAGCACGAACGACGCGGCGATTTGCGTCACCGCGAACACCCGCAACCGGCGATTCGTTCCCGACGTGATCCGGACGCTGCCGTTCGACAAGCCGAAGCCGTTCGCCGCCTCGGCCGACGGCAGCCGCGGCACGAACGCCAGCAGCACCGACGAGACCAACGCCAGGCCGACGCCGACCCACAGGAGCGTGGCGTCCACCGTCAGATCGAGCGCGCGGACCGAGAAGCGCGACGCGTAGCGGGCCAGGATCGCGACCATCGGTCCGGCAATCAGCACGCCGAGCGCGGCGCCGGCGCCGCACAGCAGCAGACTCTCGGCGAGCAGCGTCCGGCGCAGCGCGCTCGTTCCGGCGCCGAGCGCGGCGCGGATCGCGAGCTCGCCTTCACGCCGAACCGATCGCGCAAGGATCAGGTTCGCGACGTTCGAGCACGCGATCACGAAGATCAAGCCGGACGCCGCAAGCAGCACGAGCAGTACGGTGCGTGCCGGCGACGTGATCTGATCGCGCAGCCGCACGGCGTTGATGCGAAAATCGTGTTTCGGCGGATAGGACTCCGGGTGCTCCTTGACCATCGCGCTCTCGATGGCGCGCAGCTCGGCGCGCGCCGACTCGAGATCGGCGCCCGGCGCGAGCCGCGCGAACAGGTCGGTCATCCGGTGCACGCGACCCTCGACCATCGTCGCCGACAGATGATGCGGGCTGGTCACGACGTTCGCGATGATCTCGGTCTGCGCCGGATAGGGAACCGACGGCTCGACGACGCCGACGATGGTCGCGGCGCGATCGCCGAGCTTGATCGTCCGGCCGATGAGCGTCGGGTCGCTCCCCAGCGTCGCCGTCCAGAAGCGATAGGTCAGCACCGCCGCGCCCGCGGCTTGCGGACCATCGTCGCTCGGGCCGAGCAGACGGCCGCGCACGGCACGCAGTCCCATGACGTCGAAGTACGACCCGCCGACGACTCCCGCGCGGACGACGCGCGGCTCGCCGAGGCCGACCATCGTGAAATCGATCGTGGAGAAGTCGCCGATCGCCGAGAGGGTCGTGACCCGCGAGCGAAAGTCGCGAATCTCCGGAACCGAGAACTTGGCGTTCTCGGCGCCGATCCCGCGCGCGCTCTGCCAGATATAGATCAGCCGGTCCTCGTCCTTGTTGGCCAGCGGCCGCAGCAGGACGCCGCGGACGACGCTGAAGATCGCCGCGTTGGCGCCGATGCCAAGGGCGAGGGTGACGATGACGGTGATCGCCAGCCCTTTGACCTTGGCCAGCGACCGCGCCGCAAACTTGAGATCGGTGAGGATGTTCATCGGAGCTCCGCCTGATCGTGCGACGAACGTTCGGCGATCCCTTTCAGGTTCGCGAGACCCGTTTCGAAGTCACGGCCGATCATCGTATCCATGTTGACGATCTCCCTGGGAGGGGCTACGGATTCAATTCTCGGACTGGCCGGACCTCGACGCTGCCCTCGCGTGCCGGCGGAATCTTCGCCGCCACCTGGATCGCGTCGTTCAAGTCCCTCGCCTCGATCAGATAGAAGCCTGCGAGCTGTTCCTTCGTCTCGGCGAAGGGGCCGTCGGTGATCGACATCTTGCCGTTCCGGACGCGCACCGTCGTCGCCGTCTCGACCGGCTGGAGCGCCTCCGCCGCCAGCAGGACCCCGTTGTTCCTCAGCCCTGCTCCGCAGGTGGCGCATTCGCGGTCCGGCACGGCGTGCAGCTTCTGTTCCTCGAGGTAGACCAGGCACAAATACTTCATGTTTCCCCTCAACACGTCGTAGTCGAACGGGCCGGGTCCAATTCGACACCCCGAGACCGGCACGCTCCGCTCCGCCACCTTCGCCTTCCCGCCTACTCCGCCACCTCCGCCAGCCGCCGCTCGATCAGCCGGCGTTCCGGCTCCTGTTTCGTCAGCGCGAGCGCGCGCTCGTACGAGGCGCGGGCCTCGGCGGCCTTCCCGAGCCGCCGGCAGAGCTCGCCGCGCGTGGCGTGGGCCAGACGGTAGTCCTTCAAATCCCCGCGGCCGAGAATGGCGTCGACGAGGGCCAGACCCGCGGCCGGTCCGTCTCGCATGGCGATCGCGACGGCGCGGTTCAGCTCGATGATCGGGGACGCGTCAGTGCGTGCGAGGACGTCGTACAGCCCGACGATCTCATGCCAATCCGTTTCGGCAGTGCTCGGCGCGTCGGCATGGACCGCTGCAATCGCCGCTTGGATCGCGTAGGGACCGGATCGCCTCGACGACAGCGCCTGCCGCACCAGCCGCGTGCCCTCGGCGATTTGATCGCGATCCCAGAGCGACCGATCCTGATCCTCGAGCAGAATGACATCGCCGGACGGCGACGTGCGCGCGTTGCGCCGTGAATCCTGCAGCAGCATCAGCGCGAGCAGTCCGATCGCCTCGGGCTCCGGCAGCAGCTCGACGAGCAGCCGTCCCAATCGAATGGCTTCGGCGGACAGATCGTGGCGAGTCACCAGGGTGCCAGACGACGCCGTGTAGCCTTCGTTGAAGACGAGATAGATGACCCGCAGCACGGCATCGAGCCGCTCGGGCAGCTCGGCTCGCGTCGGCACTTCATAGGGAATGTGCGCGTCGCGAATCTTCGCCTTGGCCCGTACGATCCGCTGCGCGAGCGTCGGCGCCGGCGTGAGAAACGCCCGCGCAATCTCCTCCGTCGTCAATCCGCAGACTTCCCGCAGTGTGAGCGAGACCTGTGCATCGGCGGCGAGAGCCGGATGGCAGCAGGTGAAGATGAGGCGGAGCCGATCGTCTTCGACGCTCTCCTGGTCAGCCCAGGCGGCCTCGTCGACGACGGCCACGTCGGCCTTGTCGCCGACATCGTCGAGGGCGTCGAATCGCGCCCGGCGCCGCATGCCGTCGATGGCCTTGAAGCGCCCGGTGGACACGAGCCAGGCACGAGGATTGGCAGGCACTCCTTCCCGCGGCCACTGCTCGAGCGCGGCTCTGAACGCATCGTGCAGCGCTTCCTCGGCGGCGTCGAAATCGCCGAGCAGGCGGATCAGCGTCGCCAGCACGCGGCGGGAATCAGAGAGATAGACGGTGCTTACCGTCTCGCGGACAGGATCGGTGGCCGGCACCGCGACCGATCACACCATCTTCAGTCTGTTCCTGCAACCCTTCGCTCGCTCGAATTGCGGATTGAGGACCCTTCGCTTGCTCGAATTGCGGATTGAGGATTGCGGAATGCGGATTTATTGTGGATTCGATCGT
>DAIUKO010000151.1:0-16832 GCA_036848175.1 Vicinamibacterales bacterium | reverse complement strand
GCTCACCGGGATTAGGCAACTATGCGAGCATGACTTCCGGTTCTTCGACGTAAGCCGGTGCGTGCGAGGTCGTCTCCCACTTCACCAGCTTCAGATCGAGCACGAACGTCGCGTAGAGGACGGGGACGACGAGCAGCGTGACGAACGTGGCCACGGTCAGCCCGCCGATCTGCGTGTAGCACATCGGCTCCCACAGCGGACCGCCGTGCGCGGCGAGCGGGAACAGGGCGATGACGGTCGCGGCGACGGTGATCAGCACCGGCCGCAGCCGCACGATCCCGGCGTCGAGCACTGCATTTCGGAGTGGCGTACACTGCCAGTGCCCACCCGTGACCTTTCAGATTCGTCGCGCCGGCCGAGACGACGTCGAGGCGATCGCTTCTGCGCATCTTGACTCCATCCATTCGATCGGTCTGTCGTTTTACCCGGCCGCCATCGTCGCCGACTGGAGCGCTGGGCTCGACGCTGATCGTTATGCGAGCGCGATGGAGCGCGGCGAGGTGTTCTTCATCGCCGTCGGCGAGTTGGACGATCGATCGACGGTCCTCGGCTTCTCCTCTCATCGCATCCTGGATGGCGAACACCGGACCGCCGTGTACGTGAGAGGGCAGGCCGCAAGGCGCGGCGTTGGATCGGCGCTGTTCAAGGCCGCTGAAGCCGACGCGATCGCCACCGGCGCGGCCAGCATCCACGTCGATGCATCGCTCGCCGCGTCGGAGTTCTATCGCGCACACGGGTTCGAGGAAGTCGGACGCGGCGACCATCGGCTGTCGTCGGGCCGGCCGATCGCATGCGTCTTCATGCGCAAGCAACTCGCCGCGACTGCGCCGCTGTGGCAGATCGAAGCCTCAGTCGAAGCGAAATCGGAGCCAGCGGTTGCGTTCCGATACTGGACCAGGGTTGAGAACATGACGGCGGATCCGGGGATCGAGCGAATCGAGACCGATGGTCCCTATCGCCGCGGCATGCGCGGCACGACGCATCTCACCGGCGGAGGGACGACTGAGTGGATCGTTGCCGACGTCGATCCGGGCCGTCGTCTGGTCATCGACATGACCTTGCGCGACGCAACGCTGCGGATGGAGCTGCGATTCGAGCCACGAGCCGGCGGTGGCAGCGTGCTCACGCAGCGTATGACTCTCCTCGGGCCGAACGCGGCTGAGTACGTGGAACAGGTGAAAGCGGGGTTTGAATCGTCGCTCGGGGACGGGATGCGGGCGGTCAGAGATCGGATCGATGCGTATGCCGAGTCACAACACCATTGACACATTTCTGGCCGGCTATCCGCCGGACGTTCGCGTGCTGATCAACGCCGCGCAGAAGGCCTGGAAAGCACGGATGAACGTGTGACGGTCAGATTCGTTTGACCGATCCTCCGGAAGCGTCCAGCTTCACGCGTTCGCCGGTCTTCAACAGGCGCGTCGCATCCTTGACGTTGGCGAGCGCGGGCAGGCCGTACTCGCGCGCGATCGTCGAGGCGTGCGACAGCATGCCGCCGACTTCGACGATGACACCTGATGCGAGGGTGAAGAGCGGGGTCCACGAGGGATCCGTCGCCGGCGCCACGAGAATCGCTCCGCGCTTCATTCTTGCGAACTCGCCCGGATCGCGCATGACGACGACTTCGGCTTCGACGGCGCCAGGGCTGACGCAGAAGCCCTTCAGGTCCGGCTGAAGCCGGACACCACCGAGGTCCGGCTGAAGTCGGACGCCACTAAGATCACGTCGACGAATCAGCGACGGCAGTTCCGATTCGCGCATGAACAGCGGCATCTGAAGGTCGCGTTCGGCGGCGAGCTGCGCGGCGCGGCGCGCGACGATGTCGCGCAGGCCCGGACCTTGAGCCGGATCGTCGATGGCGCGCTTCACTTCGCCAAGATGGATCAGGAAGTAGTCGTCGCGCTCGTCGATCCAGCCGCGTTCGACGAACCGATCGGCGAGGACGAGATGCCACTGGCGGATGCTCGCCAGGACGCGCGTCAGGTCCGAGCGGACGTGCTCCCGCCACACGTACTGCTGCTTCAAGCGGCGCAGCGTCGCGCGGACGATCGGTAGCAGCGTCCACTTCTGCCACCACCTCAGCGAGGCTTCGAACGCGCGAAACGCGGCCGCCGCGTCGGCCTCCTGACGCTCGGCGATCGCCTTCTGGTTCTGCGGCCTGGCTTGCAGCTGCTCGCGGATCGCGAACAACACGGGCGCCGGGTTCTCGCGCATCCGCGGAATCGCCCAGTCCGACTCGTAGCGGCCGCGGTGCCCGTACTCCGCGAGGAAGCGATCGAATCGATCGAGGAACATCGTACCGGCGAGCGACGTGCGAACGTCGCGATATGAGTTGTCCCGCGCTTCATCGCTCAACAGATACTTCATCGCCGCCGCCTCGTGACGTGCGACATCGGCGAGCGCGACGAGGTCGAACGCCTGCTGCGTGCTGACCGATCGCTGGCCAGCCGCAAGCTGCGGATACACCAGACGTTCGTACGGGAAGCCGGCGGCCTTGCACGCCCGGCGCAGAATGTCTTCGCGGAACTGGACGCTGCTCATCAGGAACACGGCTTTCATCGACCCTGGCGCGATGGCGAGCCACCACTCGAAGGTGGAGAAGATCTCTCGATCCGAGAGCGTCGCCGGATCGATGGCCGACAGCCTGGCAATTGCGCCGTTGGTCGTCGCCTCGTGCTCGCGAAAAATCCGGGCGGCGCGGATGTCGTAGCTCGCCAGCCGAAGCAGGTCCGGAAGCGCGCGCAGGAAGCCGCGGAGCGTCGGCCACCGCGCAATCTCGTCGTCGGGATGGATTTCCTCAGGGTGCCCGAGCGTGCGCAGTGTGTCGGCAAAGGCCGCACCCACGGTCCGCGTCACGTGTCTGATCTGATCGAGATTGAAATACAGCCGGCCATGAAACGCTTTCATGACGGGCCCGAGCTCGGACTCCGGCGCCATCAGATTCCCGAAGAACATCCGTTCGCCCTGGTTGAGCATGTCGGAGTAGACGTCGAGCGCCTGCGGCGAGAGCTGGTCGGGCAGCACTTCGGCGAGGTTCGCGCGCGTCCACTCGATCTCACGCCGGCCGTCAGTCGGCGTCGGGCTCGCGGGTTCGGGCGCCTGCAGTCGGGTCGTGACCGGACGCGATTGGACGATCCAGTACTGCGTGCCGTCGTGGCACCATTCGACGTCCTGCGGCGCGCCATACAACTGTTCGATCTGGATCAGCAAACGCCCCAGCGCCGCCAGATCCGGGGCCGTGTCGGAGTTGTCGGACACTGTGCTCGCGGACAGCACGCTGAGATCGGATTTCCGCAGACGGAACTCGTCGGGCGTGACGAGTCCGCTGACGAGCGCCTCTCCGAGGCCCGGCGCCGCGTTGATGACGATTTCATCGGCGCCGGTGATCGGATTCACGGTGAACGCGACCCCCGAGGTCACCGCCGGCACCATGCGCTGCACGAGGACGCCGATGCGCGCCGCCTCGTCGCCCAGGCCGCGCGCGTTTCGATACGCGACCGCCTGATCCGAGCTCGCCGAGCGGCGGCACACCATGACCGCTTCGACAATCTGATCGCGTGCGACGTTCAAATGCGTTTCGTGAATGCCGGCGAACGAATGGCCTTCGCTGTCCTCGCCGATGCCCGACGAGCGGACCGCGAACAGCGCCTCCGGCGGCTGCGACGTCAACCAGGGATGGCGCGTGAGCTGACGAACATCTTCGTCTGTCGCTTCGGTCGAGACGACGAGACCGTCGGGAACCGGAAGGCCGGCCTGCTTGAGGCGCGCGCAGTTGTACGCCTTGCCGCCGATGCTCGGCCGATCCGCATCGGTGACTTCGTCCAGAGTCCTGCAGGTCTGCACAGCTATAAGCATGTCTCACCTCGCGCCAGCGCGAAGAAGTTGGTGCTGAGCCCAACGCCGAAGCGAACCTGTTCGGCGTGCAGCTGCGTTTCGGCCGCCGTCAGTCCGGCACGCGCCGCCTGAATGCGGCCGGCCGCGGTCTCGCAGGGTGAAACCACGAGAATGAACTGTTCGTGCCTTCGCGCGACGCCGACGTCCACGCCGAGGCGACCGCGCCCGACTTGAACAGCTGCGACACGGTGAGGCTCGATCCAAAACTGTTGGCGGTCGGCGCGACCTCGCCGGTGGGCGCGCCCGAGAACAGCGACGTGATCGGGTCGCGGCTGTGCCGCGCCGTGAAATCGAATCGAACCTGCGGGTCGTATTCGCCGAGCGCGCCGGACATCCGCGCGGCCGCGGCGGCGATTCCCTCACGCTCGATGCGAATCGCGTGATTCTTTTCCAGCGCCCGCGCGGTGGCGTCGGCGAGCGTGAGTTGTTGCGCCATCGCCGTCGACGCGGCGGCGAGCAGACACACGGGTATCGTCAGCAGTCTGAGCGACAACATGTTCGTGACTCCCGGTTTTGAGCGCGGCGCCGATTCGCTGGCGCCGCGGGCTATGTTTTGAGGCTGGCTTTCTGCAGCCGTTGGTCGATCTGTTCCGCGACGCGTCCCCAGAGCGCACAGTCGGTCGCGATGAGCGCGGCGATCTCGGCGTGGGTCAGATGCGTCCCACGCTCCAGCAGCTCACCAAGCGCCCGATGCGGGTCGCTCAAAAAGGTCTCGCGGAACTCCTCGTCGGTCACCAACCGGCCGATCACCATCTCGATACAGCGTTGCGTCACCGTGCCTCCGCCCAGCTGCTATGGCAAGCGCAGCGCCAGGTGCGGCCGACACCGCAGGACAGCACCTAAACGATTGAATAAGCGCGGGTTGAGTAGAAATGGAGAAAACAGGTGTGGACCGGACGGCGGATGGCGACCTGTGGGGAAATCGACAACTTGCCGATCGCCCCTCAGGGTGACTGCGCGTGGAACGGCTAATGAACCGCGGGGCGGCCGATGCCCTTAGGGGTTTCCGAAGTCACGTCCACGTGCAACCCGAATGCGTGGGTGTGCTGGCTGCAGATGTCGGCGACGCTGGCCTCCTTGTAGAAGTTGCCCGTGGCGTAGCCGCAGAGGAGCGAGAAGTCCGCTGTCGCCGCCAGCTTGTTCCACAGCATCTCGACCAGGATGGCCGCGACATGCTGACCATCCTTCCACAGCAGATCGACCATCTCGCCGTACGCCCGAATCGTGCAGTCGCGGCGGCCGCGACAGAGTGTCGCGATCGCCAGCGACGCCTGCTCGTGAAACAGCCCCGCGTCCGGCTCATCGTCGATCATGAAGGTCGCGAGCATGTCGCGCGCGTCGAGCATCATGAGGTTGCCGGTCTTGCGCAGTCGATCGACATCGAAGCCGCGCACGCGCAGCGCGGATGCGATGCCGACGCGATGCTCCCGCGTGCCGATCACCAGCGCCGGCTGCCCCGCTTTCAATCCCTCACCGATGAACGCCGCGACGATGCGGCACAGCGATTCTTCGCTGTCGTAGAAGCGAACGGCGTGGAAGTGGCCGCTGGCAACCTGCTCATCCATGAAACGACGCCCCGCCGACGAGCATAGCAGCGCGTCCTTTTTTTCATCAACGAATTCGATGGCTGAGACGGGTCGAGCCGGCGACTACTCCAAGCCGTACCGTTTCATGCGCACGTACAACTGTGCGCGCGTCAGGCCGAGCGCGGCGGCAGCCTTCGATTTGTTGAACCGCGCGTTCTGCAGGGCCTGCTCGATCATCGTGCGCTCCAGGGTGCTGAGATCGCCGACCGACGACGGCGCGATCGGCGCCACCGGTGCGGACGGAGCACCGGGCAGCAGCGGCGATGGCGCCGATGCCGAAGCCGGCGCCACTTCGGCGGCGATCGCGTCGCGCAGCGCGGAAGCGGCGGCCGGCGCGGCCGTCAATGCCAGATGCTCGGCGGTGATGAGGCCGCCGTCGCAGAGAATCGCCGCGCGCTCGAGGATGTTGCGCAGCTCGCGTACGTTGCCCGGCCAGTGATAGTCCAACAGCCGCTGGCGCGCCTCGCGCGAAATGCCCGCCGGCGGGCGGCCGAGGCTGCGGCCGTACTCGGCGAGAAACGCGTCGCTCAGCGGCAGGACATCGTCTCGCCGATCGCGCAGCGGCGGCAGATCGATCGCGAAGACGTTCAGGCGGTAGAACAGGTCTTCGCGGAATTGGCCGCGGCTCATCGCCTGCTGGAGATCGCGATTGGTCGCCGCGACGATGCGCGCGTCGGTCCTGAGGACGCGCGTGCCGCCGAGCCGCTGGAACTCGCGCTCCTGCAGCACGCGCAGGAACTTCGCTTGCACTTGCGGGCTCATCTCGCCGACTTCGTCGAGGAACAGCGTGCCGCCGCCGGCCTGCTCGAGCTGACCCGGCTTGCTCTGCGTCGCGCCGGTGAAGGCGCCGCGCTCGTAGCCGAAGAGCTCCGCTTCGAGCAGCTGCTCGGGGAGCGCCGCGCAGTTCAGGGCGATGAACGGACCGTCGCGCCGCGGCGACGCGCGATGGACGAATCGCGCGACGACTTCCTTGCCGGTCCCCGACTCGCCGAGCAGCAGCACGGTCGTGTCGGTGGAGGCGACCTGCGTCGCCGCCGTCAGCACGCGCCGCCACGACGCCGATTCGCCGATCACGCGACGGTAGCCGGTCCGCGCGTCGAGCTCGTCGGTCAGCGCGCGGACGCGTGACTCGAGCCGCGATGCGCGCGCGTCGGCTTCGTCGGCGCGCTGCGACGCTTCGTTGCGCCGCTCGCGCAGAAAGCTGAGCGCCAGGCGATCGGCGATGCGGCGCGCCACCGGAATATCGCCTTCGGCGTAGTGCCCCGGCGTGAACGAGAGAAACGAGACGCCGGCGACGTACTCGCCGTCGAGCCGAATCGGGACGTGCAGCGCGGCGCGATAGCCACGGTTGGTTGCTTCGAGGCCGCGTTGATCCGGACGCGATTGCAGATCGTCGATGAGGTCGAACTCCCAGTCGCGGTTGGCGATCATCAGCGGCGGCACGTCGACGATCTCCGGCCAGCGGACGCTGTCCGACGATTCGCTGGCATAGACGCGCGCCTTCAACCCGCTCGGCAAGAGCGCCGCGAGGATCAGCGCATCGTGTGCGAGGACCTTCCGCGTCACCGTCGAGACGCGGCCGAACACGTAGGCGAGCTCGCCGCTGCCGGTCACCGAGGTGAGCACCTCGTCGAGCAGATCGCTCTTCTCCTTCTTGGCGCGCAGCGCCTCGTGCCGGCGCGCTTCCTCGGCGAGCCGCTGATGCGACAGCGCGAGGGCGATGTGATCGGCGATCCGTCGCCCGACCATCACATCGTCGCGCGTGAACCGGCCAGGTTCGCGCGACAGAAAGCTCAGAAACGCGTGCAGCCGTCCTTCGAGCCTCACCGGCAGCAGCAGCGCGCCGTGCATCCCGGCTTTCGCCGCCGGTGTTGCGCAGTACGCCGGATGGGCGGCGACGTCGTCATAGATGCGGAAATCCCACGGCTCGGTGAGCAGCTCGGGCTCGCGCACGCGGCTCTCGATCGTGCGCGGCACGTCGGCGAAGCCGCGCAGCGCGTAGTTCTGGGCGCGATCGCCGTCGCCGGTCGGCACGATGACGATGATCGCGTCGTGCGGGAGGACGCGCTGCGCGATCTCCGAGACGCGATCGAAGACCTCGCGGATGTCGAGGACGCCGGACAGCGTCTTCAGCAGATCCTCGAGCATCTCGAGATTGGCGGCGCGCTCGCGAAGGACCTCGGCCCGGCGCGCTTCGTCCGCGAGGCGCTGATGCGCGATCGCCAGCTCCACGTAATCGGCAATCCGCCGGGCGACGAGCGCGTCGTCTTGCGAATAGGTGTCCGGTGCGTTGGACATGAAGACGAGCAGCCCGCCCACCTGTGCGTTGAGCCTGATCGGCACGCGAAGCACCGCTCGGTAACCCCGGCCCGCGTAGACCGCGCTGTTTGCGGCGGGCTCTGCCTGCACGTCACGAAAGATCTCGAACTCCCACGGCTCATTGAAGAGATACCGGACATTGTCGGGAATCGGGATCAGGCTCGGCATACCCGGCAATCCGACCTTCGCAAACGGGATGACGTGCTCCCGATCCTCGGTCACGATCGGCAGCCCCATGGCGTCGTGAGGCAGGACCTGTTTGGCGATCGCCGAGACGCGATCGAACACTTCACGGACGTCGAGCGCACGAATCAATTCGGGCAGCAGCGCCGACACCGCGTCGAGCCGGCGCAGGCGCTGGATCTCAGCATGCGCTGACTGGTCATCTGTCATCGTCATTCCAAACGGAGAAACAAAACCGGCGCGAATCGCGCAGAGTTTTGCATGTTTTCAGTCGATCCCGCCACATTCGGTGTGAAGATGTTTGCCGTTGGACGAGAGCAATCCTCGCTACGAAGGATGGCGCGTCACGGCCGCGTGCGGCGTCAGCCTTTATTTCGCGACGCTGGTCGTGTACACGTTCCCGATCCTTCTGAAGCCGCTGTCCGAGGAATTCTCGTGGTCGCGAGAGGCGGTCTCTTCCGCCTATGGCACGATGACCGCGATGTCGGCGATCGCCGCGGCGCCGTTCGGTTATCTGGCCGATCGGTTAGGTCCCAGGAAGATCATCGGTCCGTGTCTGGCCATCGGACGATGGAGTCGGCGTCGTCCGCGCGGACGACGCCGAGCCCACTCGCCGGGAGCGCGCGTTTCGCGGCCCTGAGCAGGAGCGAAACGCCTTCACACAATGGATCGATGCCTGGCATCGGCGAGGCTTACTCCAATCCGTGTTTCCGCATCCGGACGTAGAGTTGCGCGCGCGTGAGGCCGAGCGCCGCGGCCGCCTTCGACTTGTTGAACTTCGCGTTCTGCAGCGCCTGCTCAATCATCGCGCGCTCCATCGTGCCGAGATCGCCCGCGGGGACCTCGCTCGCGCGCGAGGCCTCCGCGACCGGCGTCGGGTGACGCTCGACCACAGGCTCGCGCTCGATCTCGATCGGAGCGCGGCGGCCAACTCGAGTCGTGTCGATGGCGAGATGCTCGGCGGTGATCAGGCCGCCGTCGCACAGGATCGACGCGCGCTCGAGGATGTTCCGCAGCTCGCGCACGTTGCCCGGCCAGTGGTAGTCCATCAGCAGCGTCCGCGCATCGCGGGCGATGCCCGCCGGTGGCCGGCCGAGGCTGCGGCCGTACTCCGCCAGGAACGCTTCGCTCAGCGCGAGCACATCCTCTTTGCGATCGCGCAGCGGCGGCAGCCGGATCGCAAACACGTTCAAGCGGTAGAAGAGATCCTCGCGGAACTGGCCGCGACTCATCATCTGCTGCAGATCGCGATTGGTGGCGGCGACGACGCGCGCGTCGGTGCGGAGCACGCGCGTGCCGCCGAGCCGCTGGAACTCGCGCTCCTGCAGCACGCGCAGAAACTTCGCCTGCACCGGCGGGCTCATCTCGCCCACTTCGTCGAGGAACAGCGTCCCGCCGCCGGCCTGCTCCAATTGACCCGGTTTGCTCTGCGTCGCCCCGGTGAACGCGCCGCGCTCGTAGCCGAAGAGCTCCGCTTCGAGGAGCTGTTCCGGCAGTGCCGCACAGTTGAGCGCGATGAACGGACCCTCGTGCCGCGCCGAGGCGCGGTGTAGAAACCGCGCGACCACTTCCTTGCCGGTTCCCGACTCGCCGAGCAGCAGCACCGTGGTCTCGGTCGCCGCGACCTGCGTCGCCTGCGTCAGCACCTGCTTCCACGACGCCGATTGGCCGACGACGCGGCGGTAGCCGGTGCGGGCGTCGAGCTCGTCGCTGAGCGCACGCACGCGCGACTCGAGCCGCGACGCCCGGGCCGACGCTTCGTCGGCGCGCCTCGACGCTTCCACCTGACCCTCGCGCGCGAGGCACAGCGCGAACCGATCGGCGATGCGGCGCCCCGCGAGCGTGTGGATCGGCTTGAACACGCCGGGCGCGCGAGCCAGGAAGCCGATGCCCGCCGCCAGCTTACCGTCGACACGGATCGGGACACGCAGCGCCGAACGGTATCCGAGCCCCGCCATTTCCTGGTTGTAGGGTTCCGGACAAAGCGCGGCATCTTCGACCAGTTCGTACTCCCAATCGGTCGCCTGAAACGCCGACGGCACGTCGACGATGACGGGGCGGCTCGCCGCGATGCCGCTGCTCGCGTAGCGCTGCGCGTGAACGCCGTCGGGCAGCATCACCATGAGCGCGATCCCGTCGTGCGGGATGACCTTTCCCGCCACCGCCGAGAGGCGATCGAACAGGTCGGCCAGATCGCCGGTGTCGGTCAGCGCGGCGAGGAGCTCGTCGAGCAGCTCGAGGCTGGCCGTCTGCGCCTGGAGTTCCTCGCTGGCACGCGCTTCTTCGGCGAGGCGCTGGTGCGAGATCGCCAGCGCCAGATGATCGGCGATGCGTTTACCGACGAGAACGTCGTCGGGCGTAAAAGCGGCCGTGGATCGCGAGTAGAAGTTCACGCCGGCGTGCAGCCGCCCTTCGAATCGGACCGGCAGGCCGAGGACCGATCGCATGCCGGCCTTGACCGTCGGCGAGCCGGCGTAGCGCGGATCGGCCGGCATGTCGTCGATGATGACGTATTCCCACGGTTCGGTGAGCAGCTCCGGCTGCGGCATCGCCGTCTCGAAGGACGTCGGGAAGTCGCCGTCGAAGCCGCTGACCGCGTGCACGCGGATGCGCTGTTCGCGCTCGAGGATCGTCGTCACGCCCATCGCATCGTGCGTCAACACCTTCTGCGCAATGACCGACACACGATCGAACACCTCGCGGATGTCGAGCACACCGGCCAGCGTCGGCAGCAGATCGTCGAGCACCTGCAGATTCTGTTCGCGCTCGCGCAGCGTCGCCGCGCGGCGTGCGGTGTCGGCCATCCGCTGATGCGACAAGGCGAGCGCGACATAGTCGCCGATGCGGCGCGCCACGGCGACGTCGGCCTCACAGTACGAGTTGACGGTCGCGGAGCTGAATTCGAGCGCGCCGCCGGTCTTGCCGTCGAAGCGCAGCGGCAGCCGCAGCGCCGATCGGAGTCCCGCCTTCGCCGTCGGGCGATCGCGCTCGCTCGGCATCGCCAGCAGGTCGTCGTGAATCGAGAACAGGAAGTGCTGGTTGAACACCGCTCCGTAGTTGGTCGGAAACACCTCCGGGACGCTCTCGCGGTCGATCCCGTCGAGCGCATACAGCCGTGCGTACGCCGGATCGTCCTCGAGCAGCAGGATGGTCGCGGCATCGTGCGGCAGAACCGACCGCGCCACCTCGGACAGCCGATGGAAGACGCCGCGGACGTCGAGCGTGCTCGCGATCACCGGGAGCACCTGCTCGACCACATCGATCCGCGCCAGGCGCGCGAGCTTGACGTCGCGCGGCTCCGGCTGGCGGATGGCGTCGGCGAGACGCGGCACGAGCTGCTCGAAGCCTTCCACCTGCTGCTGCGTGAACGGCTCGAGCCCGCGCTTACCGGTCCAGAGGAGTCCCTCGCGATCGGGCAGCGGCACCAGCAGCATGCACTCGATCCCGTACAACGTCGCGAACCGCTTCGTCACGTCATGCGCCGGATTGAAACGCGCCGAGAGCGGCGTGACGATGGCGGCGCGGTCCGGCGGTTCGGTCAACGCCGGGGGAAGACGGCCGATCGGCAGGAGGTGCGACGCCGCACCATACGGATGCCTCGTGATGGTCTCGACGTGATCGTCGGGGGCGGGGAGCACGACGCCGTAGGCCTCGACGTCGGCAATCGCGCGGACGTCAGCCTCGAATGACGAGATCCACATCATTCGAGCCCGTGACGCCGCATGCGGACGTAGAGCTGCGCGCGCGTGAGCCCGAGCGCCTGCGCCGCTTTTGATTTGTTGAAGCGCGCGTTCTGCAGCGCCTGCTCGATCATCGAGCGCTCCATCGCGTTCAGATCGCTGCCCGCCGGCGCTGCCGGGGCAACGATGCCCTCGGCGATCGCCGTGGGCGCGGGTGCGACGGCCGCGGTCGCGACGGCGCGCGGCACGACGTCGAGCGACAGATGATCGTCGGTGATCAGCCCGCCTTCGCACAGGATGGCGGCGCGTTCGAGAATGTTCCGCAGCTCGCGCACGTTGCCCGGCCAGTGATACTCCGTGAGCCGCTTCCGCGCGTCTTTCGAAATCCCAGCCGGCGGCCGACCGAGAGTACGGCCGATTTCCGAGAGAAAGGCATCGCTGATCGGCAGGATGTCGTCGGGCCGGTCGCGCAGCGGGGGCAGGCGAATCGCAAACACGTTCAGGCGATAGAAGAGATCCTCGCGAAACACGCCCTGCTCCATCGCGCGGTGCAGATCGCGATTGGTTGCGGCGACGATGCGCGCGTCGGTGCGCAGCACGCGGGTGCCGCCGAGCCGCTGGAATTCGCGCTCCTGCAGCACGCGCAGGAATTTCGCCTGCGCCGACGGACTCATCTCGCCGACTTCGTCGAGGAACAGAATGCCGCCGCCGGCCTGCTCGAGTTGTCCGGGCTTGCTCTGCGTCGCCCCGGTGAAGGCGCCGCGCTCGTACCCGAACAGTTCGGCCTCGAGCAATTGCTCCGGCAGCGCGGCGCAGTTGAGCGCGAGGAAGGGACCATCGGATCGCGGCGAGGCCCGATGCAGAAAGCGGGCGACCACTTCTTTGCCGGTGCCCGATTCGCCGAGCAGCAGAACGGTCGTATCGGTCGCCGCCACCTGCGTCGCCTGCGTCAACACCTGCCGCCACGATGCCGAGTCGCCGACGACGCGGCGGCCGGTGCGGGCGTCGAGCTCGTCGGTCAGCGTGCGGACGCGCGACTCGAGACGCGACGCGCGCGCGCTCGCCTGCTCGGCGCGCCGCGATGCTTCCGCCTGGCGCTCCCGCGCGAGGCAGAGCGCGAATCGATCCGCGATGCGCCGCGCCGTCAGCACGTCGCTCTGCTTGTAGACGTTCGGCTCGCGCGCCGAAAAGGCGAGGCCGGCCGCGACCTTGCCGTCGATGCGAATCGGCACGCGCAGCCCCGAACGAAATCCGATCGCCGCCATTCGCTGGTTCTGCGGATCGGGATGACGGCTGGCGTCATCGACCAGGTCGTACTCCCAATTCGGATCGCGGAAGGCCTGCGGAACCGGAATGACTTCCGGGATCGATCCCGTGTCGACGCCGCTGGTCGCGTAGCCCCGCGCGTGAATCCCGTCGGGGAGCAGCACCGGCAGCATCATCGCATCGTGCGGAATCACCTTCTTGGCCACCTCGGAGACGCGATCGAACAATTCACTCAGCTGCGCGGTGTCGGTCAGGGTCGCGAGCAGTTCGTCGAGCAGCTCGAGATTCGCCGTCCGCGCGCGCAGCTCCACGGTGCGCCGCGCCTCCTCGGCGAGCTGCTGGTGCGACAGCGCCAGCGCGATGTGATCGGCGATGCGCCGCGTGACCAGCACGTCATCATGGGTGAAGTGTCCCGGCTGGCGCGAATAGAAGTTGACGGTCGCACGCAGGCGCCGTTCCACCCACACCGGGATGCTGAGCAGCGCGCGCATGCCGGCGTTGACCGACGGCGTGCCGTCGTACTTCGAATGTGCCGCCATGTCCGCGACGAGCTCGAAGTCCCAGTAGCTGTCGAGCAGACGCGGCGTCGGCGCCGACATCTCGAACGGCGTCACGATGTGGCTGAGCGCGCCGGTGGTCACGTGAAGCGTCCACCCGCGGCCGTCGTCGTGCGGGATCGAGATCGACATCGCGTCGTGCGTCATCACCTGTTCGCAGACCTGCGAGACACGGTCGAACACTTCGCGGACGTCGAGGACGCCGGACAGCGTCTTCAGGAGGCCGTCGAGCATCTCGAGGTTCGCCGCCCGCTCGCGGACCGCGGCGGCTTCGCGCGCCTCTTCCGCGAGACGCTGATGCGCGAGCGCGAGCGTCACGTAGTCCGCAATCCGCCGCGCGATCGGCACGTCTGCCTCGCTGTATCGGCGCGGCTCGAACGAGCTGAAGATCACCGCGCCGGCCATGCGGCCGTCGAGCCGGACCGGCAAACGCACCGCGGAGCGGAGACCGAGACGCGTTGCCGGCAGATTTCTTTCCGTCGGATCGGCGCTCAGGTCGTGGTGGACGGCGAAGTCCCAGCCCTCGGTCATCTCGTCCGGATAGGGATTGTCGATGACCTCGGGAAGCTGCCACCCGTCCGGGACGCTGAGCGCGTGCAGGCGGATCTTGATGTGCCCCTCGGCGCGCATGAACATCAACGCGAAGGCGGAGTCGTGCGGCAGCACGCGCCGCGCGACCGTCGACAGCTGCGAGAAGACATCGCGAAGGTCGAGCGCGCCGGTGAGCGTGCGAAGCACGTCCGACAGCGCGTCGATGCGGGTGAGACGCTGCTCGCGCATGTCATCCGGCTCGTCGGCCCGCGATCGTTCAGCCACCTGTTGCGCGAGGCGCGCGAGCATGTGCGTGTCGGCCTCTTGAAATGGCCTCCCGTCAGGAAGGGCGGCGAAGCACATCGCGCCGTCCCAGTCGATTGGCACGCGGCCCATCGGGCCGACGCCCCACGGCGACACCATGCGATCGACGGCGCGTCCCGGCAGGAACTCGTCAGGGTGGAGCAGGTTGACGGAAGTGGCGGCGCGCGACCGCATCTCGAAGCGCACGAGACCGTTCCCGGCCGGCGCCGTCGTGCCGACCAGCGCAAACGGCGTCGTGGACCAGACCTCCGATTCGATGGCGGCCAGAGCCATCGTGAGCGGCCACCGTATCGACATAAGGGACGAGTGGTGTGGCTCCTCGGACGCACGCTCGGGGCGCACCGTCGTCGCGGCGCGCGAATCGCGGTCCAGGGCCTGTTGTGGCCCGTACTCCTTTAATTGATACGGACCGCTGAAGTTTAGTCCCTGAGCTGGCCTTTCAGGTATTGCAGCTTGTCGGGGTTTCGCACGGCATGGACGGCGGCAATGACGCCGCCAGCGATCGAACAGACGTAGACGCTGTCAATTTCCTGTCCCACCCTGACCACGATGGCGGGCTCGCCATTGATCGAGGTGACATTCGTTGACATCGCGGCGCCGAGCTTCTCGGCGCCGCGGCGAATGCCGAGCAGCAGCTTCAAGACCGATTCGCGGCCGAACAACGGCCGTCGCGTGGCGGCGACCTTTCCGCCGCCGTCCGCCCACCATTCGACGTCGTCGGCGAGCATCGTCGCCAGTTCGGCCGCGTCGCCGCGTTGGAGAGAGGCGAGGAACACCTCGACGAGACGCTTATTTGGATCGGGGCCGGCCTTTCGACGCTCGTCCTGAGCCGCGTCGAAGGACGAGCGCTCAGATAAGTCGGTACTGACGTCGTCGCCATTGGAGAGGCGGACCCGTGTGTCCGCCCGCGGGCGCGGACGCCCTTCGGCGATGCGCGACTTCGCTCGCGAGAGAAGCTGCCGGCAATTGCCGGCCGTCGTGTCGAGCATGCTCGCGATCGTGTCGTAGTCGTAGTCGAACACTTCGCGCAGCAGGAACACCGCGCGCTCCGGCGGCGTCAGCGTTTCGAGCAGCACGAGGAAGCCCATCGTGATCGATTCGTAGCGCGCCATGAGTTGCTCGGGGTTCGCGGGGCCATCGGTGAGAATCGGTTCCGGGAGCCACGGTCCGACGTATTGCTCGCGCGTGGCGTGCGCCGACTTCAATCGATCGAGACACAGCCGCGTCACGATCGTCGTGAGATACGCCTTCAGCGAGCCGACGTCGCTGGGCGCCGCTGTCTGATATCGAACCCAGGCGTCCTGCACGACGTCTTCGGCCTCGGTCGCGCGGCCGAGCATTCGGTACGCGACCGAGAACATGTACGGCCGCAGCTCCTGGAATCCGGCAACGTCCATCAGGCCGCGTGCTCCATCCGCGTCAGGAGATCGCGCATCCCGTCGCGTACTGTCGGATACGCAAGCTGCCACCCGAGCTCGCGCTTCGCCTTCGCGTTCGACAACGGCATCCGGACCGACATCGCTTCGGCCATCAGCGGCGCGATGAAGCGGAAGATCCACGCCGGCATCGTGCGCGGCGGCGGCGCGCCGATCATCGACGCGGCGATGTCGAGAAACGCGGCGAGCGACATCGGCTGATCGTCGACGACGTTGTACACCGCGGCCGGCGACGGGTGTTCGAGCGCCGCGACGGTTGCCGCGGCCGCATCGTCGACGTGGACGAATGACATGACGCCGTCGACGCCTCGCGGCAGGAACAAACGGCGCGTGCGCAGCATCTGCAGAACCGCCTGCATCGACGCGACCTGTGGACCGTAGATGCCGCCGTAGCGGAGCGTCACCGTCTCGATCGCGTTGGCGTCGCGTGCGCGCTTCAGTTGATCTTCGAGCGAGCGAAGCGCCAGGTCGGCTTCGTGAAATACGCCGTCGACGGGCGGCGCCAGCGGTCCGTCTTCGCCTTGCGGCCGATCGAAGTCCGCTCTGCCGTAGATGCCGATGAACGATTCGGCGACGAGCCGTTTCACGCGTGCGGCGATGGCGGCGCGGAGGAGATTCTCGGTGCCGCGCACGCGAAGCTCGTTGGTCGGCCGCAGATCGCGCGCGCGCATCGGACCGGCCGCGGGCAGCGCGGTCAGCAAATGGACGACGTGACTCGGCGCCGCGTCGGCAACGACCCGTTTCATCTCGTCGGCGTCGAGGGCGTCGCCGATGACCGCGCGCGCGCCCAGCGATTCGATCGACGCCCGCTTCGACGCCGAACGGGTCAATCCGATCACGTCGTGTCCACGTCGAACGAGCGCGCGAACCAGCGGCTGACCCATCGCCCCAGTCGCGCCCGCAATCAGAACTCTCATGGTTTCCCTCGCTTTCGATCGCGGTCTGACCGCGGTCTGACTGCGGTCTGACCGTGGTCTGACTGCGGTCTGACCGTGGTCTGACCCGTGGTCTGACCGTGGTCTGACCGTGGTCTGACCGTGGTCTGACCGTGGTCTG
>DAIUKO010000150.1:10584-17141 GCA_036848175.1 Vicinamibacterales bacterium | reverse complement strand
ACGAAACATATATGCCTACAGGCCCAGTCCTGCGAGGAAACGTCGATTCCGCTCGGCGCTCGCCGCGGGCGTGCCCATCGCGGGGAGCACGTCCTGTTCGACGACGATCCAGCCATCGTAGCCGTGAGCACGCAGGCGATCGCGGACGCTGGCGAAGTCGACCTCGCCGCGACCGAGCTCGCAGAAGAGGCCGTGGCGGACCGCGGTCACGTAGTCCCACGCCTCGGCGCGCGCGCGATCGGCGATCTCGCGCGAGCAGTCCTTGAAGTGGACGTGCCGGATCCGGCCGCGATATCGATCGACGAGCGTCACCGGATCGCCGCCGCCGAACGTCGCGTGGCCGGTGTCGAGACAGAGGCCGACGAGATCGGCCGATGTGCGCTGCATCAACGCGTCGATGTCGCCGGGCGTTTCGACGTAGGTGGCGCAGTGATGGTGGAACACCGTGCGCAAGCCAGTCGCTTCACGCACAGCGCGCGCGATCCGCTCGGCGCCAGCGGCCACGATGTCCCACTGCGCCGATGTCAGCGAGTCCTCCGGCGTGATGCGTCCGGCTCGCGCCGTGCGCGTCGGATCTCGTGCCGTCGCATCGGACAACACGATCACGGGTGGTACCACGGAGGACGCGGCGGACGCTGAGGACGTGGACGTATGGAACAGGCTCGCGGCGGCGAGCAGACGCGCGGTCCTCAGCGCGGTCGCTTCACCGCCATCGTGCGCCGCGCGATCGGTCAATGCGACGTCGACGAACGCGCCGACGAGCGCGAGACGGCGGCGATCGAGATCGTCAGCCAGCCGTCCGGCATCGGTCGGCAGGAATCCCCAGTCACCAAGCTCGGTCCCGCTGTAGCCGGTCGCGGCGATTTCGTCGAGCACCTGCGCTGCCGCCGGCGCGAGCGTCGTCGACTCGAATTCGAGAATGCCCCACGAACAGGGCGCGTTGGCAATGTGCATGAGGTTTGGCGTTTGACTCGGCGCTCAGGACAGGCACATGGGTCGGCCCCTACAGCAACGTTCGCTGATTGCGCTTCGCCTTGTCGTACTCGCTGCGCGCAACGCGGACCGATTCGAGCGTCGATGTCTCCGCGACCGGCACGTCCCACCACGACTCGTAGCCGCCGACGCGAACGTCGCGATCGACGGGGACGACGATCACGGTCGAATCGGAGGAGGCGCGTGCGTCCGCGATCGCGCGGCGGAGTGAGGCGGCGTCCGCGGTCGTGATCGCCTTTGCGCCGAGCGACGCCGCATTCGCGACGAAGTCGACGTCGACCGACGCGCCGTCGAGATCCCCGCTGGCCGTTCGCCGCCGGTACTCGGTCCCGAACCCATCGCAGCCGACCGACGCCGACAGGCCGCCGATGCTCGAGAAGCCGCAGTTGTTGAACAAGACGACGTTGATCTTGATGCCTTCCTGAATCGCCGTCGCGAGCTCCTGCGCCATCATCAAGTACGAGCCGTCGCCGACGAGGACGAACACTTCGCGATCCGGCGCGGCCAGCTTCACGCCGAGCCCGCCGGCGATCTCGTAGCCCATGCACGAGTAGCCGTACTCGAGGTGGTACCCCTTCACATCGCGGCTGCGCCACAGCTTGTGCAGATCGCCGGGGAGGCTGCCGGCCGCGCAGACGATCACATCGCGTGGAGCGAGGGTGTCGTTCAACGCGCCGATGACCTCCGCTTGCGTCAGCACGCCGCGCCGACCGGTGGTCTGGAACAGCCGATCCGTTTCACGCTCCCAGTCCGATTTCCACTCGCGGAGATGACGCGCGTAGTCGTCTCGCACGCGGTAGCCGGCCGTTCGCGCCTCGAGCTCCTCGAGCGTCGCGCGGGCGTCGCCGACGAGGGGAATCGCGGCGCGCTTGTAGGCGTCGAGCTCCGCCACGTTGATCGAGATGAAGCGGACCTCCGGGTTCGCGAAGGCACTGTTCGAAGCGGTCGTGAAGTCGCTCAGCCGCGATCCGATCACGAGGACCACGTCTGCGTCGCGCGCGATCCGATTCGCCGTCGACGTGCCGGTCACGCCGACGGCGCCGGCCGACTGCGGATGATCGAACGGCAAGACGCCTTTTCCCGCCTGCGTCTCTCCGACGGCGATTCCCGTGCGCTCCACGAACCGGCGCAGCCCGTCGCAGGCATCGCTGTAGATCACGCCGCCGCCGGCGACGATGAACGGCGAGTGCGACGATTTCAGGAGGGCGGCGGCCTGCTCGATTCGCGCCGTGTCCGCGCGCGGCCGCGCCACCTGCCAGATGCGCGGCTCGAACAGCGCCTCGGGAAAATCGAAGGCCTCGGCCTGCACGTCCTGCGGCAGCGCGAGCGTCACCGCGCCGGTTTCCGCGGGCGAGGTCAGCACGCGCATCGCCTCGACGAGCGACGCGGCGAGCTGCTCGGGTCGATTGATGCGATCCCAGAACCTCGACACCGGCTTGAAGCAGTCGTTCACCGAGACGTCGAGCGACGAAGACGACTCGAGCTGCTGCAGCACCGGCGCCGCTCGTCGCGTCGCGAAGATGTCGCCGGGCAGCAGCAGGACCGGAATGCGATTGATCGTCGCGCCGGCCGCCGCGGTCAGCATGTTCGTGGCGCCGGGTCCGATCGACGAGGTGCAGGCGCAGGTCTGGAGACGATTGCGCATCTTCGCGAACGCGGCCGCGGTGTGCACCATCGCCTGCTCGTTGCGCGGTAGATAGAAGCGGATGCGATCCCGCGCCGCCAGCAGCGCCTCGCCGAGGCCGGCGACGTTGCCGTGGCCGAAGATGCCGAACACGCCATGAAAGAACGGCTGCGTGACGTGGTCGCGCTCCGACTGCTGGGCGACGAGAAATTCGACGATGGCCTGGCCGACGGTCAGGCGACGGATTCCCACAACCAACCTCCACGAGCAGTAACGAACGCTTCGACTTCGGACCATGTCGGCATGAAGTTGGCGCAGCCGTGCCGCGTGACGATGATCGCGCCGGTCGCGTTGCCGACGCGCGCCGCCCGCGGCAGCGTCCACCCCTGCCGCAGTCCGTAGATCAAGCCGCTGGCGAATGCGTCGCCGGCGCCGAGCACGTTCAGAACGTCGACCGGAAACGGCGCCACGTCGACCCGCGATCCGTCGCGCGTGAACACCGCCGATCCGGCCGCGCCGCGTTTCAGAACCAGCGCTTCGATCCCGCAATCGAGCAGACTCGCCACCGCGGCTTCGATGTCGGCCGCGCCGTCCGCTGCCGCCGCGACCTCTTCTTCCGTGCCGACGGCGAGGTGCGCGTGGTGCAGGAGCTCCTGCACCGCGATCGCGAATGCGTGCCGATCGGGCCACTGATCCGGCCGGTAGTCGATGTCCACGATCACGCGCGTTGCCGCCGCCGAGCCCTTCTCCGCCGCGTGCATCGTCGCACTGCGCGACGGCTCGTGGCTGAGTCCGGTGCCAGTGAGCACCAGCATGCTCACATCGCCGATCGGCACGCGATCGACGTCCCGGATGGTCAGCTCGCGGTCGGCACAGTTGTCTCGATAGAACGTGAGCGGGAACTTGTCCGGCGGCTGGATCGACATCAGCACCGCGCTGGTACGGTGGCCAGGCTTGCGCGGGATGAAGCGTGTGTTGACCGTCTCGCGATTCAGAAAGTTCAGGATGAAGTCGCCGACTTCGTCCTGTCCCACCGCGGTCAACAGCGCCGAACGCAGTCCGAGCCGCCGCGTGCCGACCGCGATGTTGGTCGGACAGCCCCCGACGTAGGCGTCGAAGCTCTTGACTTCGGTCATCGGCACACCGATCTGGTGTGCGTAGAGATCGATCGAGCTCCGTCCCATCGTGAGTACGTCGAACGTCCGCGCCATCTGGTCGGTCCTGCCAGTGTATCGACGCGCGGCGTTTCGGCAAAGCGCCCCGCGCTTGATGCGGGGCCGGGAAAAAGGTATACCCCACCATCGAATCCCGAGTCCCCAATCCCGAATCCCCCGCCCTGACGACGCCTGACGCCGCGGGCTCGCCCGTGCTCGAGATGCGGGGAATCCGAAAAACCTTTCCCGGCGTCGTCGCGCTCGACAAGGTCGACTTCGATCTGCGCGCCGGCGAAGTGCACGTGCTCCTCGGCGAGAACGGCGCCGGCAAGTCGACGCTGATGAAGATTCTCAGCGGCGCGTACAGCAAAGACGCCGGCGAGATTCTGCTCGACGGCGCGCCGGTCTCGATCGCCTCGCCGCGCGACGCGCAGTCGCTCGGGATCGCGACGATCTATCAGGAGCTCAGCCTCGTTCCGCAGTTGACGGTCGCGGAGAATATTCTCCTCGGGCACGAGCCGTCGCGCGCCGGCGTGATCGATCGCGGTGCGATGCGCGACGCGGCGCGCCGCAGCCTCGCCGAGGTCGGTCTCGAGATCGATCCGGCCCTCCGCGTGGATCGCCTCGGCATCGCCGAGCAGCAGATGGTCGAGGTCGCGAAGGCGCTGTTCCGCCGTGCGCGCGTGCTGGTCATGGACGAGCCGACGTCAGCACTCACGGCCCGCGAGATCGATCGGCTGTTCGAGGTCATCCGCCGCGTCACGGCGGCTGGCCCTGAGCGCTCGTCCTTCGACACGGCTCAGGACGAGCGTCGAAGGGGCGGCGTCGCGGTCGTCTACATCTCCCACCGGATGCGCGAGCTCGCCGAGATCGGGCGGCGCGTGACCGTGCTTCGCGACGGCCGCGCCGTCGGCACCTTTCCGCTGCCGGAGACGTCGTTCGACGTGCTGATTCGGCTGATGGCAAACCGTGAGATCCGCGATCACTTTCCACGCCGCCGCTGCGCCGCCGGACAAGAGCTGCTCCGGCTCGAGCACGTGTCAGGGCCTTCGCGTGCTCCGGTTGTCAATGATGTCAGCCTCACGGTCTGCCGCGGGGAAATCGTCGGTCTCGCAGGACTGTTGGGCGCCGGCCGCACCGAGCTCGCGCGCCTCGTCTTCGGCGCCGATCGACCGTCGCGCGGACGCGTGATCATCGCCGGCCGCGACGTCACGCCGAAGACGCCGCGTCAGGCGATCGCCGCCGGCGTCGGCTTTCTTCCCGAGGATCGCAAGCGTCACGGCCTGGTGCTGATGCGATCGGTCGGCGAGAACATCGGCCTCCCGAATCTCGCGCGATGGTCGCGCGGCGGCGTCGTGTCCCTCCGCACGGAGCGCGAAGCTGCGGAGCGATGGATCGCCGAGCTGCGGATCAAAACGCCGCACGTCGCCGAGCGCGTCGTCCGGCTGAGCGGCGGCACGCAGCAGAAGGTGGTGCTGGCGCGGTGGCTCGCGGCCGACGCGAGCCTGCTCGTGATGGACGAGCCGACGCGCGGCGTCGACGTCGGCGCGAAGGTGGAGATCTACGAGCTGATGAACCGCCTCACCGACGCGGGCGCGGGGATCCTGATGATCTCGTCGGAGCTGCCCGAGGTGCTCGGCATGAGCGATCGCATCTACGTGATGCGCCACGGCCGCATTCAAGCCGAGCTCGACGCGGCGACGGCCACCGAAGAACGCGTCCTGCAGGCGGCGTTGGGCCTCGCCTCGTGACCCCATGGCTGCGCGGAGCCGGGCGTCGATTTGGAACGGTCGCCGGTTTGATCGGTCTCTGCCTGCTGCTGTGGATTCTCACGCCGCATTTCCTGACGGTCGCCAACGCACTGAACGTGATGGAGCAGACCTCCATCAACGCGATTGTCGCCGTCGGGATGACGTTCGTGATCATTTCGGGCGGCATCGATCTGTCAGTCGGTTCGCTGGTCGCGGTGGCGGGCGTCGTGCTGGCGGCGGCGCTCAAAGCGGGGTGGTCGATTCCGCTCGCGATTGCCGCCGGCCTCGGCGTCGGCGCGGCCACCGGCTTGCTCAACGGCGTCGTCATCGCGTTTGGCCGGCTGCCGCCGTTCATCATGACGCTCGGCATGATGAGTGTCGCCCGCGGCGCCGCACTGCTGATGACCGACGGACGGCCGATCTCGGGATTCGACGCCGCGTTCCGATCGATCGCGACCGGCCGCCTCGCCGGCGTGCCGGCGCCGATCGTGCTGACGCTGGCGATTTATGCGGCCGCGCATTTCGTGCTGTCGCGCACGCGCTTCGGCCGGTACGTCTACGGCATCGGCGGCAATGAAGAGGCGACGCGGCTGTCGGGCGTGAACGTCCGCTTCCACAAGACGATGGTCTATGTCGTGTCGGGCGCGATGAGCGCGATTGCTGCGGTGCTGCTGACCGCACGGCTCAATTCAGCGCAGCCGATTGCGGGCATCATGTACGAGCTCGACGCGATCGCCGCGGTGGTGATTGGCGGCACGAGCCTCAGCGGCGGCGAAGGACATCTCGGCGGAACGCTGATCGGTGCGCTGACGATGGGCGTGCTGCGCAACGGATTGAACCTGCTGGGCGTCTCATCGTTTCTGCAGCAGCTCGTGATCGGCGTGGTGATCATCGTTGCGGTGCTCGTGGACATCATGGTGAAGGAGAAGCGAACGTGAGAGGTTCGAAGAGTTCACTGGACCGCTCGTCCTGAGCCTGTCGAAGGACGAGCAGAGCGCGCTCATGGTTCGACGAGCTCACCATGAGCGTTTGACG
>DAIUKO010000150.1:0-10484 GCA_036848175.1 Vicinamibacterales bacterium | reverse complement strand
GACGAGCTCACCATGAGCGTTTGACGGCTCACCATGAGCGTTGACAAGGACATCATGTTGAACAACAGGGTTTCTTCACGCGCGACGTCGGTTGTGATCGTTGTCGTCGTCGCGGTGATGGCGTTGGCTGGCTGCAATCGAGGCGGCGACAGCACGGCGTCGGCGTCCAAGCCGCGCATCGCGCTGGTGCTGAAGACGCTGAACAGTCCGTTCTTCAACGACATGCAGCGCGGCGCCCAGGAGGCGGCGGCGCGGCTGAGCGTGGACCTCGTCGTTCAGGCGGCGGAGCGCGAGATCGACGTCGAGCGCCAGATGCAGATCGTCGAGAACCTGTTGCAGACCGGCGTGAAGGCGCTGTGTCTGACGCCGAGCGGCTCGCGCGAGGTCGTGCCGGCGGTGGTGAAGGCGAATCGCGCGAACATCCCGGTCGTCATCGTCGATACGCGGCTCGACAAGGCGGCGGCCGACGAAGCGGGCGCGAAGATCGTCAGCTTCATCGGGTCGGACAACTATGAAGGCGGCCGGATTGCCGCGAAGTTCATCGTCGACGCGACCAAGGGCAAGGCCAGCGTCGCGGTGCTCGAGGGCATTCCCGGCCACGAGACCGGCGACTCGCGGCTGCGCGGATTCAAGGACGGGATCAAGGATTCACCCGGCATCCGCATCGTCGCGTCGCAGCCGGCCAACTGGGAGCGCGATCAGGGATTCAACGTGTTTCAGAACATGCTGCAGGCGCATCCGGAGCTCGACACGCTGTTCGCGTGCAACGACATGATGGCGCTCGGCGCGGTCGAAGCGATTCGCGCCGCCAACAAGACCGGATCGATTCGCGTCGTCGGGTTCGACGCGGTCGAGGATGCGCGCAAGGCGATCCGAGACGGCACGATGCTCGGCTCGGTGGCGCAGTTTCCCGACGAGATGGGCCGTCTCGCCGTCGAGAACGCGGTCCATGCCGTCAAAGGCGAGCCGTTCGAAGCGGACGCGAAGGTCCGCATCGAGTTGATCACCAGGGAGAACGTGAAATAAATGGCGAGGTTGAACGTCGGTCTCATCGGAGTGGGGCGCCTGGGCCGCGTCTACGCGCGCGACCTGAGCGCGCGGATTGCGCACACGCGCCTGGTCGCCGTCGCGGACACGAACGCGACGCTGGCACGTGATGTCGCAGCGGAGTTCGATGTGCCGCGGTGGTACGGCGATCCGGGCACGTTGATCGGCGACGCGGATGTCGATGCCGTCGTGATCGTCAGCCCGACGCACACGCATCGCGATCTCGTCGTCGCCTCGCTGAAGGCGAAGAAGCCGACCTTCTGCGAGAAGCCGCCGGCGTTGTCGTTGTCGGAGGCGACCGCGATGGCGGACGCGGAGAAGCAGACCGGCACGTTCTTTCAGATGGGCTTCATGCGCCGTTTCGATCCGGGATACGCGGCGGCGAAGCGGCAGGTCGACGAGGGGCGCATCGGCCGGCCGGTCGTCTTCAAGGCGACATCGCGCGATCCGTTCCCGCCGAGCCTCTCCTACGCGGATCCGAAGAGCAGCGGCGGGATTTTCATCGACATGGGGATTCACGATTTCGATCTCGCGCGCTGGTTCATGGGCGATGTCGCGAGCGTGCAGGCGGTCGGCGGCGTGCTCGCGTTTCCCGAGCTGGCGACGGTCGGCGATCGCGACAACGTCATCGCGACGATGACGTTCGCGGACGGCCGGCTCGGCGTCGTCGATCTGACGCGCAATGGTTTTTACGGGTACGACATCTCGACCGATCTGCTCGGCACCGAGGGCACGATCCGGGTCGGCTACATCCGCGAGACGCCGGTGCTGCTCATGACGAAGAACAGCGTCGCGCACGACACGGTGCCGTACTTCATGGAGCGCTTCGAGCGCGCGTACACGCTGCAGCTCGAGAATTTCGCCGAGAACGTGTTGAAGAGCCGGCCGGCGCCGGTGACGATTGAAGATGGCGTCGCGGCGCTGCGAATCGCCGTCGCCGCCACCCGCGCGTGCGACACTGGCCAGCGCGTCGACGTCGCCTCACTGGTGGTATAAGCCGCGTACTCCAGCGGCGCTGCGAGGCTCGCGCGATGTTGAGTCAGATGACTGGTTGGGCGGTCGCCAGAAAGCGCTCCGCCTCTTTGCGCGACGGGACGCTCGCCATGGCGCCGAGACGCGTACAACTGACCGCCGCCGCCGCGTTCGCGAAGCGCATCGTCTGCTCGAGCGGCCAGCCCTGGAGATACGCGTAGATGAAGGCGCCGCGAAACACATCGCCGGCACCGGTCGTATCAACCGCGTCGACCGCAAATGCCGGCAGGTGAATCAGGCGATCGCCTTCCAGCGCCATCGCCCCCTGGACGCCGAGCGTCACGCAGAGAATGCCGTCGTGCGATCGGCGCAGCGCGCGCAGCGCGCCCGCGGGATCGTTGACGCCGGTCAGCGCCGGCGGCACGTGTTCGGCGAACATCGGAAATGTGACCGCCGAGACGAGCTCCATCGTGCGATCGTTGATGCGATCGATGTCGCTGGTGACCGGCGTGCCGGCCTCGCGCGCGATTCTGGCGGCGCGGATCGCCGCCTCCTGATCGACGTCGTCCACATGGACGACGCGGGCGTTGGCGATGGCCTCGGGCGGGAGCTCGCGTTCGCGCAGCGCGAGCCGTTCGTGGCGATCCCAGAGCACGATGCGTTCACCGCTGTGCTCGTCGACGAGAATCACCGCGTACTGGTTCGACACGTCGCGGATGACGACGTCGCTGAGGTCGACGCCGCGATCCTCGAGATCGCGCCGGACTTTCTTGGCGTTGTCGTCGGTGCCGGTCACGCCGCAGAACTTGGCGCGCAGGCCGAGGCTGGCGCAGGTGGCGAGCGCCGTGGCGACCTGGCCGCCGCACGAGACGAAATGCTGCGTGATGCGCATCTTCGCGAGCGCCGCCGTGGCGGTCGGATACGCAGGCAGCTGATAGACGAAGTCCACCGACGTGGCGCCGATGCCGAGGACGTCGTAGGGTCGATCGACGGAGGGCGGCGTTGGATGCATCGGCAAAGTATAGTCTCGTGATCGATGCCGCAGCCAAAGGACGTCGATCAGGTCGATCACATCGATATCTGGGCGCTGAGCGATCTCTGCACGCCGTGGTGCGTCTACGTCGTGGCGACGCTGCAGATCGCGGATCACATCGCCGCCGGGATCACGCTGATCGACGACCTCGCGGAAGCGTCGCACTGCGATGCCGAGTCGCTGCATCGCGTGCTGAGACATCTCGTCAGCCGCGGTGTGTTCGAGGAGTGGTCGCCCGGCCAGTTCGCGCTGAACGTGCCGGCTCGCGCGCTGCTCGACGCCACGCTGAAGCTCGGTCTCGATCTCGACAACTTCGGCGGCCGCATGGCGCTCGCGTGGGGCGGACTGCTCGAGTCCGTTCGCAGCGGCGCACCGGCGTATCGCGCCGTTTTCGGACGCCCATTCTGGGAGGACCTGCAGGCGCACCCGAATCTCGCCGCGAGCTTCGACGCGCTGATGGGACCTGCCGGACACGGCACGCCGGATCCGGAGGTGCTCGTCAGCGGCGGCTGGGAATCGGTGCGCACCGTCGTCGACGTCGGCGGAGGAACCGGAGCGCTGCTCGCTGAAATCCTGCGCGCCCGGCCGCACGTGCGCGGCACGCTCGTCGATCTGCCGTCGACGGTCGCGCGCTCTGCGGACATCTTCCGAGCCGCCGGCGTCGTCGACCGTGTCACGGTGGTGGGACAGAGTTTTTTCGAACCGCTTCCCGCCGGCGCGGATCTCTATCTCTTGAAGAGTGTGCTCTTCGACTGGCCCGATGCCGAGGCGACGGCCATCCTCCGCCGCTGCGCCGATGCCGCGCGTCCTTCCGGCCGCGTCGTCCTCGTCAACGGCGTGTCGCCCGACGATGACGGCGCGCCATCGCCGGCGTTGCTGATGATGATATTGGTCGGAGGGAAAGAACGAACGCTGACTCAGTTCCGCGAGCTCGCGCGCGCCGCCGGCCTGAAAGTCGACGCCGCACAGCGCCAGCCATCGAGCCGCTTCATCGTCGAGTGTCGGCCGACGTGATTCGGCGGCCCTGAAGGGCCGACCCATCACGACCGTGACTGTCCTCGCTCGTCGGGCGGCCCTTTCCGGGCCGCCAGCCCGCGCCCGACTTATTCGTGTCTCAACGCGTTGAGAGGGCTCACACGCGTCGCGCGCAGCGCCGGCAGGTAACACGCGACGAGGGCGACGCCGCCGAGCAAGGCGACCGCGAACAGCGAGGCCGCGTCCGCGGCCGTGACGCCGAAGAGCAGCGACGAGATGAGCCGCTGCAGCGCCAGCGCGGCGACGACGCCGATGGCGATCCCCGCACCGATCATCCGCGCGCCGTTGCCGACGACGAGGCGCAGGATGTCCGATCCGCCGGCGCCGAGCGCGAGGCGAATCCCGATTTCGCGCGTCCGCTGCGTGACGAGGTACGACATCACGCCGTAAATGCCGACGACGGCGAGCATCAGCGCGCAGGCCGCGAAGATCCCCATCAGCCACATCGTGAAGCGCGACTGCGCCGTCTGCTGGCCGACGAGCTCGAGCAACGGCGTCACGTCGAAAATCGTGATCGTCGAGTCGACGCCGCGAATCGCCGCCCGCACCGACGGCGCCAGCGACGCCGGCGGAACCGCCGTGCGCACGACGAGCGCGACCTGCTGCGCGCGATCGATGAACGGGAAGTAGAGATCCGGGTCCGGAGTCGGATTGTCGGGTAAGCCACGATACTTCATCTCTCCGACGACGCCGACGATCGACAGCCACGGCGACGGGTTCGTCAGCGTGCCTGGCTTGATCCGCTTGCCAATCGGATCCTGCCCGGGCCAGAAGCGTGTGACGACGCGCTCGCTGACGACGACCGCTGTGGAGTCGGGCGCGATTTCGTCCTGGTTGAAGCTCCGTCCCGCCTTCAGCGGCACCCGCATCGTCGCGAAGAAATCCGGCGTCACGCGATGCACGTACGCGCGCGGAACGTTCTGCGCATCGACCGGAGGCTGTCCCTCGGCGGTGAAGAAGATGGCGTTGCCGCCGCCGCTCAATGGCACGTCGTTGACGAGGCTTGCCGCGGCGACGCCGGGGATCGCCTTCACGCGATCCAGCACGAGACGAGCGGACGCGACGAGCGGCGGCGGCTGCGGTCTCTGTGCGCCGCCGGTTGCGGCGGCGTTCGGAACGGCGGGCGCAGCGGCTCGCGGAATGCTGATGCGCAATGACAGAACCGAGCTGGCGTCGAATCCCGGATTCAGCGTCACGAGATTGCGAACCGTGCGGATCATCAGGCCCGCGCCGACGAGCAGGACGACCGCGAGCGAGACTTCGGCGACGACGAGCGCGCTGCGCATCCGCGTCGCCCGTCGTCCGTCGCTCGTGCGCGACGAATCCTTGAGCGCCTCGGCGAGTCGCGTGACGCGTGCGTGGACGGCGGGCGCGAGGCCGAGCAGGACGCCGCCGGCGAGCGACACGGCGACGGTGAAGATCATCACGCGCGCGTTGATTTCCGGTTCGACGAAGCTTGGAAACGTGACCGGACTCGTCGCGACGAGCGCGCGCATCGCGGCCTGCGCCAGCAGAATCCCCGCGACCGCGCCAAGCATCGTCAGCACGCACCCTTCGGTGACGAGCTGGCGCAGCAGCCGCCCCCAGCCGGCGCCGAGCGCCGTGCGCAGCGCGATCTCGCGCTGCCGCCCTTCCGAGCGCGCGATCAACAGATTCGCGACGTTGGCGCAGGCAATCAGCAGCACGAACGCGACGGCCGCCATCAGCGTGCGCAGCGCGGGCCGAAGCTGTCCGAACAGCTCGACGTCGAGTGGACTGACTTCCACGCCGCGCTTCGAGTTCGTGTCGGGATACGCCGCTTCGAGCCGGCGCGAGATGGCGTCGAGGTCGGTTTGCGCCTGGGCCACGGTGACGCCCGGTTTGAGCCGCCCGAGCACCTGGAATCCGCGCGAGCCGCGCTCGTCGACCGCCGCCGGCCCGCCGGAAGCCGTGACGAACGGCGCCCAGCCTTCGGCCTGGTCGGTCAACCCTTTGAAGCCGGGCGGCATGACGCCGACGATCGTGAAGCTGCGCGCGTCGACGCGAACGGCGCGGCCGATGACCTGCGGATCGCCGCCGAACCGGCGCTTCCACAGCGAGTCGCTGAGGAGAAACGCGTTCGTGTTCGCCGCGCCGTCTTCTTCGTCGAGAAAGGTGCGCCCGTGCGTCGCGTTCACGCCGAGCAGCGAGAAGTACTGCGGCGACACGATTTCGACCGTGATGCGCTCCGGCTCGTCGCCGAGCGCGAGGATCGCCGAAGCGCCGTCGAACGCCGCCATCCCTTCGAACGTCGTCGCCTGTGATTTCCAGTCGCGATAGTCTGGATACGACGCGCCGCGGCGCTCGACCTTCGTGCGCATGACGTTGCCCCACAGGATGATCAGACGATCCGGATGCTCGTAGGGCACTGCGCGCAGCCGGACCGCGTCCATCACGCTGAAGATGGCGGTGTTGCCGCCGATGCCGACCGCAAGCGCGAAGACCGCGACGAAGGTGAAGCCGGGCGATTTGCGCAGCGTCCGCAGCGCGTAGCGGATGTCGTGGCGCAGGCTTTCGATCGAGGAAAAGATCCGCATGTCGCCTCCGGATTCGGGACGGAGGATTTGCTATGGAAGCGCGTGGACGAGCAATTCCGTGACCTCGTGGACCGTCCGCAGCAGCGGCCCGTAGGCGGCGACGAGCGCGGCGAATGCGAACGCGGCGGTCAGCGAGGGAAGCCTACGGCGGCGGCAAACGGCCGGGCCCGCGCGATCGTCGAGCAGGATGTGGACCCGTAATGCGATGTCGCCGCCGCCGACGAGCGTGCTGATCGGGTCGGCGAGCGCGGGCTCCGGCGGCGTGAGGCGCGCCACCTTGACGAGCGCCGATGCCAGCGCGCAGCGGAATGCGGGCGTCTCCGCGCCGCACAACCGGTCGGCGGCATGTTCGGCCGCCCTCGCCCACTGGCGCTCGATGAATCGCGCCATCGACGTCGGCGCCAGCAGGTCGGGCGCCGCACTCATCAAGAGGCGCTTGAGATTGTCCCACGCGCGAAAATGTCCCAGCTCGTGGGCGATGCTCGCCGTCAGCTCCTCCTCGGTGAGCGCGTCGATCAAACCGCGCGTCACCAGCAGCCGCGGCCTCCAGACGCCGACGAGCGCCATGATCGGCGCCGGCGCCTCGATCGCGAACGCCGGTACGCGATCCGTACCCAGATCGATCAGACACGCCGTGCGCATCCAGACGCGACTGCGCCGCTTCGCGCGCCGCCACGCGGCGCCGCCGCGCGCCGCGCCGGCGCCGAGCATGACCAGCGCCGCGATCGCGAGTGCGGTCAACGAGACATCGAACCCTTCGGCGAAATCGCGCGGCTCGTAGAGCCAGTACGATGGTACGAAAACGATCGACACGAAAGCGGCCGCGGCGATCGCCGGCAGCACGCGCAGGCCGAACCAGAACGCGGGCGAGCTGGTGCGCGGCTCGCGCCGCACGATCATCACGACGAACGCGCACAGCAGCAGATTGATCGCCAGGAAGCAGGCGAGGGCGAGTGTGGCGCCGTGCAGCAGGAACGGAATCATCTATGCGCCGCGATCGTTCCCGTCGATCGCGCGTCGCTTCTCGTGGATGAGCCGCTCGAGATCGTCGAGCAGCGCGCGGTCGCGATCGGAGACGGCGTCGACGAGCGATGACAGAATCGGCAGCGGAGCATCGCCGCCGCGCTGCAGCAGACCTTGCACGAGCTCAGCCGCCACCGCGCCGTCAAGTTCGTGGCGTGTCGCCGTGGCGCTGTAAACGAACGCGCGACCGACTTTACGACGTGACAACAAACCCTTCTTGAAGAGCCGGTCCATCGTCGTCATCACCGTCGTATATGCGACGGTCGTTTCCAGTTGAGCGCATACTTCGCGGACGCTGGAATCGCCGCGATCCCAGACCAGCGTCAGGACGTCTCGCTCGAGCGAGCCCAGGCGACTATCGAGCATCTGTTGAGAGGATTTGAAACCCCAGAACAGGAAAGGACGAGGCATGACACACGGAGGGTAGGACCTCGCCGCGCGCGTTGTCAATCCGTGAGTGGTGCCGCGCTTGCATCGCCGTGAACGGGGCCGATCTCGCGCGGGAGAACACATGGACGAGAACAAGAACGCGAACAAGCCGCAATCGGACAGGAATCAGGGTGAACGAGGCGGTGGGCAGCAGAACCCGCCGCCGGGGCAGAATCGCCCGCAGCAGGGCGGCAACAATCCGGACCAGCAGCGGAATCCGGGCCAGGGTGGTCAACAAGGCGGTAACAAGCCGGGCGGCAACCGGTAGTCCCATCGCTCGCGGTCGATCGATTTCAGGCGCGAGCGGCCCCACCTCCCAGCGCGCGGCCGGCGACGAAGCCGGTCGACCACGCCCACTGAAAGTTGAATCCGCCGATTCGACCATCGACGTCGAGTATCTCGCCCACCAGGTACACGCCATCGCGTCTGCGTGACGCCATCGTCGACGGATCGATCTCGTCGAGCGCAACGCCGCCCGCGGTGACTTCAGCGTAGTTGTACCCGCGGGTGCCGCCGACAGGCAGCGGCCACGCGACGAGCGCGTTGACGAGGCGCCGGCGATCGTCGCGCGCGAGGTGGGCCAGCGGCGTCGTGCCGTCGATGCCGAGGCGCGCGAGGAGCGCCGCCGCAAGCGACGCCGGCAGCGCCTCCGCGAGCGTCGACTGGAGCGCCGCCTTCGGATGCTCGCGTGCGCGCGCCGTCCACCACATGTCGAGCTCCTCGAACGATCGCCCCGGGTGGAAATTGATGGTGACGCGCACCGGACGCCGCTCGATCGTCGCGCGCATCCAGTGGCGCGATGCGTTCAACGCCGCAGGTCCGCTCACCCCGAAGTGCGTCCACAACATCGCACCGGTGAGCCGCGTGGCTACGACGCCGTCGATCCATATCGCGATCTCGACGTCGTGCGACACGCCGGACAGATCGTGGTGGATGCCGTCGGCCGCATCGAGCAGGAGCGGCGCGAGCGCGGGCGTCGTCGGCACGATGGTGTGGCCGAGACGCCGTGCGATTGTGAAGCCGGTGCCGTCGCTTCCGGTTTTGGGCAGCGACTGCCCTCCCGTGGCGAGCACGACTGCGGCTGCATGAAGATCGCCGGCGGCGGTGACGACTCGGAAGCCGTCGCCGATTGGCTCGACGTCGACGACGCGGTGCGCGGCGAGGAGCGTCGCGCCACAGCGAGCGGTTTCGCGCAGGAGCGCGTCGAGCACGTCGCGGGCGCGATTGGAATCGGGAAACAGCTTGCCGTCCGCTTCTTCGTGCAGGTTGACGCCGAGCTCGCGGAAGAACGCGATGGTCTCGCCGACCGGAAATCCGCGCAGCACGCGGCGGACGATCGTCGCGCGGCCGCCCCAGAAATCACGCTCGCTGACGATGGTATTGGTGACGTTGCAGCGGGAGCCGCCGCTCACGAGGATCTTCGCGCCCGGCTTCTTCGCGCCGTCGAGAATCGCGACGGTGCGCAGGTGGTTGGCGCGGCGCGTGAAGATCCCAGTCGCGAGGCCGGCCGCGCCGGCGCCGACGATCACGACGTCGTACCGAGGAGAGATTCCGGTCCGCAGACCGTGAAGCTTACTGCGGCGCGTCGGCCGTTGTCGGGAACAGCGTCTGGCAGTCGCTGGCGAGGCGTTGGAAGTCGCTCACGAAGCTGCGCAGCGTCGAACCGGACGGCCGCGCGTCTTCGACCCTCGTCTCGTCCACGGGTGGCACAGCCTGGACGAGGGGATCGGGTCCGATCGCCAGCGAATCAGACTCGAGCCGCGCGCGCTCGCGCTCCGTTGGCGCGGGAAAGAAATCGAACAGGCTGTCCGTCGACAGCGTGAGATCGGGTCCGTCGACGGCAGCCGCTTTCACCGGCGGCCGCGCGGGCACCGCGGCCGGCGTAACGGCGGCGTCGATCTGAAACCGCTCGGTCGCCCACCGCAAGACGCGCGCGCGCGAGGCGGGGTCGGACAGCCGCGCCAGCGCGCGGCCAACGGCGCGAATTGCTTCGATTTCGTCGGTCATGTTGTCGCCGTCGCTCGCGCGACGGTCGATCAACATCGAGAAGCGCTCGTCGCAATCGTGGCATCGGACGTCGATGCCGCGGCCGTTTTCGGAGCGGCCGGCCGCTTCGGTTCTATGACTGCCGCATTTCGGGCAGCTGGAAGGCGCCGTCTCTTCGGCGCGCTGAGGTACGAGGTAGTGGACCATGAATCGGCACAGAGGTCCAAGAACCGATCCAGAGGCGCACATCTGCGGATTCACGGCCCCCGACGTTTTCGCACACATTGCGCACGGCTGTCGTCGCTGGCGGTGTCCCGTGCCGGCACACAGCCGACAAGAATTTGACGCAGAGGTCAGACCACGGTCAGACCACGGTCAGACCACGGTCAGACCACGGTCAGACC
>DAIUKO010000149.1:0-17194 GCA_036848175.1 Vicinamibacterales bacterium | reverse complement strand
GAGCCGCCGGCGCCGAACAGCTGATCGAACGCCATCCGCGGATCGCGGATCATCGGCAGCGGCTCGGTCGGCGACGCCCAGCTGATCATGTCGGTGTAGACGCACGAGTAGCCGTAGGCGCAGCCACCGGCCTGATCGACGTTCTCGATGCACAGCTGCATCGACGGAATCGGCGTGTCCTGGCCGAATTGCTTCGCGTAGAGCTGATCGAGCGAGATGCCGGCGCGCACGTCCGAGCTTTCGGTCTGCCGCGGATGCGTCTGCGTGAGGAACACCGCGCTCGAGCGGAAATGATCGCCGCCGATCTCCGGCTGCGTGATCGCCTCGGCGCCCTGCACGTCGGTGTCGCTGACGATGGTCAGGTATTTGCGGAACGGTTCGAGCGGACTCAACGCACTCGGCGTCAGATCGAATGCGTGCCCGGTCGCCGCCGGCGACCAGAGATGCTGGCTCGCGCCCCACGCGTTGCTGCCGGCGGCGCCGTGCACCATCTCGATGCAGACCAGACGCGTCTGGTCGAGCGACGCGGCACTAGCGGTCTTGCTCCAGAGGCTCCGCGCCGGCACCATCGCATCGAGAAACGGCAGCGCCACGGTCGCGCCGAGCCCGCGCAGCATCGTCCGCCGCGGGATGTGCTTGCCTGCAATGAAAGACATGATCGTTACCTCGCCGCGACGTCGGTCGACGTCGCAGTGTCTGCCTTCATCCGAAACGCGTCACTCTTGACGATCGCGACGACGAACGCCGAGAACTTTCCGTCCGACGCCGCCGCCTCGCGCACGACGCTGCGCACGGCCGGCATGTCGGCGTAGCCGAGCCGGCGGCCGAGCGCGAACGTCATGAGATTCTCGGTGAAATTCTGGACGAGGACGCCCGATCGCTTGAGCAGGGCCTGCCGGAGATCGGCCGGGCCGGCGAGCGGCGTCCCGTCGTACAGTGCGCTCGCGGCATCGACCGGCGCGCCGTTGTCCTTGATCCGCCAGGCGCCGGTCACGTCGAAGTTCTCCAGCGCGAGGCCAATCGGATCGATCATGCGGTGGCAGGAGGCGCACGCCGGATTGGCGCGGTGCTGCTCCATGCGCTCGCGCACCGTGCGAAGGCGTCCCTCCTCGGCCTCGGCCGTCGCTTCGAGATCGGGCACGTTCGGCGGCGGTGGCGGCGGCGGCGTGCCGAGCAGCACTTCCATCACCCACTTGCCGCGCAGCACCGGCGACGTGCGATCGGCGTGCGACGTCAGCGTCAGGATGCTGCCCTGTCCGAGCAGACCGCGGCGGCGCCCGTCGGGGTACTGCACCTTGCGGAACTCGTTCCCGATCACGTTGGCAATCTCGTAGTGCTTCGCGAGGCGCTCGTCGACGAACGTGTAGTCCGCCGTGAACAAATCGGCAACGGGACGATCCGCGCGGACGATGTGGCGGAAGAAGAGCTCGGTTTCCGATCGCATCGACGATTTGATCTGCTCGTCGAAATCCGGATAGAAGCGGACATCGGGATTGATCTTGTCGAGATCCTGGAGCCGCAGCCACTGCGCGCCAAAGCGCGAGGCGAGGACGTCGGCGCGCGGATCGGCGAGCATGCGCCGCACGTGCTGTTCGCGCACCGGCGATGACGACAGCCGGCCGGCCTCGGCGTCGCGCAGCAGCTTCTCGTCGGGGCCGCTCGCCCAGAGGAAGAACGAGAGGCGTGACGCGAGATCGACGTCGCTGAGCGCGTAGACCGAGCCCGTCCGCGCGGCGGCCGGACGCTCCTCGAACCGGAACACGAAGCGCGGGCTCGCGAGGATTCCTTCGAGCGCCATCCGGACGCCGGCCTCGAAGCCGCCCTCCGCCGCTCCTTTCGTATAGAGCTCCATCAGCGCGTTGACGTCGCGCTCGCCGGCCGTGCGCCTGAACGCGTGTGACGCGAGCCGCGAGATGATCTCGCGCGCGCAGACGATTTGCCTGGGCCCGGTGTCGGGATGGCACGTGAAAATCGTGTCGCGACTCGGCGTTCGTGAGACACCGGTCACGGAGAACGGCCCGGTGATCGCCATGTCGCGCAGATGCGGCAGCGTGGTGAAGCCGTATGCGTCGGCGATGCTCGTGCTCGCCAGCGACCATTCGAGCGGCGCAATCAGATCCTGCGACGGCCCTTCAAAGCGGCGGATGAATGCCGCCGACACGCGGTGCGGACCGGCGGTGATGGCAATCGGATCAGTGCGCAGGTTCACGCCGTCCGGATCGGAGGTGCTCATCCATCGATCGAGATCGAGAAGCGCGGCGCGATTGCCGTCGATCGAGATCTCGATCTGCTCGGGCACCTGCGCCGTGTGCAGCGCGGCGCGTCCGTTGCCGTACAGCGCGCCGGTCGTCTCGTGATAGAAGGACACCCGCAACCGGTACTCGCCGTCGGCCGGGAACGTGTGCACCACGGAGAGGCCGCCGCGCGTGCCGTACGGCGCGCCTTCGACCTGCTCCCGCTGCGACGTCCACCGCGACACCTGGTAGGTCGCCTCTCGCGCGGTCGCCGACGGATCGCCCACCGCGAGCCGGCTGATCTCCGCGGCAGCCGTCAGGTACGACTGCATCAACGTGGGCGAGAGCAGCTGCGAGTCGGCGATGTTGTCGAAATTCGCGCTCTTCGAATCGAGCGGCAGGTAGTCGCCGGCGTTGACGTCGAGCGCGAGCAGATCGTGAATCGATCGCGTGTACTCGGCGCGGTTCAGCCGCTGAAAGCTTCGTCCGCCGGGCGCGGATGCGCTCGCGTGCGCGTCGGCCTGCGCCGTCAGCGTGTCGGCGAGAGCCGCCAGGACCGCATCATCGGGCCGCCGGCTCCCCGGCGGCGGCATCAGGCCGGCGCGGAGCTTGCGGATCATTTTCTCGGCGACTTCCGGGTTGTGTCTGGGATCGTCGACATCGAACGCGGCGAGCGTCAGCTGTCCCGCTTGCGTGCGATCGTTGTGGCAGCCGACGCAGTACTGCTTGACGACGGCGGTCTGCGACGCGGGCGGCTGGGTGCGCACAGTGACGCTCGCCCACACGAAACCCAAGCCCAGCGCCACGGCGGCTAACCGGTTCATCCGGCGAATTATAGAAGGTCTGCGCCCCGCACGAATGTCACAGTTTGTGGCTGGCTCGACGAATCAGATCCGTCATCGGGCTCAACGCCGACGAAGAAATACAGCCAGATCCGCTTTCGGTCCCCTTGAACCACGAAAAAGTATTTCTGGGTAAGCTACCGGCGATATGCCTGCGATCAGCCGTTACCCTGTGCCGTCGCTCGACGAGCTGCCCGACGACATCCGCGAACGGATCCTGAAAGTTCAGGAGAAGTCCGGATTCATTCCCAACGTCTTTTTGCTGCTCGCGCGGCGGCCCGATGAATTCCGCGCCTTCTTCGCGTATCACGACGCGCTGATGGACAAGCCGGGCGGCCTGTCCAAAGCCGAGCGCGAGATGATCGTCGTCGCCACCAGCGCCGCCAACCAGTGTCAGTACTGCGTCGTCGCGCACGGCGCGATTCTGCGCATCCGCGCCAAGGATCCGCTCGTCGCCGATCAGGTCGCGGTGAACTACCGGAAGGCCGATATCACGCCGCGACAGAAAGCGATGATCGCGTTCGCGATGCAGGTGGCGTTCGAAGCCTACGGCGTCGACGAGCCGCAGATCGACGCGTTGAAGCAGCACGGCTTCAGCGAAGAGGACGTCTGGGACATCGCCGCGATCGCGGCGTTCTTCGGCATGTCGAACCGGATCGCGAACGTCACCAACACACGGCCCAACGACGAGTTCTACACGATGGGAAGGTGACGATATGAGACGCGCGCTCGTGCTCGGCGCGTTGGTGCTGGCGGGTGGCGGCGCCGTGTCGATCCGCGCGGCGCAGCAGGCGCCCTCGGCAGACGCGCTTCAAGCGGAGAAGATCAGGGACAACCTCTACGTGATCCGCGGCGGCGGCCGGACGTTTCAGATCGGCGGCGTGAACCTCCCGCAGGCGGGCACGACCGCGGCGTTCATCACGGCGAACGGCGTCGTCCTCGTCGACACGAAGCTCCCCGGCTGGGGCAAGCCGATCATCGACAAGCTCAAAGAGATCACCGCCAGGCCGGTGACGATGATCATCAATACGCACACGCATGTCGATCACGTCGGCGGCAACGTCGAGTTCCCGGCGACGGTCGAGGTGGTCGCGCACGAGAAGACGGCGGCGCTGATGAAGGAGATGCGCCCCGTCACCGGCATCCCGACGCCGATGCCGAACATCTTCAGCGAGAGCAACGGCCGCGGCCTCCCGACCAGGACGTTCGCCGATCGGCTGACGATCGGCCGCGGCAGCGACCGCATCGATCTGTATTACTTCGGCCGCGCGCACACCGGCGGCGATGCCTGGGTCGTGTTCCCGGCGCTCCGCGTCCTGCACGCCGGCGACGCCTTTCCCGGCAAAGGCGTCCCGCCGCTCGACGCCAACAACGGCGCGAGCGGCGTCGAGTATCCGCGGACGATCGCCAAGGCGATCGCGACGTTGAAGGACATCGACACCGTGATCACCGGCCACTATCAGACGACGCTGACGATGGCCGATGTGAAGACCTTCGGGGACTTCGTGCGCGAGTTCGTCGAGGCGGTGCAGTCGACGAAGCACGCGGGCCGCACCATCGACGACTTCGTCAGAGAGTGGAAAATCCCCGAGCGTTTCGTGACGGAAGGCTACGCCTCAACAGAGCATCTGCGGTCGATCAAGCCTGATGTCGAAGTGATCTGGAACGAAACGAAGTAGGACGAGGCGCGGCCTTCGGCCGCGTGGGCGCCGCCCGACAGCGCGCAGCGCCGCCAGTCGCGGCGTTCGAACAGGGCCAGTCATCGGATCGCCACGGCGAACGAGTACGAGGCAATGAGCTCGGCGGCGCCACTGGCGGGTACGCCGCTGACGTCGATCCGATAGACCTGCGGCTTGAGGAGATTCGCGGCGACGGTGATCGACAACGATTTCGTGCCGCCGCTCGACGTCGCACGAAGGTTCGCGGCGCGCGACACGATCCGGTTCGCCGCCGGATCGATGAGCGCGATCTGATAGCGCGGGTACTCGTCGACGTCGAGCGTCGGCCGCAGCGTGACCGCCGCGGTTCCGCGGGGGATCGAGATCGTCGGAAGATCGTTTGCCCCGCGCGTCATCGGGAGGAGCACGAACGACAGGACGCCGCCGCCGCTCGACTGCGGGCGGCCGGCCGCTCCGCGCTGGGCGAGCGCGTCGCGCGCGCGCGCCAGCTCTCTCGCCGCTTCGCTGTTGGCCGCCTGATGGTCGGCCAGTTGCTGCTGGAGCTGGCGCTCGCGCTCGTCGGCTGCCGCCCGCGCGCGCCGAGACTCTCCGATCTCGCGCTGCAGGCGCACGTTGTCGGTGAGGAGGTATCCCGAAGCGGCCAAGAACAGCAAGGCCGCGGCCGCCAGCGCCCACAGAGGCACGGCCCGCGGCCACGCCGAACGGCGCGGAATCGACGTCGCAGCCGTGGTCGACGCCGCCGCGGGCGCGGTCCGATAAGCGAGCAGCGTCTGCGCGAATCTGACCCGCTCGCGTTTCGCCGGCGACGACAGGTAATGGGAACGGAACAGGTCGAGCGTTTCTCCCGACAGCTCGCCCTTCACGTACGCATCCACCAGATCGTGTTCGAGCGCGCGCAGACGCATCGCGACGTCGTCGCTGGTGATGCTCAGCTCGTCGAGGCGCTCCGCCTCGTCGTCTGGCAGCGAGCCGATCAGATAGCGGACCAGCAGGTGATCGTCAGGCGGCTCGCCGCGTGCCAGCGACATCGTCACACCTGATCAAGACAAATCCTCGCAAAACATGTCATCGGCCCGCGGCACGGGCGCTGACACAGGCTTCGAGCCTGTCGCGGATCCGGCCCGCCGTGATGCTCGAGGCGTTCGCCGCACCCGGCTCCCTGGGGTGTTTCAAGGCAAATCGTCGTCAGCGCACGACGTCGAGCTTGATGGTCGTGTCCTGCAGCGTCACGCCCAGTGGGTCGACACGGATGGTCAACGAGACCGGGATGTCCAGCGATGACACCGACTCGCCGGTGTCGCGGCGCTTCACGTCGAGCCGGACGCCCTGGCCCGTCACCACCACTCCGTTGGCGACGATATGCGTGCGCAGCTCACCGACCAGCTCCGGCCGGTATCGGTGGGCGAGATCCTGAATCAGCGCGGCGAGAAAGTCGTGAACCTTCGGCGCGACCGTCGCGCTGACGTCCTTGCCGATCGAATCGAGAAAGGTATTCACATCGGACATGAGCTGTCGCCTCCCGCCGTGTCACTTGATTGGTGGCAAGGGGATCACGACGTCGCTCACCCTCAAATCGGTGTCGATCGGCGCGTCCACGTTGAGGATGGTCTTGTTCTTCTTTTGATCGAGCACGGTCGAGAAGACGTGGCCCGTCACCTTGAGGCCGCCGTCGACGAGCGCGATGCTCAACGAGCCGCGCAGTTTGACCGCGTTGCGTTCGACCAGGTTTTCGATCAGGTCATCGACGATCGACATGGTCCAGGACCTCCAAACGATGATGGGTGGCCGCGGGGGCTTCGTTCTGAGCTGCTGGGGCTGGAGCGGATTTATCATATCCGCCCGACACGACACGAACGGATCTTTCATGAAACCACACCGAACAGTGAAAACGCTCACAGCCGCCGCGTTGACGCTGAGCATCGGCGCCGCGTCCGCGCAACCGCCGCAAGGCGGCCGCGGCGGAGGGCTGAACTTCACGCAGCCGAGCCCGATGGACTTCAACGATCACGACGGCTACGTCTCCCTCTTCGACGGCGTGAGCCTCAAAGGGTGGGACGGCAATCCGAGATTCTGGCGCGTCGAGAGCGGCGCGATCGTCGGCGAATCGACACCGCAGAATCCGAGCGGCAACAGCTACCTCGTCTATCGTGACGTCGAGGCGAAGGATTTCACGCTGAAGTTCGAGATCAAGATCGAAGGCGACGGCGGCAGCGGACTGCAGTACCGAAGCAAGACCGGTCTGCCGTGGCTGGCGCGGATCGCGGACAACGTGACCGCCAACGTCGGTCCGGTGAATCTGAATTGGATGATGACCGGACCGCAGGCGGACTTCTGGCCGAGCCGCGTCTATACCGGTCAGTTCTATTCAGAGAACACGCCGATGCGCATCCTCGCGTGGCGCGGCCAGGTCGTCGAAGGGTTCGGCGCGGCGCGCAAGCGGCTGATGGGGACGATCGGCGATCAACAGGCGCTCGGCACGCTCGTCAAGATGAACGACTGGAACCAGTACGTCGTCGTCGCCCGCGGCGGAACGTTCATCCACATCGTCAACGGCCAGCTGATGGCGGTGATGATCGACGACGATCCGGGCTCGTCGAACAATCAGTCGGGGCTGTTCGGCATCGAGATCGAAGCGACCACCAAGGTGTCGGTGCGGAATATCTGGCTGAAGAAGCTGAACTGAGAGGGATCGGAGTTGGACGGAGGCTCGGAGTTCACAAACGGAGCAACGGAGTGAACGGAGAACGAACGGAGAGAAGAGGTTCGACGCCGTCGAACCACGTTCAATCGCAACGTCCCGTGACCATGGCCGGTTCTTCTCAGTTCGTCCTCTGTTTGCTCCGTTGCTCCGTTTGTGAACTCCGTTATCTCCGTCCTCCTCCGTTTCCTCGCACGCCGGGCGGCCGGGCCCGCTATACTTCTGTAGCTTGAGCAAGATACAGACGCCACTCGTCCTGATCGCGGTCGCCTGGGTATCGTCGTTGGCTCTGTTCGCGAAGGCGCCGCAGGCTCCGCCGCGCGCGCCTGACGCGACCGCCGACGTCGCCGCGCAGACCGTCAAGCAGTACTGCATCGGCTGTCACAGCGACCGCGCCAAGGCGGGCGGTCTCTCGCTCGCGGACTTCGACGTCGCGCGTGCGGCGGAGCAGGCCGACACGGCCGAGAAGATCGTCCGCAAGCTGCGCGCCGGGATGATGCCGCCGTCGGGAGCCCGTCGTCCCAACGACGTCACGCTTCAGGATCTGCGCCGCGCCCTCGAAACGCGACTGGATCAGTGGGCGGCGGCGCATCCCAATCCCGGCTGGCGCCCGTTCCAGCGCCTCACGCGCGCGGAGTACGGACGCGCCGTCAAGGATCTCGTCGACGTCGACGTCGACGTGACGGCGTATCTGCCGCCCGACACGATGAGCCAGGGCTTCGACAACATCGCCGACACGCAGACGTTTTCGCCGGCGCTGCCGCAGGGCTACCTTCGCGCTGCCGGCCAGATCAGCCGCCTCGCCGTCGGCGATCGCGCCGCGGCGCCGACGACGGCGACCTACCGCGTGCTCGCCACCGAAAACCAGATGCAGTTTGTCGAAGGCACGCCGTTCGGATCGCGCGGCGGCACCGCCTTCGTGCACACGTTCCCGGCCGACGGTCTGTATCGGATCACCGCCACGCTGGTTCGCACGGTGAGCGGGGAGCTGTTCGGAAACACGGCCGTCTACATGGCCGGCAGAAACGAGCGGCTCGAGATCTTCGTCAACGGCGAGCGCGCGGCGGTGCTCGAAGTCGACTCGGGAATGAGCGACGCCGGCGAGAAGGGGCTGACGCTGGAGACGCCGCCGATCGCCATCAAGGCGGGGCCGCAGCAGATCGCCGCCGCGTTCGTCACGCGGTCGGTGGCGCCGGTCGACGACTTGCTCGTGCCGATCGATCAAACGTTGATCGATACGCGCATCGGCACCGGCTACGGCGTCACGATGGCGCCGCACCTGCAGGAGCTCGCGATTGCCGGGCCGATGAAGGTGACCGGGATATCCGAGACGCCGAGCCGCCAGAAGATCTTCACCTGCAAGCCTGCATCGGCGGGTCAGGAACGCCGCTGCGCGGCCGACATTCTCCGGCGCCTCGCCACGCAGGCCTATCGCGGACCGGTGCGCGACGACCTCGACGATCTGCTCGGCTTCTACGATCAGGCCCGCGCCGACGGCGGCGATTTCGAGGACGGCGTGCGGCTCGGCATCCAAGGCATCCTCGCGAACCCGCGCTTCATGTTCCGCACCGAACAGACGCTGCGCAGCGCCGACGGCCTGTACCGGTTGAGCGACGTCGATCTCGCGTCGCGATTGTCGTTCTTCCTGTGGGGAACGCTGCCGGATCAGGCGCTGATGAAAGCCGCGACCGACGGCACGCTCAGAAATCCGGCGGTCTTCGACAAGCAGGTCGCGCGGATGATCGCGGATCCGCGATCGCGCGCGCTCTCGACGCGCTTCGCGGCGCAGTGGCTGCGCCTGCAGGACGTCGACAAGATCCGGCCCGATGGTCTGCTCTTCCCCTACTGGGACGGCTCGCTGTCGGAGGCGTTCGTCAAGGAAACCGAGCTCTTCTTCGACAGCATCGTCCACGAGAACCGCAGCGTCCTCCACCTGATCACCGCCGACTACACGTTCGTGAACGAGCGGCTCGCGCGCCACTACGGCATTCCCAACGTGACCGGTCCCGAATTCCGCCGCGTCACGCGGCCCGAGCCGCGCAGCGGACTGCTGACTCAGGGAAGCATTCTGCTGCTCACGTCGGTCGCCGATCGCACGTCGCCGGTTCAACGCGGGAAATGGGTCCTGCAGGTGCTGCTCGGCGCGCCGCCGCCGCCGCCGCCGCCGAACGTGCCGGCGCTCGAGGACACGAAGCCTGCGGCAGAGGGACGGCTGCTCTCGGTCCGCGAGCGCATGGAACAACACCGCGCGAATCCGGCGTGCACGTCGTGTCACCGCGTAATCGATCCGATCGGCCTCGCGCTCGAGAACTTCGACGTGACCGGCCGCTATCGCATCAAGGACAACGGCGTGCCGGTCGACGCGACCGGACAGTTGTACGAGGGCACGCCGATGGAAGGCGTGACCGGTCTGCAGCGTGCGCTCCTCAAGTACAAGGACGCGTTCCTGATGACCTTTGCCGAGAATCTCATGACCTACGCGCTCGGCCGGCGCGTCGAGACCTACGACATGCCGGCGCTGCGCGCAATCGTGCGTGATGCGGCAAAACAGAATGACGCGATCGGCGCGTACATCGCCGGCGTCGCGCGAAGCGCCGCTTTTCAGATGAGCAGCCGCGCGCCGTCAGAAACAACCGCGGGTGGAGTCCGACCATGATCATCACCAAGCGCCAGTTGTCCCGCCGCACCGTGCTGAAGGGCATGGGGGTCACCGTCGCCCTGCCCTTCCTCGACGCGATGACCCCAGCGCTGGCGGCGGCCGCCGCGAGCCCGAAGATCCGGTTCGTCGCGATCGAGATGGTGCACGGCGCCGCCGGCAGCACCAACTATGGATTGAAGAACAACCTGTGGTCGCCGGCCGCGGTGGGACGGACCTTCGATCTCGCGCCGACCTCGCTCGCGCCGCTCGATGCGCTGCGCGATTACGTGACGATCGTCAGCAACACCGACGTCCGCATGGCCGAGGCCTTCACGACGCCGGAGATCGGCGGCGATCATTTCCGCGCGAGCTCCGTCTTCCTCACCCAGGCGCACCCCAAGCAGACGATGGGATCGGACCTGTGGGTGGGCACCTCGTTCGACCAGATCTGCGCGCGCCAGTTCGGACAGGACACGCCGATTCCCTCGATGCAGCTCTGCATCGAGGCGGTCGATCATTCGGGCGGCTGCGAATACAACTACTCGTGCGCCTACACCGACGCGATCAGCTGGGCCTCGCCGAGCGAGCCGCTGCCGATGCTCCGCGATCCGCGGGCGGTCTTCGATGCGATGTTCGGCGTCGGCGCCACCCCCGAGGACCGCGCCAAGCGCCGCCGCGAGGACCAGAGCATCCTCGACACGATCGTCTCGTCGATCGATCGGCTCAAGACGCAGCTCGGCGCCGCCGATCGCGCGCGCCTCTCCCAGTACATGGACGACGTGCGGGAGATCGAGCGCCGCATTCAGAACACCGAAGCGCTCAACCGCAGCGGCGAGCATCGCGAGCTGCCGACGGCGCCGGTCGGCGTGCCCGATTCGTACGACGAGCACGTGAAGATCATGTTCGACCTGCAGGCGATCGCGCTCGCCTCGGAGATCACGCGCGTGTTCGCCTTCAAGATGTCGCGTGACGTGTCCGGCCGAGTGTTCCCGTCAACCGGGGTCACCACCGGCTTCCACAACGCCTCGCACCACAACGAGCGGGCGGAACGGATTGTCGACTTCGCCAAGATCAACGCCTATCACGTGAGCCTCGTGCCGTACTTCCTCGAGCGTCTCAAACGCACGCCGGACGGCGACGGCAACCTCCTGGACAACACCGTGATTGTCTACGGATCGCCGATGGGCAATCCGAACCTCCACAACCACAAGCGCTGTCCGCTGTTCGTCGCGGGCAAAGGAGGCGGCCAGCTGAAAGGCGGACTGCACCTCAAAGCGCCTGATGGGACGCCAATGGCGAACGTCTTCGTGACGCTCGCACAGATCCTCGGCCTGCGTGACCTGACGTCGTTCGGTGATAGCACGGGTGCGCTGGACCTGAACGCGCTGTAGATGGAGGGCGGCCCTTTCAGGGCCGCCAGGTCGGCGGGCCTGAAAGCCCGCCCCACGAGTACAGAGTTGACCGTTATGCCACGAATCATCTCGTTGTGGGTTGCTGCCCTCATGGTCACCCTGACCGCTGCGCCTCGTGCCGCCGGTCCGACGTCGATCGCCGACGCCGCGATGCGCGGCGACCGCGCCGACGTGCTCGCGTTGATCAAGCAGGGCGCCGACGTGAACGCGCCGCAAGGCGACGGGGTGACGGCGCTGCACTGGGCGGCGCGGCAGGGCGACGCCGAGCTCGCGACCGCGCTCGTCGCCGCCGGCGCGAACGTCCGCGCCGCCACGCGCTTCGGCGTCTACACCCCGCTGCACCTCGCGGCCGAGCGTGGATCGGCATCGATCGTCAAGACACTTCTCCGCTCGGGCGCAGCGGTCGATGCGCGGACGGGCACCGGCGCAACCGCGCTGATGCTGGCGTCGGCCTCCGGCGAGACGACGGCAGTCGCCGCGCTCCTCGACAAGGGCGCGGACGTCAACGCCAGGGAGTACGACCGCCTTCAGACGCCTCTGATCTTCGCCGCCGCGAACAACCGTCTCGAAGCGGTCAGGCTCCTCATCGCGCGCGGCGCGGACAAGAACGCGGCGACCAAGCTCACCGATCTATCGGCGCTCAGCCGCAACGGTGAGAACCCCGACGGCCGCAACCTGGCGGTGAAACCGGAGACCAGGCCGCGGCCGCCGAAGATCCTCGTGCCGGGCGTCGAGCGCCAGCATCTCTTCAACGAGCAGGTGGCGTGGCAGGGCGGGATGACGCCGCTGCTCTACGCGGTGCGGCAGGGTCACGCCGAAGTGGCGCGTGCGCTCCTCGATGCCGGCGTGGACGTGAATCAGCGGAAGGGCGGCGACAACGCGTCGGCGCTGCTCGTGGCCACGGTCAACGGTCAGTTCGATCTCGCCGCGATGCTCCTCGACCGCGGCGCGAACCCGAACCTGATCGCCGAGAACGGCGTCGCCCCGCTCTACGCGGCAATCAATCTGACGTGGGCGCCGCGCGCCGGCTATCCGCAGCCGCGGGCGCAGGCGAACCAGAAACTGAGCTACCTCGATTACATGACGCGCCTGCTCGACGCCGGCGCCGATCCGAATCAGCGCGTCAGCAAGAAAGTCTGGTACTCGAACTACAACTTCGATCAGTCGGGGATCGACGAAGCGGGCGCGACGCCGTTCTGGCGCGCCGCGTACGGCGCGGACGTGGCGGCGATGAAGCTGCTCGTGTCGTACGGCGCCGACCCGGTGATTCCGACGGTGAAGCCGGTCGAGCGTCCGGAAACCGGCGACGTGGGGCGCCGCGAGATGCGCGACGTCTCAGGGCTGCCTCCGGTCCCGGTCGGCGGCCCGGGTGTGCCACCGCTGCTGGCGGCCGCCGGCGCCGGCTTCGGCGAAGGCTTTGCCGGCAACTCTCATCGCCATGCCCCGGGCGGCATGCTGGCCGCGGTCATGTATCTCGTCGACGAGCTCGGCGCCGACGTCAACGCGCGCGATCATGAAGGCAATACGGCGGTTCACCACGCGGGGTCACGCGGCGACACCGACATGGTGCGCTACCTCGTCTCGAAGGGCGCCGACGTGAAAGCGGTGAACCGCGAAGGTCAGACGACGGTCGACATGGCGAACGGTCCGGTGCAGCGCGTGCAGCCGTGGCCGGAGACGATCAAGTACCTCGAGAGCCTCGGCGCGAAGAACAATCACAAGTGCCTGTCCTGCTGAACGCGATACGCGTCGGCGCTTCGACGATCATGTATTGATGCTGATCTGATCGGCGCGGCGGGCGATCTCTGCGTAGACCGACGGCGCGCTGTGTGATTTCAGCACGCACACCAGCAGCGTGTGCGGACCCTGCGTGTGGTCGCAGTTGTGCGGCAGCGTTCCGGCGGTGATGCAGGAGCACGAGACGTAGCCGTGCACCATCGGCCGCGGCGCATGGTCCGGCTGAAACCAATGGATGTTCTGCAGATCCTTCAACAGCACCTCTGCCGTCTGCCAGCCATTCCACTCACGCTGTACGCAGACGAACATTTCATCAGCAGGTTGCATCGCTCCCTCCGGCCAGATCGGTCATGCAGCAAGGTTCAGTAAAACATGCGCGCGGCGTCTGCGGTATCGGGTGAAAAGGGGAGGTCAGACGATTATTCCTTTCCGGACAGCGTACAAGACGATCTCGGCCGTGTTGTGTAAATTCAGTTTCTGCATCAGGTTCGCCCGATGCGTCTCGACCGTCGACAGCCCGAGATCGAGAAGCGATGCCACTTCCTTGTTCGAGCGTCCCTCGGCGAGCAGCTGAAGGACTTCCTTCTCGCGATCCGTCAGCAGATGGTACGAATCGGTCAGGCCGCGCGTCTGCAGACGGCGCATGTAGTCCTCGACGAGCACGCTGGTGACCGCGGGACTGAAGTACGGCTTGCCCGAGGCCACCGCGCGCAGCGCCGGCAGCAGGTCCTCGTCGGTCGCGTCCTTCAGCAGATAGGCACGAGCACCGGCCGCCAGCGCGCGAAGGATGTACGACTCGTCGGCGTGCATGCTCAGGATGATGACGCCAGGCGGACGATCGAGCTTCTGCGCGCGCGCGGCGACTTCGATGCCGTTCAACTTCGGCATCCCGATGTCGAGGATGATGATGTCAGGGCGATGCTCGTCGCAGAGCCGCACGGCTTCGAGACCGTCAGCCGCTTCAGCGACGACCGCGACGTCGGCTTCCTCCAGCAGACTCCGCAGTCCGCGGCGGACAATGCCGTGGTCGTCAGCCAGCAGCACGCGCAAGTGTCACCTCCGTCGCCGCCGCCGGCAGCGGCAGCCGGATCGCCAGCGTCGTGCCGCGGCCCGGCGTGCTGTGAATCGTCATGGTCCCGTCGAGTTTTCTGACGCGCTCCTCGATGCCGCGCAGGCCGAGGCCGTCGCCGCGCCGCTCCGTATCCAGGCCGACGCCATCGTCGGTCACGGTGACGTCGAGCTGCTCGGCGCTGCCGCCGATCGCGACGGTGATCGTGCGCGCCTGCGCGTGGCGAATGCAGTTGGTCAGCGCCTCCTGCACGGCGCGGTACACGCAGGTCCGATAGGCGTCGGGCAGCGACGTGAAATCACCGTTCAAGTTCAAGTTCACCGCGACGCCGTAGCGCCGCGCGCAGTCGCGGACGTGCCATTCCAGCGCCGGCTGCAGGCCGAAGTCGTCGAGCATGCTCGGTCGAAGGCCGAGCGCGAGATCGCGCACGGTGCGGACCATGCTGTCGACGAGACGCCGGCACTCGATCACGGCGCGGCCGAGGCCTGCGTCGGTGGGCGATCGCGTCCGCTCGATCCGGCCGAGCTCCATCCGCAGCGCGGTGAGCATCTGCCCGACATGGTCGTGCAGCTCGCGCGACAGGTTCTTCCGTTCCTCTTCCTGCGTGGCGACGAGCCGCTGCGAGAGCTCGCGCATCTGGTTCTCGGCACGAGTCGCGATCAACCGCTGCTCGTCGGAGCGGCGCTCGAGGACGCGCATGCGGAAGACGACGGTCAGGGCGACGGCGAGACCGAGCAGCAGGCTCCGCCACAGCAGCGCGTCGAGGTCGTCGCGAAACGCGGCATGACGGCGCGCCGCCTCGGCGCGCTGTTCGGCCAGGTTGGCGTTGTTCAGCTCCTCGATTTCCTGCGCGATCGTCAGGACTGCCTCGCGCCGCGGCACCACCTCGCGGCGGAGGAAGCTCGCGCTCAACATGATCTTTTCCGCCGGCGTCCAGTCGAAGAGCGGATCGAACGTCGCCCAGTACTCGTCCAGCTTGGTCTGCAGACTGAGGATCTGATCGTCGTGCCGTTCGAGGAGCGCACGCAGCTCGGCGACCGTCGCCATGTTGGTCTCGCGGAACATCGCCAGGCGCTGGCGATACTCGGGTGCGCGCTCGCGCGCGATGTCCAGCAGATAGTCGCGGACGAAGATGCCGGAGAGATGCACGTCGGAGCGAAGCCGGCGGAGCTTGGTATCGACGTTGTTGTGGTGCGTGTTCAACGCGTCGAGCTGGCTATAGATGTCCTGCGCCTTCCGCGAGGCCGCGAGCATCGAGACCACGATCAGCAGAAGGAGACTGCCGAGCCCAAGCGCTGCCACGAGCCACGTTTTCAACCGCATCAAGCCCTCCGACATTCGCGGGTGATTCGGGTCACAGGTTACTCCGTTCGATCCATGGATCGGCATCCGGCAAAGACCCGAGGTGCCGGCCCCATGCATGAGTTGCTCACGCGCTCGCCGCAGGGAAGCCAACTCATCCGCGGCGAGCTCTTCCGTTACGGGCAAAAAGCGGCGCGTCCGGTATCAACCCGATGGCGGTGTCGTTGCCTGCGGTGTGCAATGGCATTCTGTCGTACGCGGGGTCCGATAGGCCCCGCGCGACGATGATTTCTTTACATACGGAGGTCTGATGCTCATCCAGTCGGAATCGAACCGGCGCGGAACCTGGACAGAAGAACGACTGCAGCGCTGGTTGAACGCGTTTTTCAGTGACGAGCGGATCGTCGTCCTCGCCAACCGCGAGCCGTTCATCCACGATCGAACCGAGGACGGCCGTCTGGTCTTGCGGCGATCCTCCAGTGGTCTCGTGACGGCCCTTGAACCGATTGTGCGCGCGTGTTCCGGAGTGTGGGTCGCGCACGGTTCTGGGAGCGCCGACGCGCAGGTCGTCGATCGCCAGGACGGCCTCGATGTCCCGCCCGCTGATCCTCAATATCGGCTGCGCCGCGTATGGCTCGACGATCGCGAGCAGCAAGGCTACTACTACGGGTTCGCCAACGAAGCACTCTGGCCGCTGTGCCACCGCACGTTCGTCCAGCCGATTTTTCGATCCGACGACTTCACCACGTATCGCGCCGTCAACGCCCGCTTCGCCGACGCCGTGCGCGAAGAAGCCGGAAGCGCCTCGCCGCTGATCCTCGTCCAGGATTATCACTTCGCGCTCGCGCCGCAGATGATTCATGACCGTCTTCCGCTCAGCACCGTCGTCGCGTTCTGGCATATTCCGTGGCCGAGTTCCCGCGACTTCGAAATCTGTCCCTGGGCCGCGCCGCTGCTGAAGGGCCTGCTTGGCAGCCACATCGTCGGATTCCAGACGCCGGCCGACTGCCGTAACTTCATGGACAGCGTCGAGTCGACGCTCGATGCGAGTGTCGACCGCGAGCAGGGCGTGATCAATCACGCCGGCCGGCACACCATCGTGCGAGCCTATCCGGTCTCGACCGAATGGCCGAGCCCGTGGGCGTCTCAATCGCCGCCGATTGAGGTCTGCCGCGAATCGGTCCGCCGCCAACTCGATCTCGATCCCAGCATCCGGCTCGGCATCGGCGTCGATCGACTGGACTACACGAAAGGAATCACCGAGAAGTTTCTCGCCGTCGAGCAGCTCCTCGAATCGCAACCGGACGTGAGAGGCCGGTTCACGTTCGTTCAGATTGCCGAGCCGAGCCGCAGCTGCCTGCAGGCCTACCGCGATGTCCGATCGAAGGTGTTCGCGACGGCCGAACGGATCAACGCGCGCTTCGGATCCGGCACGTATCGTCCGATCGTTCTTCTCGACGCGCGACACGAGCCTCAGGATGTCTTTCGGTTTCTCCGCGCGGCCGATCTCTGCTATGTGGGCAGCCTGCACGACGGGATGAACCTGGTCGCGAAGGAATTCGTGAGCGCGCGCGACGACGAGC
>DAIUKO010000148.1:5191-17200 GCA_036848175.1 Vicinamibacterales bacterium | reverse complement strand
CTATGCGTGTGCCGCCTCGCCCACGCGGGCGTGGCCGCTTGGAACGAAAAACGAAAAGGTGGCGCCGGGCCCATCGTTCGGCTCCGCCCAGAGGCGACCCTGATGTCGCTCGACGATCGAGCGGCTGACGAACAACCCGATGCCCATGCCACCGTCCTTTGTCGTGTAGAAGGCATCGAACAGCGAGGCCAAGGTCTGTGCGGCGAGGCCGACGCCGGCATCGCGGACCGTCAGGCGCACACGATCGCCGCCCTCGCGTTCGGTTCTGATCAGCAATTGCCGCGGGCGATCGTGCACGTCAACCATCGCGTCCGAGGCGTTGCGGAGCAGGTTCAGGATCACCTGCTGAAGCTGGATTCGATCCCCGGAGATCAACGGGAGGTCGCTCGCGAGCTCCGACTGAAGAATGATGCGATTGCTGTGCAGATCGTTCGACGACAACGCAATGACCTCGCGCGTGGCCTCGTTGAGATCCAGCGGCTCGAGCGTGAACTCGCGCTTGCTGAACAGAGCACGCAGCCGCGCGATGACATCTGCCGCCCGGTCGCCGTCGCGAATCGTGCGCCGTGCCGTTTCGCGCGCGCCCTCGATGTTCGGCGGGGCGGCGTCCAACAATCGAAGGCACGTCCCCGCGTTGGTGATGATGCCGGCGAGTGGTTGGTTGACCTCATGTGCGATCGACGCTGTCAATGCGCTCAGAGTCGTGACCCGCGAGACATGCGCGAGCTCGGCGCGCGCTCGGTTCAGCGCTTCCTCGGCCTGTTTGCTCGCCGTCAGGTCCACGACGGCGCCAAAGAACCTGAGTTGGCCCGACGGATCGCGGACGGCGTGCGCAACGGCGCGCACGTGCTTGATTGAACCGTCTGGCAACAGCAATCGATGTTCGAGATCCCAATCCGTCCCGCCGTGGGACATGCGATCGATCAGCGGCCGAACCAACGCGACGTCGTCGGGATGCGTTCGCTGGAGGACGAGTTCGAGGGTGGGGTGGACCGATCGGTCGTAATCGAAGATCCGAAACGTTTCGTCGGACCAGACGAGTTCGCGGTCTGAAAGATTCCAGCCAAAACTGCCGGTGTGACTGAGTCGCTGCGCTTCCGCCAGATAGGCTTCCCTGGTGAAGAGCGCCTGGTACAGATCCCGAAGCGTGGCGGCCGTCTCGTTGAAGACCTGGCCAAGATGCGCCAGCTCGTCTCTGCCGGCGATCGACACGCGATGATGAAACTCGCTCCGTCCGAGCGCCTTTGAAGCGTCCATCAACCGGCTGAGTGGTCGAGTGATGCTGCGCGTGATCGCCGTGCCGAACAACGCGGCGAACACGAGCATGATTCCGGCTGTCATCGGGACAACGAGAAGAATCCGCCGCTGCGCTCGTCCGATGTTCGCGATAATCTGCGACCGCTCGTCGCCGACTTCGCGATCGAGCGCTTCGACGAGCGAGGAGCTCAGCGCTTCCAGCGGCCTGACCTGATTGGTCAATCGCAAGCGCACGGCCGTCCAGTCGCCAGACGTTGCCAGGGCGGTGACGGCTTCGAGCTGCGCTGGCAGGATGTCCTGAATGGCGATGAGCGTCGGCAGCGACGCCGCGTCGGATCGCGTGTCCACCGGGAGGCGGCTGAGAGCCTCTTTGCTGCGGCGGCTGCCCTCGACGATCTCGCGATGAAGAGCCTCGAGTTCACGCACCGGCAAGGGACTGCTGTCAGAATGCGCCAGGGCGTTCAGCCTCTCGTGAAACGACACGAGATTGATATGCGCCTGCAAGACCGTGATGAACTTCTGATCGACCGCGCTCAACCGCTCTGCTTGCGCCCGCGCGCGATCGAATTGCCAGAGCAGGACGGCGTTTCCCGCCAGCATCGCCAGGATGATGACGGCGAAGCAGAGCATCAGGCGTGGACGGATGTTGAGCCGATTGAGGGAGAGCTTCTTCACAACACTACCAATCCCGCGTAGCGGGTGGGCCACGCCTGAATCCGGTTATTGCCATCAGTTCCTGCTCCAAGGCCTCAGCAGCCGCCGACGGTAGCTTTTCACCAGTCAGGACGGACCGCACTTCGCGGATGTACGCCTTGGTCACGTCCTCGTAATGTTGTCCCGCGACGACGGACGGACGCGCCACCACGTCGCCACCGGAGTGCTGCGATTCGGCCAGCGGAGAAAACGGCTTCATCGCCGCCGGCAGCTCGTGGACCTCGAGCCGTGCAGGCGGTTCCGACTGCGCGTACTGGCGCGCACGCTCGAGGTCCTGGCGGCGGAGAAACCGGATCAGCTCAATCGCCTCGCGCGCGTGCGTCGACGCCCGCGCCACCGCCAGGCCGTTTCCTCCCAACGTGCTTGCGCGTCCGGCGGTTCCACCTGGCACGCTGGTTATGCCATACCGAGTTGTGCCCGTGGGGGGTGGTGTCAGCCCAGTGGCGAGACTGTAATTGGACGCCCAGCCGCGCAGAAAGGCAGTCTTGCCCGAGCTCCAGACGTTGTCGGCATCCCATTTGGCATAGGACACGACGCCGGGTGGTGAAATCGAACCGACCCAGCGCCGCGCGCGCTGCCAGGCAGCGATGGTCTGCGAGTTGTTCACGCTGATCGTCTTGTCCTCTTCGATGATGCGCCCGCCGCCTTCGCTCATCTGCCATTCGAGCCCGGCGCAGGTGAGACCTTCGCCGGCGGCGCCCTGCCAGACGAAACCCCAGAAATCCTTGTCGCCACGAGCGCGTTCACCCGCCTGAATCCGGCTCGCCATCGTCTCGAGCTCTGTCCACGTTCTGGGCGGCTCGCGATATCCGTACCGTTGCAGAAGGTCCGTTCGATACAGCAAGACGCCGATGTAGGCGTGATACGGTATCGCCAGCACGTTGTCGCCGACCGTGTAGCTCGCGAGAATCTGTGGAGACTCTGTCGCGAGATCAGCAGAGAAGTACGGCTTCAGATCCATCAGGTACGGGCTCAGTACGCCTGACCAGATTACGTCGATGCCGAGGACGTCAGGCCCGGCGGACTCTTTCTGGAGCAACTCTCGCCAGAGCGCGAGCTGATTCAGCGCGCCGTCCGGGCGGGGAATCGCCTTCACTCGAATCCCGGTGGCCCGGGTGAAAGCCTGCAAGTCTTCCGCGGCCAGCGGCCGAGTTGACATGTCCCACTCGATATCGAGGAACGTCAGTGTGACGGCTTCGTTCTGAGGCGGCCGCGAACACGCCAGGCTCGAAGCGAGCAGTGCGATCCCGACGATGCCGGCAATCCGGATCGACTTCGACGGACTCTTCGCACGTGCCGTGGAGCGCCGACAGCAGATCAACATTGGAGCGCCCTTTCTCGTTCGGCTGACACTATCACCCAGATCGAGATGCGACAACGTTGAGGGTGAGTGGAACTCCACACGCGCCATCACTGCCAAAGGCGGGACGCCTTGACGCGCGACAACGCTTCCGAACAATGAGTCCATCGGAGCGCTCGAGCGAGAATCGACTCAGGTCGAACTCTTCGCGCGACGTCGCGCGTCTTCGAGCACGCGATCACTGCAACGGAAATCGGTCTGTTGGAGATCCGTCAGGGCGACTTCAGGGTCAATCAAACCGCGTCTGGCAGCTTGCACCAGAACGCCCAACGTGCCTGTGACGGCAAGCCCTTGTCCACGTGCGATGCGGACGCCGAGTTTTTCGTTCATGAGTACCAAATCAGCGTGCGCTCGCTTCGCCAGTTGAATCGCCTGACGCTCCCCGGCATCAAGTCTTGCCAAGCGGGGATCCGCGAGTTCCTCAACCTGCTCGACCACGAGCCATGATGGCGTACGCGCAAGCCACTCGCGCACAGCCGCGACCGTCTTCGGATGATCGAGTTCTTCAACGACAGCAGCGGGCACGTGTACGCGTTCGTACAGAACCGGCAGCACGTGGTCGCAATTGATCTGAATGAGATAGTTAAGCGGTGAGGTGTCAGCGACGACGACGATCACGAGCGAGGCATTCGGCCCGTCACCTCGAGTTGCCGCAGCGTCTCGAGGTCCTGCTCGAAGTCTTCGACGTCGTACGTGTGATCGTAGATGTTGCGGGCCTTCAGGAAGCCGTCGAATTCGAAGCGCGACAGCCGCAGCAGCTGGCTCGCTTCGTAGTGTGTTAACGCGCCGGAGCGGTAGCCCTCGATCGCGAGCGCCTCAAGCGCTTCTCGGCCAGGATCCGGTCGACGCGCAACGTCGTCCGGCAATTCGACCGTGATCTTCATAGGCCTAGAGTAGCAGAATCTGCGAACGACCCCGCGTCCCAGCCCGCAATCTTGAAGCGATCTGCACACCAGAGACTCGCCATTCAGAACCCGACAAAGTCCGCTCACGCGTGCACAAGACGTCGGAACCGAGTTCCGTGGAAAGTACGCGCAGCTCGTTCGAAGCGCGCATCGACTGGAAACGGATACCCATCAGGCTTCACGCGGCGACGCCGCTCGAAATACCAGATCAGCTCATCGAGGACGTTGGACTGCGAGGGCGTCTCCCATTCCTCCCAGGACCGCTTGGTAAGCATCGGACGCCTCCTTCAGCGACCGTGGGAAGACGACGCGCAGCGTCCACGTCGGCACGCGGCTCAGAACGGACGCGCACCGGGCGAGGAAGCAGCGGAAGTCTTCGCGACTTCCCGGCAGGACCACGGACCGCAGCGCCGTCCGGCCCGCCTGGTCGACGCCGATCCGTGTCGAGTCGACGCACAGACTGTCGAGCGACGAAAGGGGTTCAGCGACCGCGATCGCGCTGCCGCCCGGTTACCGCACGGTGCTCGACTCGAATGGCGTCACGACGGAGACGTTCTGTCGGTCGAACGACGCGGCCGGCGCCGGCCTCGCGACCGCCAATGCTGCGCTGGCCGCGGTCGGCGTGACCGGAAAGAAGAAGGAAGGGACCGCATCGAGCGTGTAGGCTTTACGCTCGCCGTCATGGGAAACAACGCGGGGCGCAGGCGAACGGGTTCGCCTGCGCCCTTTTTATGGCGGCGCTCTTGCTGATTCACCGGCGGAAGGCTGGATGGAGCCGGGTGAGTTTCTCGTTCGCCCTCGCGACGTCGCTCGCGTCTGTGCCGTCTGCATCGGCCTCCTTCTCGCCTTACACCTTGCCTCGCAGATCGCCCGGTTCGGATTCGGGCGCGACTACCAACTCGGCCTCGCCATAAAGGTCTACCTCGGCAGCGAATCGAGCATTCCGAACTGGTTCTCGACGATCCTTTTGCTCGCCTGCGCCGCCGTCCTATTCGCGATTGGCAGTGGCGCGCCGCGCGCCGATGCGATGCGTTGGCGCGTGCTGAGCGCGGTGTTCGTCGCGCTGTCGCTCGACGAAGCCGCCGCGCTCCACGATCTCGCGTCGCCAGTGTTTGCGGGTGTCTTCACGCGGCTCGCCGCCGTTGTCGGCGGACCGTTCGTCGCGCTGGCGCGCAAACCGAATTACGCGTGGGAGATTCCGGGCGCGATCGTGGCCGCGGTCGTTGGACTGGCCTACGTCCCGTTTCTCACGCGCCTCCCCAGGTCCACGCGTAACGGTTTCGTGCTCGCCGGCATCGTCTACGTCGGCGCGGCCGTCGGGATCGATTTCATCGAAGGGTGGTACTCGGGCCTGCACGGCCCGAGGAATCCGTTGTTCGTCGCGCTGCTCACGTGCGAGGAGACGCTCGAGATGGTCGGTGCGAGCATCTTCCTCTACACGCTGCTGCGATACGCCGAAGCCGAAATCGGCGAGATGAGAATTCGGCTGTCGGCCGCGGACGCGCGGCCAGTCGCTCAGCGCGCCGGGACGACGCCGGCCGCGGGGACTGCGGCAATCACTTCGATTTCGAGCATCAGTTCGGGACGAGCCAGGCGGACGACCTGAACCAGCCTGCTCGCCGGCTTTCAATTCTTCTACCTTCAATCGTCCTTGTCTGTCTGTTCTTCGGGTTGCTGATCCGGAGGCGTCGAGCAGGCGGCCCACGTGACGGCGACCGGCTTCGGGCAACCGCGTCGTGCGCGCGAGCGCCGCGCTATGGCTCCCGGCGCTCATCGCGCAGGTGAACCTGCGCAGCAAGGTTCGGGCGAGAGCTGATCTATATCGAGTAACCTTCGTCGTGATGCGTCGACATCGTCTTCACGCGGAGCGCCGACTCGCGCAAGGCCGGGAGAGTGAAAAACACGTTCAGTCGGATTTTCGGACATCAACCCCGGCTTTGCCGACGATTTTGCCCCGCAAATCGCGGCGAGCCGGCTGGTACGAACCTTGAGTTTAGTCTCCTGCCCTATCCGAGCTGTAGCCGTGACGCCCCATGTGATGCGGATCTGGCTCGTCACCCTCGCGATGGCTGCGACGTCAGTGGACGCCGCCGCGAAGCCCTTCCTGTGCGACACGATCAGACCCGGCGATACCGCCTCTGCCGTTGCGCGTCGCGTTACCGGCCGCGCGGACAGCCGCCATGAGCCATGGTTCCACATCATCGACCGGGTGCGATCGAGAGTTATCCCCAAGACCGCGTATGACCGGATCCTGACGGGCTGGCAGGTCTGCGTCCCAACGGCGCGTTTCGCTCTCCAGCCGTCTGGCTCGGGTCCGATCGGCACGATGGGTCGAAACGATCCGACGACGCCGTTCCGCGCGTCGCAACCGATCGCGCCGGCGCGACCGATTGCCGGCGAGTCCGCGCCCCACGTCAACGGACTGGAGCTCGCGCTCGTCGTTCTGGGCCCGGCTCTGTTCGGCGCCGTGATTGGTTTCGGTTGGCAGAGGATGGAGCGAGTCCTGACCAATCGTCGGTCGCTGAACCGCGATGTGCGGTACTTTGGCGACCTGTTCGTCAAGGATTTCGAACGGCCGCTGGTGATCGAGGGTGTGATCACCTGTCCCATCCGCGCGCGCCTGCGCTGGGTATCGTTTCAGCGGCGGCTCGACATCATGCTCGCGCCGGCACCCGGTCGTCGGTATCCCAATCTCGATGATCACAAGCGGAATGTCGAGTACGACGTCGACCGCATTGCCGATCGATTGAGACATCATCCATTCGTGCGGCAGCCGCTGCGCGCCGAAGGTCAATGGGTCGTCGTGCCGTTCCAATTGAAACCGCGTCCGCGAACAGGAGATCGGATATGACCGTCCTCATTCTCAGTCTCGGCGGCGGCGGCGGCAATATCCTGCGCTCGCTGAAAGCGTTGTTTCGCCGCGATCTGGCGACGATTCAGGAGAGCGATCCGCGATATGCGGAGCGTCTTCGACGAGCTGTCGTCACGCGATTCCTCGACACGAACGAGTTTTCGGTCGGGGACGTTCCGGGCGAGGAACGCCTCATCATCGGTGCGCGGGCGACGCGGCATCTGGGATCCAGACATGACCCCGAAGTCGCGCGGCGCGCGTTGGAGGAGTCGAAGGCCGAAGTCGAGGCGCTGCTCAGGCCGTACACGGTCGTGATCCTGATCGGAACGGGAGGAAAAGGCACAGGGGCGGGCACGCTCGTGCCGATTGCGCAGATGGCGCGCCAGCAGCGAAAGCTGGTGATTCCGATCTTCGTCAGACCCTCATTCGAGTGGCACGAAGTGGAGAAGCGGCGATACGACCATGCATTGACGATTCCCGAGCGGTTGGATGCGGCGGGCATCCGATTCATCGAGATTCTCAACGACCGCGGCTATTCGAGCGCAAACCCTCAGCCTCAGACAGCAGTCTGGGAGCGCATGAACGAACCCATCGCGCGCGGACTGCGCGGGCTCCTGTACGTGCTTTCGGACTTGTCTCAAGTGGATCCGTCAGACTTGTCGGTGTTGTTCGCCGGCTCGGGCCGCCTGCGCATCGGTTTCGCGGAGATCGATCCGCCCGCAGGTGGCGATCCGACGACCGAGCAGGTCAACGAGGCAGTCAGGATCTGCTGGGACAACCCCTACTCGCTGTTCAGCAAGCCCGTAGGCACGTCGCTCGTTTGCATTCAGGGACAATGGTCGAACATTGTCGACGCTCACCTCAAAGGCGGCCTTGCGGCACTGGCCCACGCCGGCGCCTCCAATGCGACGTACAACCCGCTGCATGCATTCGCTTCTGCCGCGCCGAAACCGTGGGGCCTCACGGCGCTCTTCGCCGAGTACACCGGAAACCATGCGCCGCTCGACATCGACTGGCCGGACGTGCGATCAGCGCGGCCGCTCTGGATTGCAACGGCTGCCGCTGCGAAGCCGGCGCGCAACGGCGTCGGAACCGACGCCGCGCGTGTCTCGCAGATGCCGATGGCTGGAGGTGAAGGGGAACCTCCTCTGGAGGTGGTCGAGGTTGCCGGACAGCGACCTGTTCAGAACGTGAAGCGAGTTGAGCCCGCGACACCGGTCGAACCGCGCTCGTTTTCCACGTTCTGGCAGTTTGCGCTGGCACTCAATCGCCATGACGCGTCTGCGCTGGCGATAGCGGCCGACGGAACGATCTGCGACATTCCCATCGAGGGCAGCGAGATCAGGAAGCTTCTTGGGACGGTGTGGTTTCGTTCCGTGTTTCGAACGCTCTCACCGCAGTGGCGCAATCGGCTCCTGGACGTGCTGCTCGACGACGCGAAGATCTATAACCACGTTGTCCGGGATGGCCGCCGCACGGTCCGCCTCAACGAGATTCCATATGAGGAGCTCGAGAAGATCGCCGTCAACCCCAGCGTTCCGGATGCCGTTCGCGCTGACGTTCAACTGCTCATCGCGATTGGGACGGTGTGGGGCCACGACGCGTTGACGCGCGTCAGATTCGAGCCGGTCGTCGAAGCGACGAGACTTCCGAGGTTCGACCTGCTCCCGCCGTTTCGGCATTCGTAGGGGCGCGACACGTACGGCGATCGTCACCGCGCCGACGTCAGAGGTTTTCTAGGCGCCAGTGGTCATCGTCACGTTGTCGAACGTGACGCTCGCCGTTCTCGTGTTGTCGTGGCTGGTGATCGCCAGACCCGCGAGCACCGTGCCGGTCAGCGACACTGCGTCGCGGCCAACCTCGGTCCATGTCGTGCCGTCGTCCGACATGGAGGCGATCAGCGTCCCGTTCGACCGCGTCACCTTGACCCATTTCGGCGCGGTGGCCGCCACCGTCGTGCTGAGACTGGTATTGCCGTCCGCCAGCCGACGCTGGAACGAGACACCCTTGCCCGGCGTGACGAAGATTGACGCGTGCGCGGCGTTGGCCGTCGTCGACTGCCGGATCATCACGCCCGCCTTCGTCCAGACGTTCACGTTCTGCACCGTGACGACACGCGCAGTGATCGCGCCGTCACCCGGCAGCGCCACATAGGCAAACCTGAACGCGTCGGCCGTGCCCCAGATATCGGCGCCCGATCCGGAGACCGTGAAAGTGCCGTTGCTCTCGCTCGCGCTGCCGGCTGCGCCGACCGAGCCGATGTCCGCGGTCGTCCACCCGCTCGGCAGCGACGGTGTCGGCGGCGGCGGTGGCGAACCGCCGCCGACTTCGTCCGCGGCCGGGAGTTTCGTATTGTCGTCATCAGCCGGTCCCGGTGGCGCGGAGAAGTACGTGGTCGGGCTCAGGACGATTTGATCGACGATCGCGCCGTCCTCACGCTGCTGCACCCGCACGGTGTACACGTTGTTCAAGGTTGCTGAGAAGTACACCGGCACACCCGGAGAACCCCACCCGTTATCCGTCCAGCCCCAGTTCGACACGCTGCTGTCGCTGGTGCCGCGCTGAAGGACGAACTCCGCCGAGCTCGTCGACCCGGAACGCATAATCGCCGATCCGAGTTGATCGACCGAGTTGGTGAACTGCAAGTGCACCGAGTCGTTCGACAGCGAGTTGCCTTCCGCGCGCAGCCGGACCCAGATGTGATACGCCACGCCGGGCACCGCTGTGAACGACTGCTCGAAGTAGTTGGTCGGATTCGCCAGCGCCGGGGCGATTTTGGCGGCGCCGTTGTTGTGATTCCAGAGCGCGGCGTTGCCCGCTGCGGTCGAATCACTGAGCACCGTCCAGTTGCCGTGGATGTTCGCGGTGGGAACGTGGGCCGACCACAGCACGATCGTCGACGCGTCGCCAGGGAGTGGCGGCGGCGGCGGAGCGCTGCCCGCGGTCGTGAAGCTCCAGATCGGACCGGGCTTTTCGATCAGCGCCGCGGTCTTCGAGACGATCTTCCAGTAGTAGGTCGTGCCCGGCTGCAGCGCCGGGAGCGTGAAATACTGATTGTCGCTCGTCGTCAGGCTCGGGCCGGCCTTACAGCCGCTCGAACCAGTGCAGACGACCGAGTCAAGGTTCTGTGCCAGCCGCGGCGGGTTCGGCGTGGTCCCGAAGTACACATCGTAGATATGCGCCCACGGACCGGCGTACCACGTCAGCTTCTGGCCGGTGGTGGGCACGTCCGTGGCGCCGTTTGCCGGAGTCTTGTTGACCGGCGCGTTCGGCGGCAATGGCACGAACCACGCAGACTCGTCGACGCCGCTCGGGTTGGTGTTGTTCCACTTGCGTTCGAACTGATCGCGGAACCACAGGAAGAACCAGCTGTTCGTGGTGAAGATGTTGTGCTCGGCCTGGGAGTTTGCCGACGCCGACGTCCAGTTCGACGATCCAAAGATCGTCATCCCCTGGCCGTAGAGCAGGACCGTCTTCTGGTGGTTGATGCCGTCGTGCGCGGGCACCTTAATTGGAATTCCCGCGAGCCACATCCGATCGACGTTCCACGAATGCCATAAGCGATTGACGTTGCGGTACTCGAACGTGTCGGTATAGAGCCGCACCGGGATCTTGCGGTTGACGAAGGCGTCGATCATCGCGTCGCTGTGCCGCCGGTCGGTGATGCGGTACATCTGCACGTCGATCTTGCCGCCGTTGGCTTGCGTCTCGGCCCTGTACCGGGCGACCGCGCGGTTGGCGTAGTCCTCGCCGGGTGGAAAGTTCAGCTCCGGGTCTTTCGTGTAGATCGGATATTCGCGGACAGGCGTCGTTGTGACGTTTGCGTAATCGCGATAGCCGTTGGTCGACGTCCACATGTCCTCGAACATCGTTTTGAAACTGTTGACAATGTTCGGATCGTCGACGAAGTAGATGGCTTCATCGACGTAGTTCACGTACGGCTGCACCGGCACGAAGGCGTCCGGGCTGTAGTTCGCTCCGCTGAATTCGAGTTTGTTCTGACCGGCGAAGAGCATGAATTTGCGGTGCAAGATGCCGCCGGTGTACTTCTCGCGCATCGGAATGCCGGCGTCGCGGAAAAAGCCGAGGATCGGCACATTGTTCGGGTAAGTGGCGTTGGCGCGGCTGTCCATCATGATCCGCACGGGCACGCCGGCTTTCCACCGGTTGATGATCGCGGTGGAGTACCGCGAATCCTCCATGAACCAGAACGACACGTCGATGCGGACTTGTTCAGCGTTGATGAGACTGATCAGCGGTGTGCGGCAGTTCTGAAACGCAGCGTCACAGAGATCGTCGGCGGCGGCCGGCCTCGTCGCGCCAGCGACGGCTAGCAGCGTCAACGCAGCGCTGCAGAGCACACGTGGAAGGGGATTGAGTGCCATGTTCGTGCTTCGTGTCTGGTGCAAGAACATCTCCGAAGTCAGCTCGACTGTGACAAGACTGGTTTTTCCACTTTCGTGGAAGCCGCTGGGCTGCGCGGTCTGCCGCGGACCGAAAACGTTTACCGTTTGTGTTTCAGAGACGGATTACGGCGACGTACGCAACGGAAGAGTCGATACGGATATTCGGGTGGCTGAGGTCGATTAGCGTTTCAACGACAACATGAACCGCACAACCGCAAGAATTGAAAAACGACGGCCGTGAAACCGGACTGTCGCTTCACGAGCCATCCGATCTTCAGCACAGCCGCGAGGCTGTCGTGCCTCGAGCAGCCCTGGGCGGTCGGCAGGTGCTGACCTCAGAGTTGATTCCATGTCACGCCTCAACGAGCATCATTCGTCGTCGCAGGCGCGGGTGCGGGACGCGGACGTCCAGACGGCGCAGCCCAAGGTCTCTCGCCATGCGCTGTGCTTCGCAAAACTCCGCAGAGGTCAGTTTCCGATTGATTTCCGGATACGCTGATTCGGTCACCTTGCCGG
>DAIUKO010000148.1:0-5091 GCA_036848175.1 Vicinamibacterales bacterium | reverse complement strand
GAGCCATTCCATCCGCGCAGACAGTCCTCTTCGCCAAAATGCGGAAAGGCGCTCGAGACGACGGCGTAGCGGCCGGTCTTGCACGCCGCCCAGCGATCGTCGAGACGATTCACGCCGCAGTCGCGCGGGCAGGCGCGGCAATCGGCCAGAGCGGCGACGGCGCGGCGCGCTCGACTTGCGAGCGCGTCGCGTCCCAGGCGGAGGTACGCGGGATGATCGCGGGACGTGTCAGTCAACCTGTCCGGTCAGCGAGTGAGCATCAGAAATGCTCGCTCCACCGCCTGCGCTTTCGTCTTGTAGTGCTCCTGCAACTCCGGACTGAGATGCTCCACATTGGTCAGGTCGTACTTCGACATCGCTTCGTCGTACGCGGCGCGAATCTGCTCCGTCGTCGCGTCGCGTGAGACGCCGAGAATCGCGTACGGATCGAGGTCGTCCCGCGCCGAATCGCCTGTGGCCTGGCTCGCTCGACGCGCCTCTTCCTCGCGTCGCCGCGCCTCCGCCTCACGACGGGTGGTCTCCTCTTCCCGCTGGCGCGTCTCTTGTTCCTGCTGCCTCGCCCGTTGCTGTTCCCGCTGGCGCGCCTCCTCTTCCTGACGCGCTTTCTGCTGACGCAATTCCTGAAGGTTTTTCTGAGTCTGATCCGCACGTTCGGCGCTGGCGCGTCTCGCCGCGTCGGCGGCCTCACGCCGGCAGCGCTCGCACATGCCTCCCGGTTGTGCTGCCGCGGCGCCGCACATGCGGCATGTGCTCGGCGCGGCTGGCGCGGTAGGCACACGCCGGCGCCGCATGATCGTGAACGCGCCGCCGGCGCCCAGCAGCACGATCGCGAGACCCAGGCCGATCCGCAGAACCGGCGACTCCGACGACGGCTCGGGCGGCAGAGACTGCGGACTGGCGGGTGAAGCTGGCGCAGGCGAAGGCGCCGTCGCAGGCCCTGGCGTCGCGCGGCTGCGCTGGCTGCTCAGCGCCGTGAGCTGCGTGCTGAGACATTCCACGTAGGCATCGCGATCGCGTGTCTCGAGCACCTTGCTGCACGCGGAGTCGATCGTCTTCCGATCCGCGACCGAGAGCTTGCTGAGATCGCGGCCGAAGTCGGCGCGAAGGGACCCGAGCTTCAGATGGAGACAGGTCTGATAGGCGCCCGATTCCACGGCGCCGACGACGCGGCTCGCATTGCACACGTGTTCGATGAGCGCCTGCTCGAGCGGCGTCGGCGCGGCCGTCTCCTGCGCACCAACCCGAACCGCCAGGACGACTGGCCAGACGAGCGCCGATCGCGGGAAGGCCATCGCGCGATAGTCGCCCGGCCGCGTGGCTCTGTCAATGCCGGGTTATGCTGATGCCGATCATGGCGGCACCGAACCGACTCATCGGCCTCGCGTGGCTCAGCATTGCGTGGCTGGCGCCGACGAACACTGCCGCGCAGATGAAGGCGCAACCTCCGGCGGCGACAGTCACTCCAGCATGGAACAAGGGGATTCAACCGATCAGCCGTGAGAGTTACTGGAACGCGATCGAGTGCGGCAAGCAGAAGGCCGATCGACCCGCGTGTGTCTTCTACGACGCCGACCTCTGTAAGAACGACGACTTCGCGCTCACCTTTTTCACGCCGTACAAGTTCGTCGCATACAACGTCTGGGACACGGTGAGGCGGAAGCAACCGCCGCCGACGCCGGACTACGGTGCCGCGCAGCGCACACGCATCACGCTCGGCATCACGCCGGTGCAAGGCTCCAAGAACCCGATCACGGCGGTCACGATCAACCGCGGCGATCGCGCCGTGAAGCCGGCGACGCAATCGGTCGACGCGAGCGGCGGGCGTTTCATCTTCGACTTCGCCGCGTTCGCGCCGACCGGCGACATCACGATCGAGCTGGTCGGACAACGCGCGACGCGGACCTGCCTCGTCAATCAGGAGGTTCTGAAGACGTTCCGCTGAGCCGCGCCTCGACTCATTTGAGCCCATCCATCGAGGGGTTGCGCGTATACCAGCGAGCCCCGAAAAAGGAGGGTCTCAGAATGAAGCGCCGGACATCTGCATATCTGTTGGGGATGGGAATCGCCGCGCTGGCTGCGGTCACCGCATTCGCCGAGGCATGGCCGCTGGCGAACCATACGCACTACATCACCTTCAGCCGTGCCGTGCAATTGCCTGGCGTGGAACTGGCTGCCGGGACGTACATCTTCGAACTCGCGGCTCCCGACAGCGATCGCACCATCGTCCGCGTTTCGAGCCGGGATCGCCGCCATGTGTATCTGCTGGCCTTCACGAATTCGGTGGCCAGGCCTGCGACGTTGAAAGACGACGAAATCGTGACGTTCAGAGAGGTGACCGGGGCCGCCGCACCGCCGATCGCGGCGTGGTATCCGCCGGATCTCGACAGCGGACGGCAGTTCATCTACCGCTGAGCGTCAGATGTCGCGCCGGCCGGACGATAAGAGCCGGCCGGTGCGATTCGTTCGATCGAAATCCTCTTCCCGCGAAATCCTCTTCCCGCCGCCTCAGCCGTTGTAGCGGACGAGCACGACCGTGAGGTCGTCGCTCTGCGGCGAATCAGAACAAAACGTTCGAACGTCCGCGAGTAGCGCGTTCATCACCGTTCCCGGCAAATTGCTCGTCTGCGACGTCACGCACGCGATCAGCCGTTCGTCCGTGAACTCGTCGCCGGCCGGATTCAGCGCCTCGGTCACGCCGTCGCTGAACGCCACGATCAAATCACCGGGCTCCAGCGTGATCGTTTCTTCTTCGAACGACGCCTGCTCGAAGAGGCCGAGCACGACGCCGCCCGTTTCGAGGCGGCGCAGACGGGAGCCGGACACCAGAATCGGCGCGTTGTGTCCGGCATTGCAGTACGTGAAGCGCCCTTTCGGTCCGAGGATGCCGTAGAACGTCGTGAGGAACCTCGCCTCGATCGCGCGCCGGAACAGGCCGTGATTCAACCGCGTGATGAGCGGCGCGGCACTCGTCTGATAGGTCGCCTCGGCGCTGAACATTCCGAGAACGGCGGCCGCCAGCAGCGCGGCCGGCGATCCCTTCCCCGCGACGTCGCCGACGATGAAACCGAACTCGCCGGTCGGGAGATCGACGTAGTCGTAGAAATCGCCGCCGACCGCACGGCACGCGATCGAGGCGGCGGCGATCGAGAAAAAGGCGCCCTCGCGATTGGCGGGCGGCAGGAGCGCCTGTTGAATCGCCGCCGCCACCTTCAGCTCCTGCTCGAATTTCGCCTTGTCGAGCGCTTCACGATACAGGCGCGCGTTTTCGATCGCGAGCGCGGCCTCCGCCGACAGCGTGTCGAGCGCCGACTGGGCGGCGGATGACTTCAGGGCGCCGCGCTCGCGGCTGTCCAGATACAGCACGCCGATGAGCTCTTCAGCGCCGCGCTGTTCGGCGCGCTCGACGTAGCGCACCAGGCGGAGCGGCGTGCACAAGACGTGGCGGATGCCGAGCGCGACGGTGCCGGTGTGGAGCTGCGCGAGCTCGCCGTCGAGCAGGTCCTCGACGATCGTCTGGCGGCCGGTCGCGAAGACCGTCTCGGGAATCTTGCGGCTGGTCTCGAACGTGCGGCCGGGCAGCGTGACCTTGCCGCGCGCCCGCGCCATCCTTAAGTCGAGCTGCTTCTCGCGGTTCGCCAGCATGATGAAGCCGCGTTCGGCGCCGGTCACTTCAATCGCGGAATCGAGCACCAGCGCGAGCACGTCGTCGAGGACGCGTCCCGAGCCGAGCGCGCGCAGCCCTTCGAGCAGCGCCGCCATCTGCCGGAGCTCGGTGGCCGCCGACACGGCGCTCTTCTCCACCGACGGCGCCTCTTCGTCGACGAAGAACACGATCTCGGTATCACCGGCCTGCCCGAAGCGAATCTGATCGCCGTGGACGAGGACCCGCTCGGTGACGCGCTCACCGTTGACGAACGTCCCGAAACGCGACTGCTTGTCGCGAATGACGCAGGTGCCGTTCTGAAGAGCGATCTCGGCATGAACGCGTGAGATGTCGGCGCCGGGCAGGCGCAAGTCGGTTTCGCTGCGGCGTCCGATCGTGAACACCGCCTTGTCGATCGGCACGATGCGGCGGCCGAGTGCGTCGGTGACGACGAGCCGTGGAGCGGGATTCTCGGCCATGTGGGAAGCGCCGGCATTATATATTTGTCGAACCCAAGATCGCGGTTGAAGGTTCGTGATGAGCGGTCAATCACTCTCTGCGGTCGGCTAGGTCCGTGCCTCGATTCAAGTTGACGATCGAGTACGCGGGAACGCGCTATAGCGGCTGGCAGATTCAGAAGAACGCGAAGACGATCCAGGGCGAGATCGATCGCGCCGTCCGCACCGTGACCAGCCGGAAAGACTTCGAGCTCTACGGATCGGGGCGGACCGACGCGGGCGTGCACGCGGCGGGACAGGTCGCGCATCTCGACGTCAGCACGAATCTGCCGCCCGAGTCGCTGCGACGGCGCTTGAACGACGAGTTGCCCGCCGACATCAACATCCTCGCCGCCCAACAAGTGCCGCACCGCTTCCACGCGCGCCACGACGCGGTCGGCCGGCGCTACCTCTATCAGATCGCGCGCCGCCGGACAGCATTCTCGAAGGCGTTCGTGTGGTGGGTCAAGGAACCGATCGACCTCGGCCGGATGCGCACCGCCGCCGGTACGTTCGTCGGCATGAAGGATTTCAAAACGTTCGCGGAGCGTGAGGCGAGCGGCGGCGAGGCCGCGCGAGATGCGGACAGTCCCGCGAAGTCGACCGTTGTGCTCGTCGATCGTCTGGACATCGCGGAGGACGGCGCCCTCGTCCTCGTCGCGATTGAAGGATCGCATTTCCTGTGGAAGATGGTCCGCCGCATCGTCGGGGTCCTGGTCGAGATCGGCCGCGGTGGACTCGACGTCAGCGTGGTGGGCGATCTGATGCGAGACGAATCGTCGGTGCCGGCGAGACTGACGGCGCCGCCTTCCGGCCTGTTTCTCCAGCGAGTCTATTACAGGAACGACCGGCGCGATTCGTCGATCCGCGCGATCACGCCGCTCGAGTGAGGATGGTTATTGTGGCCGGGGCCGCGGCGTCCACTCGCCTGTGAACCGGACGCCGAGAATC
>DAIUKO010000147.1:0-17440 GCA_036848175.1 Vicinamibacterales bacterium | reverse complement strand
TGGCTCCTCAGGTTGGACTCGAACCAACAACCCTCCGGTTAACAGCCGGATGCTCTGCCATTGAGCTACTGAGGAACGTGGCGCGACGGATTCGCTCTAGCGGACCATTAATAGTAGCGAATCAAACAGCCGCGGCGCAACAGAATCGGCGGTGCCAGCCACATCGCGCGCCGGCGCGAGGTTGCCTGCCGGTCAGAAATTCAGCTTCACGCCGAACTGGAACTCGCGCGCGTCGGTGGCCGTATTGCTGATCCGGCCAAAGGCGCTCGACGCGATGTTCAGCTGCGGCACGCCGAAGTTGACGGTGTTGAACGTGTTGAAGACGTCGATCCGCAATTCGACGTTCATGCCGCGGCGCGCGGCGTCGAGGCCCACCCGTTTGCTGAACGAGAGATCCACGTTTTTCAGCGACGGCCCGCGGATCGCGTTGCGCGGCGTCGTTCCGAACTCGCCGGGCGCCGTCTTCCGGAACGCCGCGGTGTTGAACCAGCGCGTCGCGCTGCGCTCGGACGCGGGCAGGTCGGCATCGCCGACGAGATTCGGACGGCAGGTCGGCGTGTATCCGCCAGCGCGCAGACACGGATCGTTGCCGTCGAACACGTTGTAAGGGAATCCCGACTGGAATGTGTAGATCCCCGACGCCGACCAGCCGCCCGCGATGTGCGACCACACGCCGTCGCGCAGCCATCGGCGATTCGCGCCGAACGGCAGCTCCCAGATCTCCGACGCAACCAGACGATGACGCGCATCGAAATCGGCGTCGGCCCATTCCGGCGCGAGGTTGAGTGTGTCCTGGGGCTTGAGGAGATACAGGGTGCTCGTTGCGCCCGAATGGAAGCCTGACGAATAGTCCATCGCGTGGGCGGTCGTGTACGCCACCTGGAATCCGAGCCCGTTGCTGAAACGGCGCTGCACGCTCATCTCAACACCGTTGTAGGTGGACTTGCCCCAGTTCGTCGACCGGAGCACGGACGAGAATCCTTGGTACGGGCGGAACAGATCCTTGTTCGCCGCCGTCGTCTGACCGGCGACGAAGAACGGCTGGTTCATCTCCTCGAATTGCAGCAGATCGCGGCCGCGGTTCCCGACGTAGGCGACTTCGAGCAGCGTGTTCGGCATGAACTGCCACTGGACGCCCAGGCTGTACGCGACGGCGTACGGCGTGACGATGTCCGGATCGGTCGCGTAGAGCTGACCGATGATCGGCGATCCGGTTTGCGACTTGATCGGGTTCTCGAGCGTCGTGTCGCGGACGACCGGCTGCTCCTGATACGGATAGGAGAGGATGTGCTGCAGCGCGAGGTTGTTGCGCAGCTGATTGTGGAAGATGCCGCCGCCGCCGCGAACCGACACCTTCCCTTTGCCGCCGACGTCCCATGCGAAACCGACGCGCGGCTGGAAATTGTTTCGATCCGGAAAGTACGTGGCGTGCGTCGGCAGCCCGTGCGTGCCCGAGTCGATGACTTCCGCCACGCCGCTCTGCGGCACGTCCATCGTGTACGGCTGGTCGACGATGAACGTGGATGTCTGGCCAAGCTTGTCGGTGATCGGACTGTAGTAGTCGTAGCGGATGCCGAGGTTCAGCGTGAGATCGTTACGCACCTTGAAGTCGTCCTGCACGAACGCGCCGTAGTTCGCGTTCTGCATGATCAGCCGCGTGCGCCCCTTCGCGTAGTTGAACTCGACGGCGCGGCCGAGAAGGAAGTCCGCGAAAGAATCACCGGTGTAGGTGCCGTTGAAGACGAAGCGGCCGACGAAGAAGAACCCAAGATCGAAGTCGTCGTTCCCCTGCCGCATCTCGCCGCCGGCCTTCAGATAATGACGGCCGAGCGCGATCGAATACACGTCCGAGAGCTGCCACTCGCGCGACGGATTCTTCGTCGGACCCTGGATCTGGTTGCCGATGCCCGACATGCCGGTGATCGTGAAGTCGGGGAGTCCGAGACCGCCGGCAGTGTCCTGAGGCCTGACGTAGTTGACGCCGTAGTCGAGCGGGTTCAGCAGCGGGAGATTCAGGCTGACGTTGCTGTTGCTCGCGAAGCCGACGCGAAACTCGTTGAGCTGCGCCGACCCGAACACCGTGCTGACACCGAACGTGCCGTGCTGAATGCGCGTGTTCTGCTGCACGGGGAACCCAAGGTAATTCGCAGGCCCCGCCCCCTGAAACGGCTGGAAGCTATCCGTGTCCTGCAGGAAATGCCGGTAGAACAGATTCCACTTCGTGCTGATGCTGTGATCGAGCCGCACCATGTACTGGTTGTAGTTGTCGTCGCGCGTCGGCGACGACACGAAGTTGTTCTGGCGCGCGGCGGCGCCGGCGATGTTCGGCAGCGGCATCAGATCGAGCAGTTTGCGCGCCGCGGGACTGATGCGATCCGCAGGGATGACATTGCCAGCGAATGCCAATCCGGTCAGCGGATCGATGATCGGCCTTATCAGAAAGCTGAGATCGCCGGTGCGCTCCGGCGCGGTGGCGACGACGGTCTGCCGCGTCAACCCGCGCGTCAGCCCGTAGCCTTCATAGGCCGCGAAGAAGAACGTGCGGTTCCGGCCCGAATAGAGGCCGGGGATGCTCAAGGGTCCGCCGGCAGTTCCGCCGTACTGGTTCTGACTGAGCGGCGGCGGGTTCCCCTGCGTGAAGAAGTTGGGACTCTGGAATCTGTCGTTGCGAGCGAATTCCCACGCGCTGCCGTGGAACGCGTTGGTCCCTGACTTGGTGACGACCTGCACGACCGATCCCGCATTGCGTCCGAATTCAGCCGAGAAGTTGCTCGTCTGGATCTTGAACTCCTGCACTGCATCGACGTTCGGTCGCGCCTGCACGGTGTTGTTCCCGAGGGTGACGTTGGCGACGCCATCGAGCTGGAAGTTGTTCGCGTCCTGCCGCTGGCCGTGGACCGTATATGCCGCGTCGGTCGTCGACTGGCCGCGCGTGGTCACGCCGGGCGTCAGCAGGCCGAGGCTCGCGAAGTTTCGATCGGTCAGCGGCAGCGCGACGATCTGTTTCTCTTCGACCACCTTGCCGATCGCCGCCGTCGTTGTCTGGACGACAGTGCCCGTGCCCTGCACGGTGATCGTCTCCGCGATCTCGCCGAGCGCGAGCACGAGGTCAAGCCTCGCTTCCTGATTCACCTGCACGACCACGGGTCCATGACTGACCCGGCGAAATCCGGTCAGCTCCGCCTCGACCTGATACCGGCCAGGCTGCAGGCCGGGCACGTCGTACTGTCCGCGCTCGTTCGAAACGACGTCGCGGGTGACGCTGGTGCCGAGATTGCGCACGACGATCACGGCGCCCGGCAGCACCGCCCCGGAGTCGTCGGTGACCACACCAAGAATCCTGCCGCTACTCACTTGCGCCGCAGCTGTCGACGGCGACAGCAGGACCACGGAGACGACGAGAGTCAGTCCCAATGCGGACTTCATTTGAGTCCTCCTCAACGGATCTAAGGTTGGGATGGCGCCGCGGCCACGTTCTCGCGCACGAAGCGCGGCCGGCCGGCCGCGTTCGCGAGATTCCACGCCGACAGGTAGACGAGACGCGTGATCTTCTCGATCTTCGGATAGTTGATGCGATCCCAGGTGTCGTTCGCGGTGTGGTAGTCGGGATGCTCACCGGTGTTGAACAGCACCATCGGCACCGACTTGATCGCGAACGGATAGTGGTCGCTGCGCGAGAACCAGCCTTCGCGATCGTCCTTGTCGGTCTTGTAGTCGAGCGTCAGCCCGATGCGCTGGTTCTCCGTCTCGATGATCTTGCGAAGGTCGGGGTTGTAGAGCGTGCCGACGACGTTGACGTTGTTGCGATTGTCGGCGGCATGGGTGTTCCACGTCGGCGAGTCTTCGTCGCGGCCGATCATGTCCATGTTGAGCACGGCCACCGTGCGATCGAGCGGCACGATCGGACGTTCGACGTAGTGGAACGCCCCGAGCAGTCCGTCCTCTTCCGCTTCGAAGACGAGGAACATGACGCTGCGTTTGGGGCGTTCCTTCGTCGAGGTCAACGCCTCAGCCATCGCGATCACCGCCGCACACGCCGACGCGTTGTCGTCGGCGCCGTGGAAGATGAACTGGTCCTTCTGGCCGACGTGATCGTAGTGGCCGGTGACGAGCACGTACTCGTTCTTCAGCGCCGGATCGGATCCCTCGACCACACCGACGACGTTGCGCGTCTGCGTGACCTGCCGATCTTTGATCGCGCGACGGAGATCGACGGTGACCCCCGGCACGGGCATCGATTGCGGCGTCCCGGCGCGATCGATCGCATCCTGAAGCTGATCGATCGTTTTCCCGGACGAGGCGAGCAATTCGTCGGCGACCCGGCGCGTGATCGTGACGACCGGCGTGTCCCAGAACGGGCTGGTCAGCGTGTGCTGACCGCGATCGGTGCGGATCTGCGCGTTGGTCGGACCGCTGATCGCGCGCGGCGGCCGGTGGGTAACGCGGTCCTGCACCATCAGCATCGCGGCAGCGCCGTGCCGCCGCGCCACCTCGGGCTTCAGCCAGTTGTAGGCGTGGACAGTGTTCCACGAGCCCTTGAAGCGGCTGGCGGCGTCCGTCTCTTGCGGCTCGTGCGCCAGAATCATGATCACTTTGCCGGCGACATCGACGCCCTTGAAGTCGTCGTAGTCGTATTCAGGCGCCGTGATGCCGTAGCCGGCGAACACCAGCGGCCCCGATACGGTTACCTCCACGTTGCCCTGGCGCGGCAGGGTGTAGTCAGGGCCGTTGAGGTAGTCGCGATCGAGGTTGCCGCCGCTCTTCGACACCACATGCGCGGCGAGCCGGGTGCGCTCGCGATCGATGTGCGCGTCGACCATCGGAAAGTTCTGGAAGAAGGTGTTGTCGTCGCCGACCGGTTTCAAGCCGGCGCGATAGAAGAACCCGGCGATGTACTCGGCCGCGATTCGACCCTCGTGGCTCATCGAATCGCGTCCCGCCATCGCATCGGAGGCAAGGAAGAAGATGTGCCCTTTCAGCGCGTCGGCACGGATGGTCTCCAGCCCGGGCGCCGGATCGCCCGCCGCGGTCGACACCAGCGCGAGCGCGACGATGGCGAACGAAGTAGCCGCGAAGCGCCGGGCGGTCGGAGGTGCGGAGCGTGTGCGCATGGTGTGCCCCCGGGTCAAAGCCGATTGGGGCACAGCATACTCGCGGGGGCGCGCGGTTTCGCACGCGCTTGCACGGTATCGCCAGTAAGTTGAATGGTGCGGGATTGGATCCGTCTGTCGTTAGACGGACTCCACTGCGCCGCTATTCGTCACGCAAGACGATCATCGGATCGACGCGTGTGGCCGATCGCGCAGGCAGGTAGCAGGCGACCAGCGCAACCGTGGCGATCAACGCGATCACGCCGGCAATCGTCGCCGGATCCGACGGACGCACGCCGAACAACAGCGACGCGAGCACGCGGTTCATCGTGAACGCCACCGCGAGCCCGGCGACCACACCGACGAGCGTGAGGCCGAGGCCCTGCGAGAGAACCAGCCGCAGAACCGATCGGCGATCGGCCCCGAGGGCCATGCGGATGCCGATTTCGCGGCGGCGCTCGCTCACCATGTACGACAGGACGCCGTACGCGCCGATGGCGGCGAGGAGCAGCGCCAGTCCAGCAAAGACGCCGAGCAGTTGTGCGAGCAGACGTGGACGGCCGATCGCATCCGCGAACACATCATCCATTGTCTGCAGGCGGATCACCGGCAGCGACGGATCCAGTCCTTCCACCGCGCGATGGATTGAGGCCGACAATGCCTGCGGCGCGATTGATGTGCGCAGCACCAGGTTCATCGCGTTCGGCATCGCGCCGTTGACTTTGAACGACTGCTCGACGTCGAAGTAGAGCTCGGTCCCCGTCTTCTTGTCGACGCCGCCCTGCTTGACGTCCTTCAGCACGCCGACGACCGTGAACCACGGCACATTGGCCGACGGCGGCGCCGATGGCCGCATGCGGCGGCCAATCGGACTCTGCCCGCCGAAGAACGTTCGCGCCAACGTCTCGTTGACGAGGACGACGAAGGGACCGTCCGCGTCGGACGGCTGAAACGATCGTCCTTCCACGACCGGGATGCCCATCGTCTCGACGTAGCGGCCAGTGACGTTCTGGTAGTAATCGACGTTTGGGCCGGGAGTGTTCGGAGGCGGCGGCGGATAATTCTCGATGTTGGTGTCGTTGGCGTTCACGCGGCGAAGCGGCGGCAGGCCGTCCATCGCCGCGACACTCTGCACGCCGGGCAGCATTGAGAGTTGATCGATCAGCCTCCGATAGAAATCCATCACCTGCGATTGCTGTTGGTACTTCGCGGCCGGCACACTCACCGCGAACGTCACGAGACGCGAGCGATTGAACCCGGCATCGACGTTGGACAGGTTCAGCACCGTTCGCAGCAGCAGACCTGCACCGATGACCAGCGCGACGGCAAGCGCCACTTCGCCGGCGACGAGGGCGCGGCGGACGCGATTGCGGCCGGCGCCAGCGGTGGTGCGCTGACCGCTTTCCTTCAGCGCGAGGGACGTGGCGTCGGCGCCGAGATGCAGCAGCGGCGCGAGACCGAACACCGCGCCGGTCGCCAGGCCGACGACGAGCGTGAACGCGAGCACTCCGAGATCGAGCGTGATGTCTGCAGATCGCGGCAGGCTGTCGGGATATGCCGCGATGAGCGCGCGCAGGCCGAACACCGCGACGCCGAGACCGAGCGCGGCGCCGGTGAACGAGAGGAGGCATCCCTCGACCATGAACTGGCGAAGCAGCCGCGCGCGCCCGGCGCCGAGGGCGCTGCGCACGGCAAACTCTTTGTGGCGCGACTCGGCGCGGGCGAGGAGAAGATTCGCGAGATTCGCGCACGCGATGAGCAGGACGAACACCACGGCACCCTGCAGCACGAGGACTGCCGTCCGCGCGCTGCCGACGATCTGTGCCTGCAGCGGATCGAACCGGAACGGATGGTTCTTCGGATCGGGTGCGTGAATGCCGCCGGTCGCGTTCGCCGGGCGCGCGGCCTGCAGAGACGGCAGCCAGTTGGCGAGAATCGTCGCGAGCTCTGCGCCGGCGGATGCGAGCGTCACGCCGGGCTTCAGGCGCCCGATTAAATAAAGGTAGTGGCTTCCGCGGTTGCGGCGATTGGCCGGATCGAGCACCAACGGGGTCCACAGTTCGCCGTGCAGATCGGCGACGTCGAACCGCGGCGGCATGATGCCGATGATGGTCCGCTGCCGGCTGTTGATCTCGACCTGCTGTCCGACCAGAGCCGGATTACCGGCAAACGCACTCCGCCAGACTTCGTACGACAGGACGGCGACGAGCGGTCCCCCCGGCCTCGTCTCTGCATCGTCGAACGTCCTTCCGAGCATCGGTGCGACACCGAGCGTCGTGAAGAGATCGGCCGACACCTGGACCGTCACGACCTGGCGTGGACGATCCGTCGCCGTCAGATTCGCCTGGCCGGGCGCAAAGGCGCCGATCGAAGAGAAGGATTGCACACGCTCGCGAAAGTCGAAGAACTCGGGCGGAGAAATCCAGAACTGATCGAAGCCGAGTTGGGGAAACTGGCTCGAGATGTAGACGAGCCGACCTGGTTCTGGATAGCCGAGCGGCCGCAGGATGACGCCGTTCACGACCGAAAAGATCGCCGTGTTCGCGCCGATGCCGAGCGCGAGCGTCAGGATGGTGACGATGGCGAATCCGGGGGATCGAAGAAGATTGCGAGCCGAGTGACGCACATCCCGAACGAGACCGTCCATGAATCCTCCGGAGACACCTACTCCCCGGAGTTAGATGGCACCGCAGGCGGAAGTGTTGTCGGCTTTCGATTCGATTCTCTCTACTGGGACTTCCGGCTCCATTCGGCGGCCCACTTGGCACGTAACCGCGCGCGATCCACTTCCTGCCCGCGCAAAAACACCTTGTTGATCCGCCGTGAGTTCGCGATGTCGTCGAGCGGATTGGCATCGAGCACGACGAAGTCGGCGTTGCGACCGTTCGCGATCACGCCAGTGTTCACTTTCGCGATTTCGGCGCCGTCGCGAGTTGCGAAGACGATCGCCTCCATCGGCGTGAATCCCATCGCCACCCAGCTTTCGAACAGCAGCTGTGGATACCAGCCGATGAAGAAGCGCGTTTGTCCCGTATCGCTCCCGAGTACCAGCTTCATGCCCGCCGCGATGAGCTTCCTGGCAATGACTCCGGATTTCCTGGCGTTCTGCCGCGCCCGCTCGACCGCCTCCGGCGTGAGGTTCTTCAGGAACTCACCGTAGTGCTCCTGGATCTGCGCCGCTGAGATCGTTTCCTTCAACAGGGGATCGTTCCACGCGTCGCGGCCGCCGACGGCGACGCCGCCCGAGTCGTTGAACCACATGTTGGGGCGATCGTTCCTCGCTTTTCGATCTCTGATCATCGCGAGGAACTCCTCGTCCGGCTCCTCGCCGCCGCGAACCGGCGGGTGCAGCCACCCTTCGACGCCGAGCCGCATCAGTTCCTTCGCATCGGCGAGCGTGATGTTGTGCGCCGCAACCGGGATGTTCGCCTTCTTCGCTTCCTCGAGAATCACGCGATAGAGCGGCGGCGTCAGCCGCTTGCGCGTGCCGTTGCGATCGTCGACCCAGATCTTGATGAACTCGGGCTTCATCTTGATGTAGTCGAGCGTCGCAGCTCGAGCCTCTTCCACGGTCGTGACCGGATACGGCACGTCGGCTCGCGACGGGTGTCCCTGCGCTCCCGAATCGGGCCACGCGATGCCGGGGCCGGCGGTCTTGAACAGCGCCGCGCCAGGAATGATTTCGTTGCGCACGCGCAGCGGCACGTCGCCCCAGTTCGTCCTGCCGCCGTGCAGATCCGAGCGATCGACGAGGTCGGCGATGCTGACGACGGCGCTGATGCCGTGGTAGGCGAGACGCTCGAGATGATCGATCAGGTTCTCGCGCGTGAAGTACGCCTTGGACATCGTGCCGTCGTAGACATGTTGGTAGCCGATGTGGCCGTGCAGATCGACCTTCGCCGGCATGACCGTCTTGCCGCTCAAGTCGACGTGCACGGCGCCGGCAGGCGCCGGCAGTTCACCGCGACGGCCGACGCGCGTGAACCGCGTGTTCTCGACGATGAACGCGGAGTTCTCGATCGGCGCATTGCCTTCGCCGGTGATGAGGCGAGCACCTTCGAAGACGGTCACCTGAGTGCCTTGTGTTTCGACGGTTGAGCAGGCCGCGAGCGCACACGTCAGCAGAATCGCCGCGGTCTTCACGAAGTTCGATGGCTTCATCGAATGTCCTTCCTTGTGTCGGCATCCCGCACGCTAGAAAATGTAATGCGCGCTGAACGCGACGATTCTCGGCAGCACGATCGCCGTCGCCAGCCCGAAGCTCGGTCCCGACTGCTGCGTCAGCGCGGTGACGCTGTTGATGTTGGTGGCGTTGAAGACGTTGACCTGGAGCTGGAGCTGCTGCCGCCGCGGCAGATTCACCCGCTTCTCGACGCGGACGTCGAGGAGGTTGATGTCGGGAAGCCGCTGCGATCCGACCGGCTCGACGTTCAGCGTGATCGATGGAATCGTGAGGCCGCCTCTGAACAGCGCCGTGCGGGCCCACGGCGCCCCGCTGCGGTGCTCGAAGTTTGCCGATGTCTGCAGCCCATAGGGAAAGAGATAGCTGCCCGACAGCCGGCCCAGCCACTCCCATCGTCGGTCCGCAGCGAAGATCTCCGCGTTGGGATCCTGCGTGTTGGCGCCGAAGCTGGTGCCGCCGCCAACGTTGTTCGGCAGCGGGACATCGCGCTTCGTCGCGCTGAACGACGACATCATGTGCCATTTGTTGGCGAGCCGTTTGGCCAGCGCGATCTCGATCGTCGAGTACTTCTGGTTCGCCTTGTCGTCGTTGACGATCGTCGCCACCTGATACGCCGATCCGGAAAGCTCGCGCGGGTATTCGAAGTAGGTGATCGTCGTGCCCGGATCGTCTGTCGTGCCGACCGTTCCGTCGGGACCGGGATCCCGATTCGTGATCGGAATCGAGTAGATCTCGTACGGCCGGCGAAGATTCGCCAGGCGCTGCTGATTCAGTGCGCGTGTATGCGCGCCGGTCAGCCGCATCGCGAAGTTCGCGGTCAGCTGGCGCTCGAGCTGCAGGCTGTACTCGTCGGTGTAGGGCTGCGATTCGTCCGGGTTCGCGACGCCATTTGCGAGCGCGCCGCCCTGACCCGAGAGCGTCTGCGACAGAAAGTCCGGGCCGTTCAAACTGAGATTCGTCTCGCCTGTGTCGTAGTTGCGGTTGCCGTTGAGATCCCGCCATCGATAGAGCGTGGTCGTGATGACGTTGCGATTCGCCGTCTGGAGCTCGTCGGTGTAGCGGAGCTTGTGATACCGCCCCCATCCGCCCTTGACGAGCGTCTTACCGTTGCCGGCGATGTCGTAGGCGGCGCGAAGCCGCGGCGACCACGAGCTGTAGATTTTGAACGGTTCCTTGTCGAAGCACTGCGCCGGATTGGGCACGTCTCCCGGCGGATCAGCGGCCTCGCGGCACCCTGCCGCGACGTACCCGTTCTCGTAGTTGTAGCGGAGGCCGATGTTCAAGGTGAGCTTCCGCGCGATCGTCCAACTGTCCTGCGCAAAGCCGCCGGCCGTGCGCAGCGGCGCGTCGGGAAAGACCGGCGTGTTGAACACCGAAATCTGATCCGCCGTGCCGTTCCTGAAGATCAGTTGGTAATTCCCGGACCCGGGAGGACGCGTCAGGCGGGCGCGGTCGGCGTGTATCTTGAAAAAATCGAGGCCAGTCTTGATTTCGTGGTTGCCGGCGAACCAGTCCGGCTTGTACCAGGTCACGCCGGCTCGCGCCTGGAATCGATCCTCGTTGTTCCGCTCGTTCATCGTCGTCGATGTGCCGGTGACGACGCGGGTGACTGAGTCGGTCGTCGCCGGTTTGCCGCCGCCGTACTCTTCGCCGTACCCGCCTGAGTGATTCCAGAACGAGCCGACCATCACGTTCGCCACCATGTCGTGGCCTTTGAGCCCGTCCCACTCCGCCTTCCACGCGCCGTTGAACCCTCGCTGGTTGCGGCGCGACTCCCACGCGACCAGGCGGCTCATCCCCTCGATGTCGGAGCGCCAGTTGAACATCGTGAAGCCGGTGAGCCGGTTCGCCTGGTTGATCTGCAAGGTTTCCTTGTGCGTGAAGAACCACGCTTTCTGCGACTCGACGCACCCCGTGCCATCCGGCGTGAAGCACTCGAGGATGCCGTTGTGATCCCGCCGCTGACGGCCCGCGACGTAGAACCAGAGTCGGTTGCGGACGATCCGCCCGCCGAGATCGCCGCTCGAGTCGTCGCGCAACTGGAGCGTGTTGCCTTCCGTGATGCCCTGCGCCCGCAGATCGTCGTCGATGTTGTTGCTCTCGAAGCTGTGGCTGGTGCCCGAGACGAACGCCGAGCCGTGAAAATCGTTGCCGCCGGTTTTCACGACGGTGTTGATCGCGATTCCGCGCGTCGGGATCGACGCGTCGTGACCCATTGTCTGAATCGTCGCTTCTTCGAGAATCGAGTAGTCGACATAGTTGCCGCTCTGCGTGTCGGACTTCGGATTGGCCGTGACGACGCCGTCGACGGCCTGCCACGACTGACCCTGCATGCCAAAGGCGCGAAACGCCGGCTGCGCGTTCGTCGTGCTCCCGCCGACATCGAGATTCGGGCGCGCCCCGGGCGCCTGCTGCATCAGGCCGATGTAGCCGTTCCGGCTGTTCGGTACGAGTTCCAATGTTTCTTTCGTGAGCTGCGTCGATGTGTTGGTTGCGGCCGTGTCGACGAGCGGCGATGCACCCGAGACGGTGACCGTCTCTTCGAGCTGTCCGACTTTGAGCTGAACGTCGACGCGCGCGGTGAAGCCGGCGGTGAGGCGAATGCCGTCGCGGCGCACCATCTGAAATCCCGAGAGCGTGTATTCGAGGGTGTAAGTTCCGATCGGCAGCGGCGTCAGACGGTACTCGCCCTGCGCGTCGGTAACCGCCGTCATGCCCGAGAGCTGCAGCGAGGGACTTCTGGCAACCACAGTGACGCCCGGGAGCACGGCGCCGCTCTCGTCTCGCAGTTGTCCGCTGATGGTCGCCGTGCCGCTTTGCGCACCGGCGCGACTGGAAAAGAGGATCAGGCCGAGAAGGAGCACCGCGGTACGACCGCCGTGACGCCGCGCGACCGGGGATGTCGCCATGGTACTTTCTCCTTGATACGTGAGACGTTTCCGAAGAAGGACGAGCGCGCGCTTATGTAGAGGCGGTTTCAAAGACTTCGCCGTAGGGGTCGACCCATGTGTCGGCCCCTGGGGCGGACCCTCGACGCTCGTCCTGAGCCTGTCGAAGGACGAGCGCTCGGGGCAGGCACGATTCCGCCCTACGACGTCGGTCTGAAACGTGCTCTTACTGTGCTGCTGTCGATGGGGATCGCAGAGCGATCTCGTTTTTCACGACGACGCCGCCCTTCATCACGAACTTGACGCGCTCCAGCTCCGTCACGTCCGTGAGCGGATTGCCGGCGACGGCGATGACGTCGGCGAACTTCCCTTTTTCAAGAGTGCCGACGCGGTTGGCCCAGTTGTAGTTGAGGACATTGGCGGCGCCGATGAAGGTCGTCTGGAGCGCCTGTGTGGAGGTCATGCCCCAGCGAACCATCCAGGCGAATTGATCGGCCTGCTTGCCGTGCGGAAACGTTCCGTCGCCGGCGACCGCGCCGCTGCCGAACACCAGCGGCACGCCGGCTTTCAACAGCTTCTTGAAGGTCAGTTCGGCCATGCCGAGACGAGTCACCGCCTTGTCGCCGGTGATTCCAAGGTTGGCGAGCAATCGCTTGTCGCCGTTGTTGAGGCCGACGAGATCGTCGATCGTGATCATGATCGGCAGCTTCTTCTGCACGACCGTGTTCACGAGCGCGTCGTCCTTGTAGAGCTCGGTGACGTGCATGCTCAGATCGACGCCTGCATTGATCGACGAGCGCATGCCGTCGCCGCCGTAGGTGTGGCAGGCAACCTTCAATCCCATGCGGTGCGCCTCGTCGACGATCGCCTGCACTTCCTCGAAGGTCAGCGACGGCGACGCGACCAGCGAGCCATCGGGTCTGAACTCGTTCAGCTCGTGGCCGCCGACGAAATCCTGGGTCGTGTAGATCTTGACCCAATCGACGCCGTGGAGCTTCGCCTCGCGCACGGCGGCGCGCGCCAGCCACGGACCGTTGATGTTCTTGCCTTCGGTGAAGCCCGAGTAGAAGCCGGGACCCGGGTTCGGATAGGGAGCGCTCGCCCGCTGGTTCAGCGACTGCCCGGAGACCTGCATCCGCGGCCCTTTGATGAGGCCTTCGTTGATCGCATCTCTCAATTCCACCGTGCCGAAGCCGCCGCGCGAGTCCATGTCGACGGTGGTCGTGAAGCCGGCTTCGAGATCGCGGACAGCGCTTTGCACCATGACGATCGTCTTCATCTCGACGGAATCGCCGCGGCCGGCGTTGTGCACGTGCGCGTCGATCATGCCCGGCAGCACCGTCGCGCTGCTGAGATCGATCACGCGGGCGTCGGCGGGAACCTGCAGCGAGGGACCGACGTCGACGATCCGATCGCCTTTGATCAGAATCACCTGGTTGTTCAGCATGGCGCCGGCTTTGGCGTCGAACATCCGGCCGGCACGAACCGCCACGAGATTGTCCGGGGCCGCGAGGTAGGGTGACTGCGGCGCGCTGCGCGGAGCCTGAGACCACGCAACCGTGCCCGAAACGACGGCGACCGCGACGATGAGGCTCGCGAACCGGAGACGGTTGACCATCGGTCCTCCATTTTCTCTGCGTCTACGCCGGCATAAAAGATTCGTTAGCTGGATGGAGGACTCTTATTCACCGACCGGATCGCGCTTGTCAAGGTGGCGGCGCTGAAACGGTGCAGGTCGGTGCGGCGGCGCGGCGCGCGGTGGGCTCGCTTCGCTGCGCTCGCTCGTGGGCGGCCCTGTCACGGTGCACGACGGAAGACGAACGATTGCGCGCGCTGTGCACCGTCGCTGATCCGCGCTTCGAGCGAGCCGTCAGGCCGCTTCGCATACCGGATCATTTTCGGAAAATCGTGTGCCGGGTTCTCGAACGTCGCGCTCTCGGTGGCGATCTCGGTGAGCACGAAGTCGGTCGGCGGCCGTCCCTCCGGCTGCGCCATGTAGACGAGACCGCCGCTGCGCTCGACGATGCGCAGGAATTCGAAGGCGATCATGCGGTCGCCTTTGAGCGTCCGCGAGACGGCGAGCATGGCGCCGCCGGCCGGCGGAGTCCAGCGCTCCTCGAACGTGGCGCCGCCGGCCTCGCCCGACCACGTGCCGGCGATCCACGCCACCTGCGCAATCGACGCTCGCGCGGGCGGACGCGCCGGCGGCGGCGTCTGCGCTGCGGCCACGACGGCAAGCCATGCCGCGACGATTTTCGTGTGCATGCGGGCACTGTACGCGTATCGGCAACCAGCGCGCTTGAAGAAATGCGACAGGCGATGCTACCTTCGCGCGGCATCCGTGGAATACAACGAATCGGCTCCGCCGCCGGCGCTCGCATCCATCGTCAGGCGCGTGTGGACGCTCGACGGTCATGCCCGCGATCTCAGCGAGGCGATCCAGCCGATCTTGCCGGACGGCTGCCCCGAGCTCGTCGTCCATCTGGGCGATCCGTTCGAGCGCATTCGCCCGGATGGCATCGTCCAACGCCAGCCGGCCGTGCTGGTCGCCGGACAACTCACCGGTCAGCTTGCGCTGCGCGCGACGGGGCGTATCGCGGTCGTCGGCATTCGGTTTCACCCCGACGGCGCGGCCGCACTGCTGCGAGTTCCGCAGCACGAACTCGCCGGTCTGACCATCGGTGTCGACGAGGTGCTCGGTCCGCTCTCGCGATCGCTCAATGAAGTTCGCGATGCGACGGAATCGACGTCGATTGGGGCTGCCGCTGTACTCGATCGGATTGCCGTCGGAATCGACGTACGCGTCGATCCACGTGTGCGCCGCGCGGTCGAGATCGTCGATCGGCATCGCGGCCGTGCGTCAATCGATCGCGTCGCGCATCACGTCGGCCTGACGCGGCGGCATCTCGAGCGGCGGTTCCAGACGCTCGTTGGCATCTCGCCGAAGCGCCTCGCACGGATCGTTCGCTTCCAGCATGCGCTGCGGATGCTTCGAACGCTCGAGGCCGGCGGCCGCGGAACCCAAACCGCGATCGAGTGCGGCTACGCCGATCAGGCGCACTTCGTTCGCGAGTTCCGTGAGCTCGCCGGCTGTTCGCCGGAAGCGCACTTGCTTCGCAGTGCCGAGTTGAACGGGTTCTTCTCCGAATCACACGAGCGAACGTCGTGAGCGAGCCCCACGGCGCGCCGCGCCGCCTCTTGTCACCTCGTCGCGGCGAGGATCTCGTCGAGAATCTGACGGCCCATATCGGTACGGTCGTCGCGCGCGATGACGACGACCACGAGATTCATCGGCCGGACAATGAAGATATGCTGGCCGCGTGCGCCCCACGCCTCCGGGACATCCGCGGCGCCTGTCGCAGTCCGCAGCCACCACAACATTCCATACTGCGCGCCGTAGGCAGCGAGTCGATGCGAGCGACGTCGATGCGCTCGTCGCGCGGATTCGAAAGCGTCCAGCCGTCGCCAATCGCAGCCGGCACGCCGGACACGATCGGCGCGGCCGGCGTCGGCTGCGTCGAGCCACCGCCGCATGCAACTGCGAGCAGCAGCCAGACGCCCGCGATGAGACGCGTTCCTACCCCACTTTTGCGTCGACCGTAATCTGCATCGTCCCGCGATAGGCGTTCGACACCGGGCAGCGGCCCTCGGCTTCCTTCGCGGCTTCCGCGAACTGCGCGGCGTCGAGGCCCTTGAGTCCGTACGCCGTCACTTCGAGCTTCGACGATCCAATCTTGATCCCGGCATCGCCTTTGTCCGCGGTGATCGTCGCGCGCACGACCGTGCGATCCGCCGACGCGCCCTTGCGGCCGAGCGTGCCGTTCAAGGCCATCGCATAGCATGCGGCGTGGGCCGCCGCCATCAACTCCTCGGGACTCGTCTTGCCGCCCGGCTCACCGATGCGGGATGCAAACGTGACGGGCAGCGCGAACGCGCTGGTGCCCGCCTTCGCCACGCCGCTGCCTTCGGTGACCGAGCCTTTCCAATCCACGTCAACGTGCCGTTCGAAAGTTGCCATAGTTACCCCTTTTGTTTTCCGGTGATTCCCAGCTGCACCGCTGTGCCGATCAGGCCGAGTACCATCCACGCGATTGGAACCCAGCGCTGTCCCGGCGCGGTCGTGGGATAGAGAATCCAGACGTCGCCGCTGACCGCCGCACGCGCGGCGCGGCGATCGCCGGTCAACGCGAACAGTCCGACCAGCAGCGTCCAGGCGCCGCCGAACGACGTGGCGACGATGATCACGTACCGCTGCAGCAGCATCGAGCCGATCGAACCGGCGACGGCCAGGAGAATGACCGCAATCGCCGGCGGATCGCCGGTGCTGAACGATTGCCAGAGTACGTGCGCGACGAGCGCGCCGAGACCGGCGCCGACGAGCGCAATGCCGACGAAATACGCGAGCGTGAGCACGAGCGCACCGGCGACGCCGCCGACGATTGCCGCAACGATCATCGCGCCGGTGCTGGTCGCGCCCATCACCGAGCTCGCGAGCATCGCGCCGAGGATGAACCCGTAGATGGCGAGGACGAATCTGAACAGACGATAGCCGGCGAAGCACGATACTGCGCCGCCGATCACGAGCGCGAGGGCAGCGGGAATCCCGTAGGCAGACGGTAGCATGCAGCTAAGAAAACACGGATGGCACAGAGGACACAGAAGACACAGAGGACACAGAGGACACGAAGGACACAGAGGAGACGAAGGACGCGGAGGACACGCAGCTACACTTCGCGGCGCCCTTCGAGCGCCTTGTGCATCGTCACTTCGTCCGCGTACTCGAGATCGCTGCCGACCGGCACGCCCATCGCGATGCGCGTCACCTTCGCGCCGAGTGGCTTGAGGAGCCGCGCCAGATAGATGGCCGTCGCTTCGCCCTCGACCGTGGGATTGGTGGCCAGGATGATCTCGGAGACGCCATTGCTGACGCGCGCGAGCAGGCTCTTGATCTTCAAATCGTCGGGTCCGATGCCCTGCAGCGGCGAGAGCGTGCCCATCAGCACGTGGTACACACCTTTGAATTCGCGCGTCTTCTCGATCGCCGTGACGTTCTGCGGCTCTTCGACGACGCAGATGACGTGATGATCCCGGCTCTCGTTCCGGCAGAAGCTGCACGGATCGTTGTCGGTGATGTTGCTGCAGATCGAGCAGTAGGTGACCCGCTCCTTCACGTCGCGGACCGCCTCGGCGAGTCGATCGGTTTGCTCGCGCGGCGTCTTGAGGATGTGAAAGGCGAGACGCTGCGCGCCCTTCGGGCCGATGCCGGGCAGGCGCTGCAG
>DAIUKO010000146.1:15040-17457 GCA_036848175.1 Vicinamibacterales bacterium | reverse complement strand
TACTCCGGCGTGCGCAGGAACCGGACGATGCGCAGCTTGATGACGAAGTCGTCGACGATCTCCTGAACCTCCGGCTCGGTGAGAAGGCCGGCCGCGAGATCGCGCTCGCAGTAGATGTCGAGGAATGTGGAAGTCCGCCCCAGCGACATCGCGGCGCCGTTCTGCTCCTTCACTCCGGCGAGATACCCGAAGTAGAGCCACTGCACCGCTTCCCTGGCAGTGGCCGCTGGACGCGAGATATCGAAGCCGTAGCTCGCGGCCATCTGCCGCAGTTCCTTCAGGGCGCGAATCTGTTCGGCCAGCTCCTCGCGATCGCGAATGATCTCGTCGGACGACATCGCTCCATCGAGCGCGCGCTTCTCTTCTTCCTTGCGGTCGATGAGACGGTTCACGCCGTAGAGCGCGACGCGACGGTAGTCGCCGATGATGCGGCCGCGGCCGTACGCATCGGGGAGGCCGGTCAGGATGTGCGAGCTGCGGCACCGCCGGACGTCGGCGGTGTAGGCATCGAAGACCGCGTCGTTGTGCGTTTTCCGGTATTTCGTGAACGCCGTCGCGACATGCGGATCCACCTCGTAGCCGTACGCCTTGAGCGCGGTGGCGACCATGCGGAAGCCGCCGTTCGGCATGATGGCGCGCTTCAGTGGAGCGTCGGTCTGGAGGCCGACGATGACCTCGTTCTCGCGATCGATGTAGCCGGGCGCGTGCGCGGTAATGGAGCTCGGAATCGGCGAGATGTCGAGCACACCTTTGCGCCGCTCCTCGACGAACAGCTCTTGCAGCTTCTGCCAGATCGCCTGCGTCCGCGGCGTCGCCGGCGACAGGAACGATTCGTCACCGTCATACGGCTGATAGTTCTGCTGGATGAAATCGCGGACGTTGATCTCGTTCTGCCAGAGACCTTCCTGAAAGCCCCGCCACGGCGCCCGTGTCTGATCCTGCTCCCTGCTTTGCGATGCCGGTGCGACCATCACGACTCCTTCACGTCCGGACCGCCGCGCCCGTGCGCTCGGCCAGCCCGAGGAGCGACGCCGTGTGACGCGCGATCATCAGCTCCTCATTGGTGCGGACGACCCACGCCGACACGCGGCTCCCTGGCGAAGAGATCCGCGGCCGGTTCTGCGCGTTCGCATCGCTGTCCAGCGCGATGCCGAGCCACGACGAGGCCTCACAGATCCGCTTCCGGATCTCCGCCGAGTTCTCGCCGATGCCCGCCGTGAAGACGAGTCCGTCGATCCCGCCGAGCACCGACGCGAGCCCGCCGATCTCCCTGGCGGCGCGGTACACGAAGTAGTCAACGGCGAGCTGCGCGGCCGGCTCGCGGTTCGTGAGCAGATCGCGCATGTCGTTGCTGATGCCGGACATGCCGATCAGTCCGGACTTCTTGTAGAGCAACGTCTCGACGTCTTTCACCGACATGCCGAGGCCCTGGAAGAGATAAAGGACGACGCCGGGATCGAGGACGCCCGGCCGCGTGCCCATGCACAGGCCGTCGAGCGCGGTGAACCCGAAGGTGCTGTCGACGCTCTTCCCGTTCTTCAGCGCGCAGAGGCTCGCGCCGCTTCCCAGGTGGGCGACGATCACGCGTCCCTTGGCAATCTCCGGCGCGACCTGCGGCAGGACCGATGCGATGAACTCGTACGAGAGCCCGTGGAACCCGTAGCGCTGCACGCCCGCGCGGCGAATCTCCTCCGGCAGCGGAACGATCTCGGCCACCGGGTCGTGGCCGCGATGAAAGCTGGTGTCGAAGCAGGCGACCTGTGGCACGCCGGGAAGGCGTTCGAGCACCGCCTCGATCGCCGCCAGGTTGTACGGCTGATGCAGCGGCGCCAGCGGGATCAGCGCCCGCAACTCCTCCAGGACCTCCGGCGCGACGACGGTCGGCGCAGCGTATCTTGCGCCGCCATGCACGACGCGATGGCCGACGCCGAGCACGCGCGTCCCTGCGAAGCGCGCGCGGAGCCATCCGGCGAGGAACTGGAGCGCGGAACGCGCGTCGCGAACGCTGGCGTCGAGCGTCTGATCGTCGAGCTTTGCGCCCGCCTCGTTCTTGGCCGAGAAGCGCGGCGAGGTGCCGATGCCTTCGATCTGTCCGCGCGCGATCGGCGTCCACTCCGCCGCGTCGCCGGCCTCGTACACGCAGAACTTGAGGCTCGACGATCCGGCATTGAGCACCAGGACGACAGGTTGATCGTTCATGTCGAAAGACTCCGGCTCGCGTCGTCGTCCACGTTCATCCTGAGCTTGTCGAAGGCGCTCATCCTGAGCTTGTCGAAGGCGCTCATCCTGAGCTTGTCGAAGGATGAGCGCTCATGGTTCGACAGGCTCACCATGAGCGTGTTGGGAAACATGGTCGTCGACACTAGGTCACCGCCTGGAGCGTCTGCCGCCGGGCATGCGCCGCGAGCGTCGCGACC
>DAIUKO010000146.1:0-14940 GCA_036848175.1 Vicinamibacterales bacterium | reverse complement strand
CTAGGTCACCGCCTGGAGCGTCTGCCGCCGGGCATGCGCCGCGAGCGTCGCGACCGCGCAGCTCGCGATGCGCGAGCGAACGCTGTCGGCGCGGCTGGTCAGGATGATCGGAACGCGCGCCCCGAGCACCAGCCCGGCGCTGTCGGCATTGGCGAGGAAGCTGAGCTGCTTGGCGAGCATGTTGCCCGCTTCGAGATCCGGCACGAGGAGAATGTCCGGATCGCCGGCCACCTCCGAGGTGATGCCCTTGATCCTGGCGGCCTCCGCGCTGATCGCGTTGTCGAACGCCAGCGGCCCGTCGAGGATTCCGCCGGTGATTTGCCCACGGTCGGCCATCTTGCAGAGCGCGGCGGCGTCGATCGTCGACGGCATCTTCGGATTGACCGTCTCGACCGCCGCGAGGATCGCGACCTTCGGTCTGGCGAGACCGAGCGACGTCGCCAGATCGATCGCGTTCTGAATGATGTGGACCTTGTCTTCGAGACTCGGCGCGATGTTGATCGCCGCGTCGGTCACGATCAGCACTTTGTGATAGGTCGGCACGTCCATGATGAAGACGTGGCTGATGCGGCGTCCCGTGCGCAGACCCGTCTCCTTCGCCACGACCGCGCCGAGGATCTCGTCGCTGTGCAGGCTTCCCTTCATCAGGATTTCCGCCTGCCCCTGACGGACCAGTTCGACCGCCTTGGCCGCCGACGCATGGCTGTGCGGCGTATCGACAATTCGTGTGTGTCCGAGATCGATCCCGTGCTTCGCGGCGATCTCGCGAATCTTCGCCTCAGGGCCGACGAGAATCGGCCTGATGAGTCCCTTCTCGCCCGCATCGATCGCAGCCTCGAGCGCCGTCTGCTCGCACGGATGCGCGACGGCGGTCGATATCGGTTCGAGTTTCCGGCATCGCTCGAGGAGCTGTTCGTACTTTCCGGTCCCTGTTTGTGCAGTCATGGAGTGCTCACGATTTGGTTTTTGACGGTGACCGGCGAAGGCTTCAACCGGGCGTTGGCCGCCGATCCGGTTTCCTTCAGGAAAAACGTGAGAACGATCGCCAGGCCGACTCCGTACAAGAGCGGCTGAAACGCTGTCTGGTAGTGCTCGAGGGTCATCGGCGACGCGCCGCCGCTGACCGTGGTCAGCAGCCCTCCGAACACCGGCCCGAGCAGCGCGCTGAAGGTGAAGTTGAGAAAGTTGACAACGCCGGTCGCGGTGCCGCTGACCCCGGGCGGGTTGGCTTCCTTGATGATCGTGTACGGCAGCATTGCCGCGCCGCTCGCGACACCGGCGACGAGACCGAGCACGTACGGAGGCAGCAGGCTCGCGCGCCCGTACAGAATCCACGCCAGGCACACGAACAGGAGCGCCGCGCTCGCGGCGATGACCACCTTGCGCCGGCCGATTCGATCCGAGATGAATCCGAGCAGCGGGCAGCCGATGATCCAGCCGAGCGGCACCGTCGCCGATCGCAGAACGGCGCTCGCGTAGTCGACGCCGCGCGCTTCCTGCAGGTAGCGGACGCCCCAGATCATGTCGAAGATGGTCGTCGGGATGAAGAGCAGACCGGCGATCATCCCGCAGAGGATCGACTGCGGATTTCGAAAGACGACGCCGAATGCGGTCGTCGCTTCCTGCAGCCAGTTCTCGCTCTTGGCCGCCGGCGGTGATTCCGGCAGCAGAAAGAACAGGATCACGGACATGATCAGGCCGAGGATGCCCATCCCCGCCCAGAATGCCGTCCACGTGATGCCCGCCGCGATCAGCGGGCCGACGAGGAACTGGCCGGCGGAGCCGCCGGCCATGCCGAACATCTGCGTCGCGCCGATGAGCGTCGCGGCGCGCGAGGCAGGAAAGTTGGTCGTCGCGATGTAGGCGGCGCCGACGAGCGCGAAGACGCCCCCGGCGCCCTGCAGGAACCGTCCGATGCTCGCCGCTTCTCTGCTGCCGGTCGCGAACAGCAGCGCGCCGACGCCGACGATTGCCGCGCCGAGCGGGACGACGCGGCGCGGTCCCAGCCGATCCATCGCCGCGCCGGCGACCAGGCTGAACGGCGAGTAGCCGTAGTAGAACAGGCCGACGAGCGAGGCCATGCCCATGACGCTGAGGCCGAAGGCCTCGGACAACTCCGGCATCATCACCGCCGGCGCCGATCGCAGCGTGTACTGATAGAAGTAGTACACGGCCGTGATCAGCCACGCACCGATTGCTGCCCTGATGCCTCGCGACATGCGGCCTTTTCTCCGGTGCGCTGTTAGCAGAGCACCACGGACACCGCCAGACCGCCTTCGGACGTTTCCTTGTACTTCGCGTTCATCTCCTTCGCGGTGAGCGCCATCGCCGCCACCGTCGTATCGAAATCGACGCGCCGGTTGGCCGGGATCTCGTTGCTCGCGATCATGTAGAAGTCGTAGGTGATCCGCATCGGTCCGATCGTGTGAGAGCTCGACGGACCAGGACCCACTTTGTAGAACTCTTCGAGGGTCGTCATGACCGGACCCTTCGATTTCCTGACGACATCGAGATCGGGCGAGAGATTCGGCGATGGATCCGGAGGAGGCGCGGCCGGCGTCGCGGCAGCCGCTTTTTCCGGATTCTGTGTGGAGCAGCCGGTGATGACGGTCATCGCGCCAATGAGCGCACCGCGCATCATGAAGGCACGCCGATCGACTCCTTCGGGGATTTCCGCGGAGGCCAGATCCGATGCCGGCAGCGGGAACCGAAGTTCGTCGTGTTTCTCAGATGTCATATGTGCTCCCTTCGCGGTGCAAGCGCGCACGCGAGGCCTATCGGAATAGAGCACGGCCTGTGCCCACGGACGGCATACCATCGCGTGCGACAGAGGCCGCAACATCGCGGTGTTTTCTAGCGTTTCAGGGCTTCGAGCGCCGTCGCGCCGTGACAGGTTGCTCCGCGACACTGGAGCAGCCTCCCAAATATCGGAGGATCGGCCGGCGGCCTGCCGGATTCTCGGTCGTCAAGGTTCGCCAACACTCGGCATCCGCTTTGCGCTCGGCGTCGGCCATGCGTGTGATCCGGGCTGATGGCGCGAGCGCTGACGGCCGCCTCAACGACTCGTCGTCCGGCGTCTGCGATCCGTTAAAGTTCTGCCAAGACTCGCTTCAGCAGTTCGAATTCGCCGGCGGCCTGGTGCTGCGGTTCTGAAAGACGTCCCTCATGCCTATTGCACTGCATCACGAGAGCGGCAACACCTATCGCCTGGACATCAGCGGCGTTCTGTCGAGGGAGGAGTTCGCGCGCTCCGAGGCAGAGTTGACGACTGCGCTGGATCGCGGCGGGACGGCGAAGCTGTTGTGCGTTCTGAATGGGTTCCAGGGCTGGGAGAGCGGCGGCGACTGGCACAACCTGGGCTTCTACGTCACGCACGGCGATGCGATTACACGCATCGCGATCGTCGGCGACGAGCGATGGCGGGACCTGACGATGATGTTCGCAAGCGCGGACCTGCGGAAGGCGCCAGTCGAATTCTTTCCCGCCGACCAGATCGCCCGCGCGCGCGACTGGCTCGCGTCCTGAGAACCATTTCAAACAGCGCGGCCGGTGTTCAAAGTTTTGGCTGTCCGCGGATGCGGAGATGCCTCCGAAATATCGGGCACGAACTGCGCCTGGCTCACGTCGAACGGCCGGGAATCGCTGATAAGCGCTGCGCTGACGCGGTCATTTGACGAACGCGCGCTGGCACTACGGCTGCATCGCGTCTGTGATGACGGCGATGGCGACCGACCTCTGCGGCGTCCGAACACGAACAGTTTTCGAAGTCGATGGCGTCGCCGCGGCGATGGCTGACGGCCTCGAGACCGAATGCGTTCAGCTCGAATCGAAGCCGTTCGTCGTCCATCACGCGGTCCTGGCCCTGCCGCGCATGTTCGTGCAGTTTGTCCGTGAGGACGTGGCTGTCGCGCGGCGACTTCGAGTGCCCGCGGGCAAATGGGTTTTTCTCGTGCCCTTGGCGGTGAGCGAGTCGACGCGCTGGAACGCCCGCTCGGTCGCCGACCACCACCTGTTCGTGCAACCGCCAGGCTCGGAGTGCTACGCGTTCGATCCCGCCGGCACCGAGTTCGCGCTCATCAGCGTCGCCGAACGAACCGCCGCAGCGGTCCTGGCGCGCGCGATGTTGACCGGCAGCATCGACGATTGCACGCTCGTCGTGCGCGACCGCGATGCGGAAGCGTTGCGCCGCAAGCTGGCGCTCGCGCGTGCGCCGGCTTCCGCGAGCGACCTGGCGTCGGTCGAGCGCCGGCTATGCGGCGCGCTCGACATCTGCGCGCGATACGCGATCCCGTCCGACCACCGTGTCTACCTCACCGCGGCCTACAAACGCCTGGTCGGGCGCGCGGAGGAGTTTTTCAGACGTCATGCCGGCCAGCGATTTTCCGCTGGCCAGCTGTCCTCGGCGGTCAGGGTGAGTGAACGCCATCTGCGGAACGCGTTCTACGACGTGTACGCCATGAGTCCCATGCGCTATTTCCGGCTGTGGCAGCTGAATCAAGCGCGCCGTACGCTCCGGTCGCCCAGTTCCCGGACGGCGACGGTCACCAACGTCGCCCTGTCACACGGCTTCGTCGAGCTGGGCCGTTTCGCGGGCAACTACAAAGCGTTGTTCGGAGAAAGCCCGTCGACGACGCTGGGCCATCGCCCCTCCATGTAGGCGATCGCGGCGGGTCACGTCACACCCCTCATAACCGCGCCCGTTCGCGTCCCAGGCAGTGATCTGCACGAGGATGTCCTCGGCCGACGCCTTCGCGTCCTCGCGAACGGTGCCCCATTGCCGTTCGCTCAGGTACGGGCCCCATTTCGCGATAAGCTGCCAGCATGTTCCTGGCAGCGCCGGGCGCTCGGATCCAACGGACGGCGCTGCTCCTTTTTCTGGGTCTGGTCTCACTCCCGGCGGCGGCCGTCGCCCAGTCGGCGATGGCTGGCGTGGTCACGGACGTGACGGGCGCCGTGCTTCAGCGTGTCACGGTGGAGGCGCGCAGCCCTGAGCTCATCGAGGGAGTCCGGACGGTCCTCACCGATGCCGCCGGACAGTACCACATCGAGAACCTGCGGCCGGGCGTCTACTCGGTCACTTTCCTGCTTGACGGCTTCAGTCCCCTCGTTCGCACGAACATCGACATCACTGGATTGTCAACCGCGACGGTCGACGCGCAGCTGCTCGTCGGTTCGCTGACCGACGCGATCACCGTCACCGGTGAAGTGCCGCTGATCGACGTCCATGGCTCGACGCGCGAGTGGGCTCTCACCGGCGACGTGCTCAGAACCGTGCCCACGGTCCGCAGCTACAACGCGATCCTTCCGCTCGTGCCGGGCATCCTGACGGCCACCAACGATACGGTGACGGGCACCGCGACAACCGCGTTCCCGATTCACGGCGGCCGACCGAACGAGGGGCGGCTGCAGGTCGATGGGTTGAACATCGGCAGTCCGCCTGCGGGCAATTCTGCGACGAGCTACACGGTGGACGTCGGCAATGCCCAGGAAGTCACGTTTTCGGAAGCGGGCGCGCTGGGCGAGGTCGAAACGTCGGGTCTGGCCATGAATATCGTGCCGAAGGCAGGCGGGAACGCGACGCGTGGATCGGTGTTTGCGAGCGGCACCGACAAAGCCCTCACCTCCGACAATCTCACACCGGCGCTGAGAGATCGCGGGCTGATGGCGGCGACGCCGCTGACGAACGTCTACGACATATCCGGAACGCTCGGCGGGCCGATCGCGCGGGATCGCGTCTGGTACTTCGTCAACGCGCATGTCGGCGGCAGCAGGAAAGAAAGCTCGAACGTGTACTACAACCTGAACGCCGGAAACGCCGCGACGTGGCTGTACGCGCCCGACTTCACCCACCGAGAATACTCCGACCGGACGTTCGAGAACGCCAGCGCACGAGTGACGTGGCAAGCCACGCCGCGCAACAAGATTGGCGGCTTCTGGGATGAGCAGTCGTTGTGCCGGACGTGCGCAGGCGCCACGCCCGGCAACTCGGAACCGGCGCGCGTGTCACCGGAGGCGGTCGGCGTTCTCGGCCGGCCGCTCCACGTGTCGCAGGTCACATGGTCGTCACCGTTCACGAACACCTTCGTCGCGGAAGCCGGTTTCGGCGGCACGTTCTTCGGCGCCGGGAACTTCGAGCGGCAGCCAAACCCGACCCGCGATCTGATTCGGGTTGCGGAACAGTGCGCGAACGGCTGCGCGGCCAACGGCAACATTCCTGGGTTGGTGTACCGGTCGCAGGATTTCAGCGTCGCCTACACCGGTTCCTATCTCTGGAAAGGATCGGTCTCATACGTCACCGGCACCCACAGTCTGAAGATCGGCTATCAGCACACGCTGATGACTGACGACCGGACGTGGTTTACGAACAACCAGAACCTGACCTATCGCGTCAGCAACGGCGTTCCGAATCAGTTGACCGAATCGATTTCGCCGTGGGTGAACAACGCCCGCGCCGCCTGGGACGGTCTCTTCGCTCAGGAACAGTGGACCCGCCGCCGCCTCACCCTGCAGGGCGCCGTGCGCTTCGACCGCGCGCGCAGCTGGTTCCCCGTGCAACAGGAAGGACCATCGAGATTCCTGCCAGCGCCGATCGTGATTCCGGCGACTCGTGGCGTGGACAGCTACAAGGACATCACACCGAGAGTCGGTGCGGCTTACGACATCTCAGGCACCGGCAGGACGGCGATCAAAGTGAGTCTCGGCAAGTATCTCGAGGGGGCGGGAGTCACCGGCAACTATGCGAACACCAATCCGACGCTGCGGATGCCGCAGACGACGATGGTGTTCGGCACGGCTGGCGTGACGCGCGCGTGGACCGACGCGAACGCGAACTTCGTCCCCGATTGTGATTTGCTGAACCCCGAGATGCAGGATCTCCAAGAGCGCGGCGGCGATCTGTGCGGCGTCCTCTCGAACACGAATTTCGGGAAGAACGTCCTGACCAACAACTTCGATTCGCGAATTCTCGATGGCTGGGGAATCCGTCCGTCGGACTGGGGCCTCGGCGTTTCGCTCGAGCACCAACTTCTGCCGCGCGCGTCGGTGAGCGTGGGGTACCGGCGCCGCTGGTTCAATGGATTCTTCGTCGCGGACAACCGTTCACTGCAGGCGGCCGACCTGACGCCCTTCAGCATCGCGGCGCCCCTCGATCCGCGGTTGCCGGGAGGCGGCGGCTACACCATCTCCGGACTCTACGACGTCGTCCCCGAGAAGGCCGGACAGGTGAGCAACCTGGTGACGACCGCGAATGACTACGGCGCGTGGTCACAGACCTTCAACGGCGTAGACGTCACGGTCAACGTGAGAGCTCGAAACGGCCTGACCATCGTCGGCGGCACGAGCAGCGGTCAAACCGTCGCCGACAACTGCGATGTGCGCGCGCGGCTTCCGGAGCTTTCCACCGCCGCAACCGGAACGAGCGCGTTCGGCGCGGGGCTGATCGCCTCCGCGGTGACGCCCGTCAGTCCGTATTGCCACGTTGCCTACGGCATCCTCACCCAGCTGCGCGGCCTGTCGTCGTATCCCGTTCCGAAGATCGGCGTCGAAGTCGCGGCGGCATTCCAGAGTAAGCCGGGAGCACTCCTGGCGGCAGACTACGCCGCGCCGAACTCGATGGTGGCGCCGTCGCTCGGCAGGAACCTCTCGGGGAACGCGTCCAACGTCACGATCAATCTCGTGCAGCCCGGCACGATGTACGGCGATCGGATCAACCAGCTCGATTTGAGAGTGGCGAAGATCCTCAAGATCGGCGCCTCCCGCTCGATGATCGCGCTCGACGTGTATAACTCGCTGAATTCGAGCGCCGTGCTCACCTACAACAACGCGTTCGTGCCCGGCGGGACGTGGCTGCAGCCGTTGACCATTCTCACGCCGCGATTCTTCCGGATCACCGCCGAGGTCGAGTTCTGATGGCGCGGTGGCTGTTGATCGCGACGATCGCGGCCGAACTGGCGTTCGCTCAGGACGGAGCCAATGCCGATCCTCAGAAGCAGGTTCTCGTTCTGTACTCGACGAGGCGCGACGCGCAGATCGCGGTCATCGGCGACCACGAGCTGCCGACACTCCTCGAGCAGCGTCTCTCGACCGGCCTGGACTACTACTCGGAATTCATCGATCAGGCGAGGTTTTCCCAAATCGATTATCAGCGCGCGTTCCGCGACTTTCTCAGGTTGAAGTACGAAGGCAAGACATTCGATCTCGTGATCGCCATGGGCGACCTTCCGTACGAATTCGTCGACGCATATCGGGGTGCGCTGTTCAAGGATGCGCCGGTGGTCTTCTTCACCGGCCGCTCGTCACCGCGCCGCATCGCGAATTCGACAGGCGTCAGCATCGAGCTCAACTTGAAAGGTACGATCGAGCTGGCCGCCGCGCTGCAGCCCGACCTGCAGCATGTCTTCGTGATCAGCGGCGCTGAGGGAACGAATCGGGCGTACGAGACCGCGGCGCGGACAGAGTTCCGCCCGTTCGAGCCGCGACTCGACTTCACGTATCTGTCGGGTCTTCCCACCAGCGATCTGGAGGCGCGGCTGGCGGCATTGCCCGAGCGCTCGATGGTGTACTACCTGGTCGTTGATCGGGACGGCGCCAACCAGAATTTCAACCCGCTCGATTACGTGAATCGAGTGGTGGAGGTCTCGAGTGCTCCGGTCTACTGCTGGGTAGACTCCGCGATGAACCGCGGCATCCTGGGCGGCAGCCTGAAAGATCAGGTGGCGCAGGCTCGGACGGTCGGCGCATTGGCCGCGAGGATCCTCAATGGGGAAGCTGCCGACAGCATTCCAGTGTCGGCGCCCGACCTGAACGTCAAGCAGGTCGATTGGCGGCAGCTGCGCCGCTGGGGGATCAGCGAAGCGCGCGTGCCTCCGGGCGTGCTGGTGAGGTTCAAGGAACCCTCACCCTGGGATCGCTACAAAAGCTACATCCTCAGTGCAGCGGCGCTTGTCCTCGCGCAGTCCGTCCTGATTGCGGCATTGCTCGTGCAGCGTGAACGGCGGCGGCGAGCCGAGACGCGGCTGAGGGCCAGCGAAGAAAAACTTCGCACCAGCTACAACCGCATCCGCGACCTCGGCGTACGGCTGCTCGACGCGCAAGAAGGTGAGCGCTCACGCATTGCTCGCGAACTGCACGACGACATCGGACAGAAAATGGCCGTCCTGACGATCGATCTTCAGTTATTGAGCCAGGCGGCTGGTGCCGAACGGCCGTTGGAAGCCGATCGGCTCGCCGTCGGCGCCTTGAACCGCGCGCACGCCGTGTCAAAGAGCGTGCGCGCCCTCTCGCACCAGCTGCATCCGCCGAATCTCCGACTCATCGGACTGGTGCCGGCGCTCAGTGGCTTTCAGCGTGAGATTTCCACTGACACCGCGACGGTGACGTTCTCTCACGACCAGGTGCCGGCGGCGCTGCCGAGCGAGCTCACCCTATGCTTGTTCCGCATCGCACAGGAAGCGGTGCGCAACGCCATCACACACGGTGGCGCGCGCGAAGTCTCGATTCGATTGATCGGCACCGAAACCGACCTGACATTGACGATCGCCGACAACGGGGCGGGCTTCGACACGGAAGCGCGGCATCCCGGCCTCGGTCTTGTCAGCATGAGCGAACGCGCCGCACAGATCGGAGGCGCGCTTCACATTCAGTCGAAGCGCGGCGCCGGCACGCAGGTTGAAGTAAACGTGCCGCTCCACAGCGAGAGCATGAAAGCGAACAGCGTGATATGACTGCCACCGACCTTGCGCGCGTCCTTCTCGTTGACGACAACCAGGAGATTCTCGACCGGGCCACCGCGATTCTCTCCTCAGCGTGCGCGGTCGTCGGCGCAGTCAAAGACGGGCCATCGGCGCTCGAAGCGGTCAACACCTTGCGGCCCGATGTCGTCGTGCTCGATATCTCGATGCCGGGCATGAGTGGCCTCGAAGTCGCCGGCCGGCTCCGACGCGGGGGATCGACCGTCCCGATCGTGTTCCTCACCGTCTACGACGACGAAGAGCTGCGGGAGGCCGCGCGGGCAGCGGGCGGCATCGGCTACGTCGCGAAAACGATGCTGCGCTCCGATCTTCCGCTCGCCGTCAACGAAGCCTGCGCGGGCCGGCGCTACGTGTCGCAGCTTCGCTGACGCCACGCGAATGGCGAGATCGGTGCAACCAAACCGGCGCTGTGGCCTCGGCCTCCGAAGGGCCGGAGGCGCACCAAACTACGAGTAACACCTCGGCCAGACCCAGCCCGAGGCCCCGGGAGTACGCCGCTGAGGAACGGGCGCAGATCAACCCGGCGTAGGGAATTTCCTGCATTGCGCGACGGACATGTAACGTGTTTCAATCTTTTTTCACACATATGACGGCGGTCAATCATCCGCGCGTTCTCCTCGTTGACGACAACGAGACCATCCTTGAACGCGCCAGCGCCACATTGTCACGCGAGTGTGAAATCGTCGGCGCGGTGAAGGACGGCCTCTCGGCGCTCGAAGCGGTGCACGCCCTGCATCCCGATGTCATCGTGCTCGACATCTCCATGCCCGGCATGAGCGGCCTCGAGGTCGCCGGCCGTCTGCGACGCGCGGGCTCAACAGTCGCGATCGTCTTCCTCACCATTCACGACGATGAGGAACTGGTGCTGGCGGCGCAGGCAGCCGGCGGGATCGGCTACGTGGCGAAAACGATGCTGCCCTCGGATCTCATCATCGCGATCAACGAAGCCCGCGCAGGCCGGCGTTACGTGTCTCAGCTTCGATAACGCAGCCCCGCGCGATGGGCTCTATCGGCGACGACACCGAGCGAATCAAGGCCATCGAAGCGCTCCTGATCGAGGCTCACGAAACCGAGCGCACGCGCGTCGGCAAACAGCTTCATGACGACATCGGCCAGCGCCTGGCGGTCCTGGCGATGGACCTCGACGCGCTGAGCCATGCGCTGCCGCTCCCGACGAAAGCGGCGCGCGCCCGCATCGATGCGATCTGGGAGCGCGCCGTCGATCTGGTGCGGGACATCCAGTCACTGTCCGATCGACTTCACACCTCGCAGCTGGAATACCTGGGTCTCGTTTCTGCGGCTGCATCGTTTTGCCGGGAGGCATCGAAGCAGCAGAAGGTCGAGATTGCCTTCAGCCACGACGGCGTTCCTGAGACGGTGCCGGCGGCCGTGGCGCTCGCGATGTTTCGCGTCGTGCAGGAAGCGGTGACGAACGCGGTCAAGCACGCCGGCGTTCGTCAGGTGACGGTCGCGCTCAATGGACGCCCTGGCGAGATTCGCGTCGAAGTCGCAGACGCGGGAACAGGCTTCGATCCGGATGCGGTCGTCGGCTGCCACGCACCGGGACTGGTGGGCATGCGCGAGCGCGTACGTCTCGCCGGCGGCGAATTGCTCATCCAGTCGCGGCCCGGCGCGGGCACATCGATCTCTGCCCGCGTGCCGCTGGCCACCGCCGATTCGCCCGCCGGTTAAGTCAACGCGCTCAGCTCGCCTGCTTGCGCGTGATGCCGAGGCGGGCCATCCGGCTTTCGAGCGTCGTCGGTTTGAGGCCCAGACGCTCGGCCGCGCCGCCAACGCCGCGCACGCGCCAGTTCGCGCTTTCGAGCACGGCGCGGATATGCTCACCCTCCAGCGCGCTCAGGGTCATCGCCGCCTGCGGCACGGACCTTTGCTCGACGCGCGGCGGCCACACGACGAGCTGGCGGCCGTTCGCGATGATGACGGCGCGTTCGATGACATTGCGCAGCTCGCGCACGTTGCCCGGCCACGCGTAGCGCTGCAGCTCGCGCAGGCAGTCCTGTGAAATCGAGTCGATCGTCTTGCCGAACGACCGCGAGAACTCGTCCACGAAGCTCCACACAAGGGCCGGGATGTCCTCGGCGCGGTCGCGCAGCGGCGGCACCACGACCGGAAAGACGTTCAGGCGGTAGAACAGATCTTCGCGGAACGTCTTGTCGCGCACCGCGTCCTCGAGGTTGCGGTTGGTGGCGGCGATGATGCGGACGTCCACCTTGATCGGCTGCGTGCTGCCGAGGCGCTCGATGACGCGCTCCTGCAGGACGCGGAGGAGCTTGACCTGCACTTCCATCGGCAGCTCGCCGATCTCGTCGAGGAACAGCGTTGAGCCGTTCGCGGCTTCGAAGCGGCCGATCTGGCGCGACAGCGCGCCGGTGTAGGCGCCGCGCTCGCGGCCGAACAGCTCGCTTTCGATGAGCGCCGTCGGAATGGCCGCGCAGCTCACCCGGATCATCGGCCGGTGATGGCGCGGGCTCAGGGCGTGAATCGCCTGCGCGATCACGTCCTTCCCCGAGCCCGTTTCGCCGAGGAGCAGAACCGTGGCCGGCGTCGGTGCGACCTGTTCGAGCTGGGAGAACACCAGCCGCATCGCCGCGCTGTCCGAGACGACACTCGGCACCGCCGTTCTCAACGCCGGTACGTCGCGACGATGCTCCACGTGGTTGGAGGCGAGGCGATCGCGCAGCGTGCGGATCTCGTCGTTCGCCTTCTGCAGCGCGACGTGGCTGGCTTGGCGCGCCAGCGCCTGGCCCACGACGCCGGCAACCAGACGCAGCTGTTCGACCACCGCCGCCGTCCAGATTTGTTCGCGGGTCGTTGACGCGAACGCCAGCGCGCGGAGCACGCCTTCCTCTCCTGTCGCAGGTACTGGCACAACTGCTCCGGATCGCAATCCGCACCGGCGAAACGCTTCGCGATCGCGTTCGGGTAGATCGTTCACGCTCGCGAAGCAGCACGGCTCACCCGCTTCGAGATTCGCGACGACTGACGGTATCGTCACCAGCGAGACAGGCTCGGGCAACCAGGTGCACGACGCCTGGACCCAGGCGTGCGCGGGAACCGCCTTCCCGTCGCCGGGATCCCGCTGCCACAGTACGGCGCATTCGAGCTGCAGCGCCTCTCCGGTCTGCCGCATCATGTCCATGATCGCCCCGTCAACCGATTGCGGAGCGATGGTGCTCAAGCGGGCCGCGAGATCGGCGATAAGCCGCTGGAAACGCAGCTGCGCGTTCGTGGCGGCGGCGCCCATGGCGGCGTCGAAAGGGTTGTTGATGCCTGCAACCGAGACCATCAGCGGATGTGTCGAATCCAGACTGCGCAGTACCTCGCCGCGTGCGGCGTAATCGTTGGGTCTCATTCCGCTCATCATGCCGGAGAGATTAAACACGGCCTCTCGGCCCGGCAATACAGTGGATTCTGTAGATTGCGCCGAATGCGTGCAGTTACGGCTGGATGATGCTATTGCGGATCGCGTAGCGCACCAGCTCGCTCATCGAGTGGACTTCGAGCTTTGCCATGATGCGCGCCCGGTGCGTTTCCGCCGTTTTTGTACTGATGCCGAGAGCGGTTGCGACTTCCTTGTTGGCCTGACCCTCCGCCAGGAGTTGCAGGACCTCGCGTTCGCGTGACGTCAGCAGCGCCGGTTTCCGCGGACGTACGTGTTGACCGTCAGTGCTTTCGCGTCCGGCGGCACGGCGCACCCGTTCAGAGAAGAATTCGCGGCCGGAGACAATCGCACGCACCGCATCGGCGAGCGTGCGGCCGGCTTCGGCCTTGAGCACCAGGCCCTTCGCGCCCGCGTCCATGGCGTCCTGCACGATTTGATCGGAATCGTGCATGGTGACGATGAGGACGGCGGCGGCCGGCAAGTCGCGCCGGACGTGCCGCGCCACTTCGATGCCGTTCATCTCCGGCAGCGCCACATCGAGGGCCAGGAGGTCGGGCTTCAGCTCGAGCGCCATTGCGACCGCTTCCCGCCCGGTCGCGGCTTCGCCGCACACGACCCATTGTGGCTCGCCGTCGAAGATCGACCGCATGCCCTGACGTACGAGCTCGTGGTCGTCGGCGATGAGGATGCGGACGGATTTCATAACTGCTGTATCTCGAGCAGCTACGACTGTAATGAAAAACGACGTCCGCAAGTATCTGGCAAAAGTATCAGTGGTGGTCGGGAACGGGTGGGTGGCGTCGCACCGCTCGGAGCACAAAGCCTGCGGGGTCCGACTGAGGCGACTGTCTTACATTGAGACGGGGCGATCGCCTCCGACTTGGTTCGCTACGGCAAGAACATGGCCTGTCCAACGTCGCGCGTCGCGGCGCGCCGGCGCTCCAATGAGTGAATGCACACCGGGGGGCAGCAGACCGTGGAGGAAGGAGCCGCGGAGGTCGTGCGCGTTGCGCTTCAGGAGCATGGTCCGAGCGGAAGGTTCCTGGAAACCGGCGGTGAGCTGGTCTGGCAGGAACGAGGCATCCCGTGCCATCCGACGAGCTGTGATTGCCGCCAACATCGATCGCGAAGCGGATCACTCGGCCTGCGTCCGTAAGGCGCGATGGTCTTCGGGACTTTCAGTCGGCGTCTCGTCTTTGCTCTCCGCTCGTACCTCGACGTGATTGGTTCGCGCGACGATCGCGGACTTACCGACGCGTACCACCTACGAGGCGGCGGCCAATGCTCCTTTCAGGGCCGGCGCGACGCGGGTTCCGATCGCTTCGATGGCGCGCATCAATTTCGCGTGCGGCAACGACGCCGCGTTCATTTGAAACGTGAGCCGCGAGATTCCGCCGAGCGCTTCGCTGTGTCGCGCGATCTTCTCGACGATTTCCTCGGGATTGCCAATCAGCAGCGCGCCGTGGGGCCCTCGCTGCGCATCGAACCCCGCACGGGTGACGGGTGGCCAGCCACGCTCCTTCCCCACATCGGTGACGGCCCGGGCGTAGCCAGGGAAGAACTCGTCGGCGGCTTCCCGCGTGGTCTCGGCGACGTACCCGAGCGCGTGGACGCCGACCTTCAAGCGATCGGACGAGTGTCCGTATCGCTGACCGGTTTCTCGATACAGATCGATCAGCGGCCGGAAGCGTCGCGGTTCGCCGCCGATGATCGCGACCATCAGGGGCAGTCCGAGGGCGCCGGCCCGGGCGAAGGACTGCGGCGTTCCGCCCACGCCCAGCCAGATCG
>DAIUKO010000145.1:3764-17533 GCA_036848175.1 Vicinamibacterales bacterium | reverse complement strand
CCCCTACCCGTTCGTCTAGGGGACGGCTTTTCGAGCCGACGTATCATTGGGCGTGGCTCGAATGGGCGTTGCTCGTATGCCTCATGCGGAACGGACACCGCGAACCTCGTCGTCTGGTGGAGGCCGCCTCAAGCCCGACGCCGCGGGCGGCGCGGCCAAAGGTCCGCCGAAGAAAGCCTTCACGACCGGCGCCTGGCAGGAAGCGCGCGCCCTCATCTGGACGCATCGCAAGCGGCTGGCGCTCGGCCTGGGCCTCATGATCGTCAACCGGCTCGCCGGTCTCGTCCTGCCGACGACGACGAAGTACTTCGTGGACGACGTGATCGGCAAAGGACAGTGGGATCTGCTCCCGCAGCTTGCGATGGCGGCGGCCGCCGCCACGATCGTCGACGCGGGGACGGCGTTCGCCAACTCACAGGTGCTCGGCGTCGCGGCGCAGCGCGCCATCACCGAGATGAGAAAAGAGGTCGAGGCGCACGTGATGCGCCTGCCCGTCGGCTACTTCGACTCGACCAAGAGCGGGATTCTCATCTCCCGGATCATGAGCGACGCCGAAGGCATCCGGAATCTGGTCGGCACTGGTCTCGTCCAGTTGACCGGCTCGATCCTCACCGCCGTCATGGCGCTCGGCGTGCTGCTCTATCTCAACTGGCGGCTGACGACGGTGACGATCGTCATCCTCGGCGTATTCGGCGGCGGCATGGCGAACGCGTTCAAGCGCCTGCGTCCGCTGTTTCGCGAGCGCGGCCAGATCAACGCGGAAGTCACCGGCCGTCTCGCCGAAACGCTCGGCGGCGTGCGCATCGTCAAGTCGTACACCGCCGAGAAGCGCGAAGAGCTGGTCTTCGCCAAAGGCGCGCACCGGCTGTTTCGAAATGTCGCGAAATCGCTCACCGGCGTCTCCGCGGTCACGGCGCTGTCCTCGGTGGTGATCGGCGCGACCGGGCTCGCGATGATGCTGATCGGCGGCCACTCGATTCGCACCGGCGCGATGACGGTCGGCGACCTCTTCATGTACCTCTCGTTCACCGCGCTGATGACGATGCCGGTCATCCAGCTGGCGTCGATTGGCACGCAGCTCAGCGAAGCATTCGCCGGTCTGGATCGCATCCGCGAGATTCGCAGGATGGCGACCGAGGATCAGGAAGACGAATCGCGCGCCGCGCTGCCCGAGGTCCTGGGCGACGTTCAATTCGACAACGTGACGTTCGAATACACGAAGGGGACGCCGGTGCTGAAGCACGTCTCGTTCCGTGCGCCAGCCGGATCGACGACGGCGCTCGTCGGATCGAGCGGATCGGGCAAGAGCACGCTGATCAGCCTGGTGATGACGTTCAATCGTCCGCTGTCGGGCCGCGTGCTCGTGGACGGCCACGATCTGACGACGGTCAAGCTGCGTGACTACCGCGGCCATCTCGGCGTCGTGCTGCAGGACAACTTTCTGTTCGACGGGACCATCGCCGCCAACATCGCCTACGCGAGACCGCACGCGACGCGCGACGAGATCAAGGCCGTGAGCCGCATCGCGCACTGCGACGAGTTCATCGAAGCGTTCGAGAACAAGTACGACACCATCGTCGGCGAGCGCGGCGTCCGGCTGTCGGGCGGCCAGCGGCAGCGCGTCTCGATCGCGCGCGCGATTCTCGCCGATCCCCGCATCCTGATCCTGGACGAGGCGACGTCGAGCCTGGACAGCGAGAGCGAGGCGATGATTCAGGATGGTCTGAAGTCACTGCGCAAGGGACGGACGACGTTCGTGATCGCGCACCGGTTGTCGACGATTCAGAGCGCGGATCAGATTCTCGTCCTCGAGCAGGGCGAGATTGTCGAACGCGGCACGCACGAAGAATTGCTGGCGCGCGGCGGCCGCTACCGACAGCTGTACGACAAACAGTACCGCTTCGAGAAGGATCGCTTCATCAATCCCGGCGAGGACTTCACGCCGGAGCCCGAGAAGGTGGTCGCCGCCACACGCGTCAGCAACACGCTCTGACCTGGAGGCATGTCGATGCTGTTTCGAAAGCTTCGCTGCTCGTTCTGCCGCCGAGACCAGGCGCAGGTCGCCAAGCTCGTGGCCGGGCCGCGTGTCTACATCTGCGATCGGTGCGCGTACGAGACGATCCGCATCATGGAGGAGACGCCGCGGCCGGATCCGTCGAACGCGTCGCGCTCGATTCGCGCGCGCCTGTTCAGAGGATGGCGGCCGTCGCCAACGAATCTGCGCACCGCGGCGTCGGTCTGAATCTTTCCTACTGGGCGGCCCCGCTCGCGATCACGTTGATCTGCTGGCGCACCGAGGCGCGCGCTTCCCCGCCAGGTCCGAGCAGGGTCGCCTTCACTTCATACGTTCCGGGCGGCAGGCTGCGGAACTCGAACATGTTGGTCCGCGGCGCCTTCTCGCCGTCGAGTTGAATCTCGCTGCTGCGATAGAACTCCGTCGATTCCGCCACGATCTCCACGGCACGATTCCGCGCGTCCGCTTCGATATGCGCTCGCACGATGAGATTCGCCGGAGCAAACGACACCGACGGGGAAACTCTCAGCGTCATCCGCTCACCCGCCCCGAGCGGTAGGGTCCACGTCAGAAGCAGAACACCGAAGAGGATCGCTCGAACCTTCATCGCGTCACCGTCGCAACTCGCGTCGCTATGCTCCCGCCGGAAGTACCCGACGTCCGGCCCGTTTTGCCGCACCGTGCGGCACGTCAGCCCGTTGTGCAAGTCATGAGCCATGAGTCAGCCTCGAGAAAAACCTCGACCTTTGAGGTACGCTGTCAGTCGCCGGAGGACCGACGCATGCGTCAGCGCTCGCGATTTGTCATCGCTCTACCGTTTGTGGTGATCGCCGTTACCACGGGACTCGCACAGTCGCCTCACTCCGATAACGCGCACGCCACAGGGACAAACGGCTCACAGTGGATCAATCAATATCGAGAGCCGGCGTCGCGGCTGATTGGCGAAGCGATGGGTAGCACCTTCGCATGGCAGCGCTTGGCCGTCCTCACCGACACGATCGGCAACCGTCTCAGCGGCAGCGCCGCGCTGGAGCACGCCATCCAATGGGCCGTGGAGGAGATGAAGCGCGATGGCCTCGAAAACGTGCACACCGAGCGCGTCATGGTCCCGAAGTGGGTCCGCGGCACGGAGAGCGCCGAGATGGTCGAGCCGGTACGGCATCCGATCGTCATGCTCGGTCTCGGCGACAGCGTCGGCACCTCACAAGAAGGAGTGCAGGCGGAAGTCCTAACGTTTCACTCGTTCGAGGAACTCGATACCAAGGCGTCGCTCGTACGCGGGAAGATCGTGTTTTTTAACGTGCCGTTCACCGCCTACGGCGAGACCGTCCGGTTCCGATCGGGCGGACCGTCACGCGCCGCGCGCTACGGCGCGGTGGCGATGCTGATTCGCGCGGTCGGTCCCGAGGGCCTGCGCACACCGCATACCGGCGCGCTCCAGTACTCCCCCGATGCGCCGAAGATTCCGGCCGCGGCCATCACCGCCGAGGACGCCGATCGCATTCAGCGCATGACCGATCGCGGCAGCCGCGTCGTCGTGCGATTGAAGATGGAGGCGCACTTCGAGCCGGACGCCGAATCGGCGAACGTGATCGGCGAGCTGCGCGGACGCGAGCGCCCGGAGGAGATCGTCGTCGTCAGCGGCCACCTCGATTCGTGGGATGTCGGCGCCGGCGCGAGCGACGATGGCGGCGGGTGCATCGTGACGTGGGAAGCGCTGCGCATCATGAAGAAGCTGAATCTGCGCCCGCGCCGCACCGTGCGCGTGGTGTTGTGGACCAACGAAGAAAACGGCGGACGCGGCGGGCTCGCCTATCGCGATCAGCATCGCGCGGAGCTGCCCAGGCACGTGATGATGCTCGAGTCCGACGGCGGCGTCTTCCGCCCGCTCGGCTTCGGCTTCACCGGCAACGAGACGGCGCGGCAGACGGTCAAGACGATTGCGTCGCTGTTGAGCGGGATCGCGGCGGATCAGATCAACGCCGGCGGCGGCGGCGCGGACATCGGACCGAGCGTGACCGAGGGGCGCATTCCCGCGATGTCGCTCGACGTCGACGGCTCGAAGTACTTCCTCATCCATCACACGCCGGCGGACACCATCGACAAGATCGATGCGGTCGAGATGGCCAAGTGCGCCGCCGCCGTCGCCGTCATGGCGTACGTGGTGGCCGATTTGCCGCAACGGCTCGGGCAGTAACCGGTATAATTTTTCAAATGAAATCCGCTTTCTTCGTCGTCGTCGCTCTCCTGCTCTCGGCGTGCTCGACCTCGGCGCAGCCCGCGAAGCGCCAGACCGCGGCGGACGTCGTGGCCACGGTGGGCTCGACGTCGTTCACGCTCAGCGAAGTCGACGACAAGGCGCTGCAGGAGTCGACCAGCCAGTTCGGCGGGATGAAGCTCGCGCAGGCGTTGTACGAAGCGCGCCGTCTGGTCCTCGACGATCTGGTCGCAAACGCGCTGATCGATCAGGAAGCAAAGGCGCGCGGCACCGATCGTTCCTCGCTCATCGAAAACGAGATCACCTCCAAGGTGTCATCGGTCACCGACGTCGAGATCGCGCAGTGGTACCAGGCTAATCAGGGCCGCGTGCAAGGCGCGTCGCTGGATCAGGTCCGTCAGCCGATTCGGCAGTACCTCACGCAGGAGCGGATGCAGCTGGCGCGGCAGCAGTTCCTCGACACGCTCCGCGCCAAGACGCCGGTGCGTGTGCTGCTCGAGGCGCCGCGGCAGACCGTCGCGGCGGCCAATGGCGCGGCGAAGGGCCCCGCCACCGCGCCGATCGAGATCATCGAGTTCTCGGACTTTCAGTGTCCGTTCTGTCTGCGCTCCAACCCGACCGTCACGCAGGTGCTGAAGACGTACGGCGATCGCGTGCACTTCGTCTACCGGCACTTCCCCCTTGGCAATCATCCGAACGCGAGGCCAGCGGCCGAAGCCTCGCAGTGCGCCGCCGAGCAGGGAAAGTTCTGGGAGTATCACGATGCGTTGTTCGCCAACCCGTCACGGCTGGGCGACGCGGACCTCAAACAGCACGCGGTTGGGTTAGGACTGGATGCGAAGCGGTTCAACGCGTGCGTCGACACGCACAAGTACAAGGCTCAGGTCGATGCCGACATGGCGGCGGGCGAAGCGGCCGGCGTGAACGGTACCCCGGCCTTTTTCGTCAACGGACGTATGTTAAACGGCGCGCAGCCATTCGATGCATTCAAGCGCGTGATCGACGAAGAGCTCGAGTTAAAGAAACGATAGTCGGCGGGCATGCCGCTTGCGAAAGGACGCCGCATGCCACAGCTTGAACAGCTTGCGACCCGGCTAGACCGCCTCGCGTCGATCGAGGCGGGCCCCTTCCCCGTCATCAGTCTCTATCTCAATCTTCAGGCCGACGAGCACGGAAAGGATCGGTTCGAGCCGTTTCTCCGGAAGGAGCTCGCCGATCGTATTCGGACCTACGGAACGAGCTCACCGGAGCGCCGGAGCCTCGAGCAGGATGCCGACAAGATTCGACGCTACGTCGGGAATCTCGAGCCTTCCGTCAACGGTCTCGCCGTGTTCGCGTGCGCGGGAGCCGAGCTTTTCGAGGCGATTCCGCTCGCGGCTCCAATCGATCAGCATCGCCTTTACGTGTCGAGCGTCCCGCACCTCTATCCGCTCGCGAAAATCCTCGACGAATATCCACGCTACCTGGCGCTGCTGACCGACACGCACTCGGCGCGCATCTTCGTGTTCGCGGCGAACGCCGTCGAGAAAACCGGCCGCGTCGAGAATGCGAAGACCAAGCATCACAAGCAGGGCGGCTGGTCGCAGGCGCGCTACCAGCGGCACAACGAGAACGATCAGCTGCTGCACGCCAAGGAAGTCGTCGACACCGTCGCGCGGATCGTCCGCGACGAGAAGATCGACAAGATCGTGCTGTCCGGCGACGAGGTGATCATGCCGACGCTTCGTGAACAGCTTCCCAAGGATGTCGCCGATCGCGTCGTCGAGATCGTGAAGCTGGACGTGAAGGCGCCGGAACACGAGGTCCTCGCGTCGACAATCGCGGCGCTGCGCGAGAAAGACGCCGCCGGCGACCGCGAGCGCGTCGAGCAAGTGATCGGCGCCTATCGCGCCAATGCGCTCGCCTGCGTCGGCGTCGATGCGGCGATGAAGGCGTTCGAGATGGGTCAGGTGGACGAACTGCTCATGACGAGCACACCCGACGCGTTCAAGGACGACACCGCCGATCGGCTCGTCGCCAAGGCGCGCCAGACCTCCGCGAAGATCCGCTTCATCGAAGACCCGTCGCTGCTCGCTGGCGTCGGCGACGTGGCCGCTTCCCTCAGGTTCAAAATCTGATGAGCAAATACAACAACGTCAATCCGGATTACTACAAGGTGGCTGGACGCGAGCGGCCGGGCAACGTCGTCGCGAAGGCCCCCAAAGCCATCGCGGAACTGGAAGAAATGCGGGCGCGGTGGATGGAAAAACGGGCGCGGGCGTCCGTCAAACACGGAAGCGCTCGGAAAAAGTCTGAAGTCTGAAGTTTTCACTTCAGACTTCAGACTTCAGACTTCCTACTTCTTGGTTCCTGTCGTCCCAACGACGCCGCGGGCAATTTCCTGTGCCTGCTTGAGGTGATCCTCAATGGTCGTCAGGGTCTTCGATGCCCACGTCTGGATTTCAGGAGTCTTTCCGTTCTTTGCCTCCATCTTGAACGTGTTGACCGCGGCGCGGTGGCCGTTCACCATCTCCTGCATGTAGGCGCGATCGAACGATTCGCCGGTCAGCTTGCTGAACCGATCGCGTACGGCCTTGTGCTTGGCGTCGAGCTCGGTCGGCCACGTCAGGTTGTTCTTCTCCGCCAGGGCTTTCAGCTCATCTCCCGCTTTGGCGTGGTCGTCGGCCATTCGCTGACCGAATTTCTTCACCTGATCGTTCGACGCCTTGTCGGCGGCCAGCTTGCCGAGCTCGACTTCCGCCATGCCGACGTTCGCGACGTCGGTCACGAAATGCTGGTCCGACGTGGTGGTTCCCTTCGTCGTCGCCTTCTTCTGGCCGTACTGAGCGGCAGCCGGAACGGCCGCCATCGCCAGCACAACCGCACTTGCGAGCACTACATTCTTCATTCGACAGACCTCCTCGTTTGTGTTCGTGAGGAGAAACAGTCGCAAGCGTGGTGCCACGAGGAAATGAGCTCAGCGGTACAGGCCGATGGTCAGCCCATGAATGACGCCGTAAGCGATCGCCAGAAAGCTCGCGACGAGGCAGATGATCGCGACGAGCATGTGGTCGCCGCGTTCACGCGTCAGCGGGTTGAAGAACGCTGAGACGGCGTAACCGCCGGCGAATCCGCCAGCATGCGCGTAATTATCGATGCCGCTCATCGCGAAACCCATCACGACGAGCATGAGGGCGTACTGGACGGCGTACGTATGAATCATGCTGCTGCCGCTCTTCCGCCCGTAGTGCAGCATCGCGCCGAGCAGCCCGCAGATCGACGCGGACGCGCCCATCGTGTACGGCACGCCGACGGTCGAGCTGAGGAGGAACCCGGCGACGCCAGAAACTGTGTAGATGATGACCGTGCGTGAAGGACCGATGAGATCGGCCATCGCGAAACCGAGGTTCCTCGCGGCCATCATGTTGAAGAGAATGTGCAGCAGGCTGCCGTGGAGCCAGCTGGCGCTGAGCAGCGTCCACCACCATCCGTACTGATAGACGGGATACGAGCCGGTCATGCCGAACAGCAGCAGGGCGCGTGTGCTCGGCGCGAGGAAGTTGATGCCACCCGCCGCCCTCTGCAGCTCGTTGCCCGACATCAACAGCGACAACGCATACAGAACCGACGACGCGCCGATGACGAGCGGCACGAAACCGAGGTCTGCGCCGAGCTGCCGCAGCATCGGTGCGAATCCCCACAGTCCCGGATTCGACCGCCCGCACGTGTAGCACTTGTCGTCGCGCACGCCGACGAGCGATCCGCACGACGGGCACACCACCGAACCAGATGTTCGTCGTTGAAACACAGCCTCACTATATCCCACGGATCGTGAGGCCGACGATTGCGCCGTAGGCGATGTGGGCGACGAGCGTGATAAGAAAGGTGTTGCGTCCGTAGTTCAGCATCAGAAAACCGGGCGGCTCGATCAGCGCGATCTCGTTGGCGGCGGTCTCGGGTGTGCCGATGCGCGGATGCACGACCGGCAGCAGCACGTTGACGAGGACCGTGCCGACGAACACCGCGTGGAGCGCGCCGAGCATCGCGCCGATCTGCCACGTGCTGCGGCCGATGATCTCGAAGAACGCACCGTAGGCGGACGCGAACAGGAGACCGAACGCGAACTGGAAGACGTATCCCCACGCCTTCGCCTTGCGGCGGTTCACGGTCACCGTCGTCCCGAGCAGGAACGCGAGATCCATGCGCGTCCATCCGAACTCGCTCGCCGCCCTGATGATCGTCGTCAACACCAGCGTGCCGATGAATCCGCCGGCAATCGCGGAAGCGATCGTTCTCATCTCGAGGCGCCTTCACCGCGTCGACGCGCCGGGCCGCGAAGCGCGCAGGCGGCTTCGATGAGCGCCAGATGGACGAGCGCCTGCGGGAAGTTTCCGAGGAAGGCGCGCGTCTTCGGATCCACTTCTTCCGAGTACAGACCGACGTCGTTGGCGCGGGCGAGCAGCGCGTCCATCAGCGCGCGCGCCTCATCGGTGCGGCCGACCTTCGCGAACGCCGCGACGAGCCAGAACGAGCAGTTGAGAAAGCACCCTTCCGCGCCGGGCACGCCATCGTCGGCGTGGTAACGGTAGACGAAGTCGCCGTGCCGGAGATCGCGATTCACGGCGTCGATCGTTCCGTGGATGCGAGTCGCGTCGGCGCCGCCGTAGCCCACCAGCGGAAGCATCAACAGGCTCGCATCGACCTGGTCGCTGCCGGCGATTCGGGTGTAGCTGCGTAGTCGATCGGACCAGCATTCGGTTTCGACGTACTGCGCGATGGCGGCCGCTTCACGTTTCCAGCGTACAGAGTGCGACGCCGGAAGCTCGCCGCGATCGGCCAGGCGAGACGCGCGATCGAGCGCCACCCAGCACATCACCTTCGAGTGGGTGAAGTGGAAGGGGCCGTTTCGGACTTCCCAGATCCCGGAATCGGGTTCGCGCCAGATATCGCAGACGCGATCGGCAATCCGCGCGAGCACGACGCCTGTGTCGGTATCGAGCGGATGATGTCCTTCGCTGTACAGCCAGGCGGTCTCGAACAGCCCGCCGTAGATATCGAGCTGCCGCTGCCCGAAGGCGCCGTTGCCGACCCGCACGGGCCGCGACTGCCGATAGCCGTCGAGCGGGATGGCACGCTCGTCCATCCCGATAGCGCCGTCCAGACGATAGAGGACGTGCAGATCCGGCTCGGTGAGCGCCGTCGAGTGCATGAACCACCAGAACGCCGAGCGCGCTTCTTCGTAGCATCCGAGCTCGAGCAGCGCATCGATCAAGAAGTTCGAATCGCGCAGCCAGCAGAAGCGATAGTCCCAGTTGCGCGCGCCGCCAATCTCTTCCGGCAGCGACGTCGTCGGCGCGGCGACGCTCGCGCCTGACGGCGAGAAGATCAGCGTCTTGAGCACGAGCGCGCTGCGCGCGACCTCGTTCGGCCACGGTCCGTCGTACTCGCGGGCGCCGATCCACTGTTGCCAGAATCGGATCGTGCCGTCGAGCCGTGCCTCGAGCGCGCGTCGCGCCGGAAACACGAGCGGCTCGGCATACGCGCCGGTCAACGCGAGCATCGCGCGGCTGCCGGCGCGGATCTCGAACTCCGCACCAACCTCACGATCGGTCCAGGACGGCGTGCCGGCGTCCCAATGCATCACCCCGACCGCGTCCGCGCCGAAGTCCGCCACCGGAATGCCGGCGCGCCACGCGCGCCGCGGTGTGCCGGCGGCGTAGTCGAAACGAGGCGCGAACCGCCATCGCATCGGCACCGTGCCCGAGACGCCTTCGATGGACCTGACGAGCTCGCGCATCGCTTCGAGCTGGCCGTCCGGGAGCGTCATCGCGTCGGTGACGCGCACCGATCCGCGATCCGTCGTGAAGGTCGTTTCGAGCACGTTGGTGTTGTTTATGTAGCGCCGTGACGATTGAAACGGCACCGACGGCTGCAGCGCGAACGTGCCGCCGCGCTCGGCGTCGAGGATCGCGGCGAACACACTCGGCGAGTCCAGGTTCGGCACGCACAGCCAGTCGATCGCACCGTCGCGGGCGACCAGCGCCGCGGTCCGTCCGTCGCCGATGAGCGCGTAATCTTCAATCGCAGCATAGCCGTCGATCCGCATCGGCCACCAGTGTACGACGCGTGACATAATCGCGAACATGGTCGGTCGCGGTTCACGTCTCGCCTTCGTCGCGCTTCTCGCTGTCGCCGCGGCTGCCGCTGCCGCCGATGGTCCATCGATGACGCCGCCGCCGGCTGTGCTTCTCTCGCGCCAGCTCGCCGCGCGCGCCGGCGTATCGGTCGGCGATACGGTCACGTTTGCCGTTGATCCCGCGGGGACGCGCACGTCCAAGTTCCGCGTCGCCGGCATCTACGAACCGACGCCGGACCCGATGCGCTTCACCGCCAAGCGGCTCGAAGCGCACATGCATCTGCCGGATCTTCTGACACTTGTCGCCGATCCGGCCGACCCGGCGGCTCGCGAAGCGGTCGATGCGATCAATGTGAAGCTCGCCGATCCGACCGATGCCGACGCATTTGCGGCAGAGCTGCGGTCGCGCGCGCCGGGCGTCACCGTCACACCCACCGCCCGCACGCGGGACAACGACCCGTTTGCGGTGCTCGATCGTTTTCACGTCGCGATTTCGGTCGTCACCGTCGTCGGCGCCACGGCGTTTCTTCTGGCACTGATGGTCATCCGCGCCGAGGAGCGCCGCGACACGGTGGCGATCCTCAGGCTGATCGGCATCTCCCGACGATCGCTGCTGACGGCGGTAGCCATCGAAGGTCTGCTCATTGCCGTCATCGGCGCGATCTGCGGCGTGTTCATCGCCGTTGCCGCAGAAGGTCTCATCAACCGGATCTTTCAAGGGCGCTACGACACTGCCCTCGTCTTCGTGCGCGTCACGCCCGCGATCGCGCTGCGATCGATCGCCGTCGCGCTGCCGCTCGGGCTGGCCGCCGGGATCGGCGCATCGTGGCCGCTCCTGCGCGGTGAGATCCTCACCTCGTTCCGGCGATGACCTCGCTCTGGCTGGCGTGGCGGACGACGACGCGCTACCGCGTGCGGGCGGCGCTCGCAGTCATTGGCGTCGCTGTCATCGGCGCGCTGCTGTTCGACATGCTGCTCTTGTCGCGGGGGTTGCTCGACTCATTCGCCGATCTGCTGCGCAGCGGCGGGTTCGACGTTCGCGTGGTCGCGAACGACGGCGTGCCGTTCGCGCGGTTGCCGATTCCCGAATCGAGACGCCTCGCCGACGACCTGCGGGCGCTGCCGGAAGTGCGGGAGGTCGTGCTGATCCGTGTCGCCCGCGGCGCTGTCCGCGTCGACGGCGGGACGCCCGTCGACATCACGCTGGTCGGGACCTCGGAGACGAGCGGCAGCGGCTGGACGGTCGTCGCCGGCGACCACCTTCCGAGCGCCGCGGCCGCGACCGATCGATGTCCGATCGTCATCTCGCGGCCGCTGGCGGCCGCCCTCGACGCGAGTCCAGGCGCGCTCGTCCACGTCACCGTCCAACCGGAAGGCATTCGATCCGCATTGCCGCCGGTGACCTGCCGAGTGCGCGGCGTCGTCAATTTCGCATTCGCGTCGGCCAACGAGCACGCGGCCGCGACGACGATGGCGGCGTTGCGGGAGGCGTTCGGGTTGACGCGCGCCACCGATGCCGATCTCGTGCTGGTCGCCTCGCGGCCCGAGGCCGGATCGAGGGCTGCCGTGCGCGCCATCGAACGGGCGCGGCCGGATCTGCACGCCTACTCGAACGAGGATGTCGTCGCGCAATTCAACCAGAACGGGTTCGCCTACTTTCGTCAGATCTCGTTCGTGCTGTCGTCGTTGACGATGTCGTTCGCGTTTCTCCTGGTCGCGACGCTGCTCACCGTATCGGTCAATCAACGGCTCGGCGAGATTGCGGCGCTGCGCGCGCTCGGCATCGGCCGAACGCGAATTGCGACGCTCCTGCTGTGGGAGTCGGCGCTGCTCGTCGGCGGCGGCGCGCTGCTGGCGCTGCCGCTCGGCGGGCTGCTGGCGCTCGGCCTCGATCGGCTGCTGCGCCAGATGCCGGGACTGCCCGAGCGCTTGCACTTCTTCGTATTCCAGTGGCGGGCGGTCGCACTGCACGCGGCGCTCTTCGCCGTGACGGCCGCAGCCGCCGCCGCATATCCGGTGTGGCTGGCCACGCGGCTGCCGATCGCCGCGACGCTCAGACGAGAGGTGGTTGATTGACACCACAGATCCTGAACTCGCTCATGGTGAGCGTGTCGAACCATGAGCAGACTCGGCTCGTCCTTCGACAGGCTCAGGACGAGCGAGCTGATTGATGCCGGTCGTTGAAGCACGGAATCTGACGCGGCTGTTTCCGATGGCGGCCGGCCCGGTCGCCGCACTGCGCGACGTCTCGCTGCGCGTGGACTCGGGTGAGTACGTCGCGGTCAGCGGACCGTCAGGGTGCGGAAAATCGACGCTGCTGCATCTCGTCGGCGTCGTCGATCAGCCGACGAGCGGCGAGATTCTGTTCGAGGGCCGCGACGTCGCCGCGCTGCCCGAAGCGGAGCGCAGCCGCATCCGGCTGGTGAGAATCGGATTCATCTTCCAGCGGTTCTTCCTCCTGCCCATGCTCACCGCGCGCGAGAACATCGAGCTGCCGCAGGCCGAAGCGCGCGTGCCCGCCGCCGATCGGCGCGCGAGGACGCGCCAGCTGCTGGACTACGTCGGCCTCGCCGATCGCGCCGATCATCTGCCATCGCAGCTCTCCGGCGGCGAGATGCAGCGCGTCGCGATTGCGCGCGCGCTCGCGAACCGGCCCGCGCTCCTCGTCGCCGACGAACCGACCGGCGAGCTCGACGAGCAGACCGGCGAGCACATCGCGGATCTGTTCGACCGCGTTCACGCCGACGGCACCGCGATCCTCGTCGTCACCCACAATCCGCTGCTGGCGGCGCGCGCCGAGCGTCGCCTCATCATGAAAAGCGGGAGTCTGGTCTCGTGATCATCCGGCTCGCCGTGCGATCGCTGGCGACGCGGCCGCTGCGCAGCGCCGTGCTCGCCACCGGTTTCGGCCTCGGCATCGGGGTCATGGCATCGCTGCTGGGTGTCGGCGAAGTCATTCTGGAGCAGGCACGGTCGCCGGCGCTGGCGGGCGGCGGCGATCTGGTCGTCGCCGGCTCGGTCGGCGGTGTCGACAACGCCCGCTTCGTGATGGCGAACGTGATCGGCGCCGACCAAGTCCGTCAGCGCACGACAGCCGTGTCGCCGTCGCGCACGGGATCGCTCTACCTCATGGCCAAATCGGGCGAAGCGATACCGGTATCCGTCCGCGGCGGCATTCCGAGCCGTCAAAAGGCGGTTGGTCAACGCGAGGTGGCGGCGCAAACGGCATGGACCGACGATCCGGGCGACGCGGCCTGGACTCGCCCATCACAGGACGACATCCTGCGCGCGATCGATCGGTTTCACCCGATTCCGCGCGGGACGGCCCAACGGTCGTGGTCCGAGTGGCTGTATTTCAACGGCAGGACCACGGACGGCCGCCTGCGTTTCTATCTGACGTTTCTGGTCGGTGGCCCTTCGAC
>DAIUKO010000145.1:0-3664 GCA_036848175.1 Vicinamibacterales bacterium | reverse complement strand
GGGCAGGATCCGAGGGTGGCACGCGTCCGGCTCTCGTCAGACTCCAGCTCGATCGCGACGGCCGATCGACGAACTACTCCGCGGCCGCGATGATCGACGCGCGCGAGCTCCTCGAGCGCGCGCCGGATCTCGACGTCGCCGGCAATCACGTGCGCGTCGACGGTTCGCGCTACCGCATCGATCTGGCGCTCGCCAAAGATTCGAACAGCAGCGAGAAGACACCTGCGGTCACCGGCGAGTTGATTCTTGACGCGCCACCCGGACGCTCGTTGCCGCCAGGCACCATTCACGGCCTCGACGGATGGATGTCCGGCTACGTCGTGCCGGTGCTGGCCGGCGCGCTTCACGGAACGCTGATCGTCGACGGCGCGCCGCTGCCGCTCGAAGGCGCGACCGGCTATCACGATCACAACTGGGGATTCTGGAGCGGCGTCCGCTGGCAGTGGGGTCAGGTTGCCGACCGCGATCTGTCGATCGTGTGGGGCCGCGTCTTCCCACCGTCCAGCGTCGCGGATCCCGATCGCATTCCGGGTGTGCTCGCCGTCCTCGGTCCGGACGGGCTGATCGCCTTTTCAACCAACGTCGCGATTGTCGAAGAGGGGACGAGCGGCGACGTGCCGCGCAGCATCACGGTGCAGGCCACCGGACACTCGGTCGATCTGACGGCGACGTTCACGCCCGCCGAACGCGTGCGCAGTCGCTTGTCGGCGCTCGGCATCAGCGACGGCGCGGCGCCCATGGATTTTCTGCAGCTTGGCGGCGACTATCGGGTCGCCGGCCGCGCCGGCAATCGCGCGCTCGCGTTCACGGCGCGCGGCGCCGCCGAAACCTTCCGACCGGCGCTCGACGCCGGGCGACGATGACATCCGATCGCTCCTGAACCATAATCGACGCACATGCCTCCTCGCGGAACAATCCTTTTACAACACCCGTTTCGGCTTCCGGCGCTGGCGCTCCTTCTGGCTGCGACGTTCGGCGTCCGTCTCACGACCGCGCAAACCCTCATCGTGCGGAGCGCCCCGGCGGCGTCGACGATCGAGCTCGCGCTCGACAGCGGCCGCGTCGCATCCGCGACCGCCGATAAAGACGGCGACGCGACATTGAAAGTACCGCCTCAGGGAGCCGAGATCGAAGCGCAGTTGTACGTCGACACGTGCGGCGCACTGGTCAGAGTCCTGCTGGTGCGTCTGCGGCCGGGTCCACCGCAGCCGGGCTGCACGCGTTCGGAAATCGGCAGCGTGTTCATCGTGCGGCCGATCACGACATTCGTCGTCGATCTCGACGGCACCAGCGCGTCCGCGCACGTGACGCAGGGACCGCCGCCGCGCGAATGGGTGGCGCGCGGCGAGGCCGCGGCGAAGGCGTCGAGAAACTGGGGAGCGCCGAGCAACGGACTGGCGCTCTCCGGCGGCGCCGGATTCTCGACATTCAATCGCGCCGTCACCGTGGCCTGCGGCGACACCATCTGCGACAGCAGCAACTTCGGCCTCGCGTTCGCCGCGACCGCCGACTACTGGTTCAAGCGCTTCATCGCCGCCCAGGCCAGCTACATTCGACCGGCCGATGTCACGGCGATCGGCAGCGGGACCAACTTCAGATTCAGCAGCGCGCTCGAAACGCGCATCCTCACGGTTGGCGCGAAGGTCGGCGGCGCCGCCGGTCCGGCGAGGATGTACGGCATCGCCGGCCTGAATTATCACGAAGCGACGTCGACGACGTCGCAGACCTCTGACAGCACGACCGTCGTCGTGAACGGCGTCACGCAAACGATCCCCGGCGGCACGCAGTCGTACGCACAACAGGTCAAGGGTTGGAACTGGGTGTTCGGCGGCGGCTTCGAGCTGTGGTTTTCTCGTGCCGTCGCGTTCTACACGGAGGTCAATGTCGTCAAGTTGAAGACGTCGCCCTCCGTCGGCGAGGGCGGCCTCGACGACCGCGCGTTGCTGGCGATCGCCGGCGCCCGCGTTCACATCGGACGCTGATCGCCGGCGCCCGCTACGGCATGCTGATCAGCTTGATGTCGAACACCAGCGTCGCGTTCGGTGGGATAGGACCGCTGCGTGTCTCGCCGTAGGCCAGCGACGGCGGGATCACGAGGCGCCGCGTGCCGCCGGTTCTCATGCCGGGAATCCCCTGATCCCAGCCCTTGATCACCTGCCCGCTGCCAAGCGTGAACTGGAACGGTGTCCTCCCAATCGACGAATCGAACTGCAGTCCTTTTTGATCAGGCTTCGACGCGTCGTAGAGCCAACCGGTGTAGTCCACGGTCAGCGTGGCGCCGGTCAGGGCGTCGGCGCCGGTCCCAATCAACAGATCGGTCCTCGTAAATGGAGCGGTCGTCGTCGGCGAGGCCGGCGCATCGGTACATGCGGCCGTACACGTCGCGGTGACGATCGCGACGATGATCAGTCGCCACCTCTGACGGATTCGTTCCATGCCGTCGATTATGTCACGCACGGGGCAGATCCTTGGTCTTCGGGCGCATGTTGGCGGCGAGGATTCTCTTGCGCAGGCGGATGCTCGCCGGCGTCACCTCGACGAGCTCATCGTCGTTGATGAACTCGATGGACTGTTCGAGTCCGAGCTTGCGCGGCGGGATGAGACGGATCGCCTCGTCGGCGGTTGACGCGCGCATGTTGGTCTGCTTCTTCTCCTTCGTGACGTTCACGTCCATGTCGTTGGGCCGCGCGTTCTCGCCGATGATCATGCCCTCGTAGACGACGGTGGCCGGCTCGATGAAGATCTCGCCGCGCTCCTGCAGATTGAAGATGGCGTAGGAGGTCGCGACGCCGGGCCGATCGGCGACGAGCGCGCCGTTGGCGCGCGACGGAATCGCGCCGTGCCACGGCTCCCAGCTCGAGAAGATGTGGTTCATGATGCCGGTGCCCTTCGTGTCGGTCATGAACTGCGAGCGGAAGCCGATCAGCCCGCGCGCCGGGATGCGGAACTCGAGCCGCACGCGGCCGCTGCCGTTGTTCACCATCTTCGTCATCACGCCCTTGCGCTCGCCGACCTGCGCGATGACGATGCCCTGATGATCCTCGGGCACGTCGATGATCAGCTCCTCCACCGGTTCGACGATACTCCCCTTGATCTCTTTCGTGACGATGTCGGGCCGCGACACCTGCAGCTCGTAGCCTTCGCGCCGCATCATCTCGATGAGAATCGACAACTGCAGCTCGCCGCGGCCGACGACCTTCACCTGCTCCGGCGAATCGGTCGGCTCGAGCCGGATCGAGACGTTGCCGAGGAGCTCGCGATCGAGACGATCGCGCAGCTGGCGCGAGGTCACGTACTGCCCGTCCCGGCCCGCCATCGGCGACGTATTCACGCCAAAGATCATCGAAACGGTCGGCTCGTCGATCGCAATCGGCGGAATGGCGATGCGGTGCTCGACGTCGGCGATCGTCTCGCCGATCGTGATGTTCTCGATGCCGGCGAGGCAGACGATGTCGCCGGCCGCCGCCTCGTCGATGTCGATCCGTTTGAGGCCGTCGAAGGCGTACAGCTTCGTCACCTTCGTTTCCTGAACGGCCTGATCCAGCTTGCACACGGCCACCGCATCGCCGATTTTGACGCGGCCGTTGAAAATCCGGCCGATCGCGATGCGGCCGACGTAGTCGCTCGAATCGAGGTTCGCGACGAGGAGCTGCAGCGGCGCGTC
>DAIUKO010000144.1:0-17544 GCA_036848175.1 Vicinamibacterales bacterium | reverse complement strand
TGCCGTCCCATGTCGTAGAGGAACGGCTCGACGTCGGCCTGAAGTCCCGCCTGGCGGTAGCCGCTGCGCACCATCTCCACATCTCGTTCTCCCGTCTGATGCGTGAGACGAAGAGCCGGACTGCCGGCCGCCAACTGCGCCGCTGCCTCCACCATGGCCACGTTGATCGCGTGCGCGCCCTGAGAGCCGCCAAAAACTAGGACCCGTATCCCTGATATCCGGTCATCGACTGTCGACTCCTGTTGCGATCCAGCCTCCGTGAGAAACTCCGGCCGAACCGGATTGCCGCTGACGAACGCTTTCGACCCGAAAAACGCCGTCGTCGAATCGAACGTCACCGCCGCCGCGCGCACGAACCGCGCGAGGATCCGGTTGGTGAGCCCCGGCACTGCGTTCTGCTCGAGCAGCATCGTCGGGACGCCGCGCAGCGCGGCGACCATCACCACCGGCCCCGAGCTGTAGCCGCCGACGCCGATCACGAGGTGCGGCTGCCGCATCGTGACGATCCGCGAGGCGTCCAACAGACCGAGCGGCACCAACGACGCGCCGCGGGCGCGATCCGCGATCGACTTGCCCTTCAGCCCGCCGCTGCGAATCAGATCGAGCGCGAAGCCTTCGCGCGGCACGACCCGCGCTTCGATCCCCTTCGCCGTTCCGGCGAACGAGATCTGCGCATCCGGCTGCCGCGCGAGCAGTTCCCGCGCCACCGCGACTCCCGGATACAGGTGGCCGCCCGTCCCGCCACCCGCGATGACGACGTGAAGACTCACAACGCCTCATGCTTCCGACGGCGACATGTGCTGCGACACGTTCAGCAGAATTCCCATCCCGACCAGATTGATCAGCAGCGACGATCCGCCGAAGCTCACGAGCGGCAGCGGAATACCCTTGGTCGGCATCATCCCCAGCACGACGCTGATGTTGATGAACGCCTGCAGCGCGATCATCGTCGTCAACCCGAAGGCGAGGTACGCGCCGAACGCATCTGGCGCGCGCAGCGCGACGCGCACGCCCCGCCACGTCACGACGCAGAAGCAGACCAGCACCGCCGTCGCGCCGACCAATCCCAGTTCCTCCGAGATCACCGAGTAGATGAAGTCCGTGTGCGGCTCGGGCAGATAGAAGAGTTTCTGCGCGCCGTTCATCAGCCCTTTGCCCCACACTCCGCCGGTGCCGATCGCGATGAGCGACTGGATGATCTGAAACCCGTCGCCGAGCGGGTCTTCCCACGGATTCAGGAACGTCAGCATCCGGCGCCGCCGATACGCCGTCCCCATCACGAGGATGTACAAGGCCGGCAGACCGACCAGCGCCGCGCCGACGATGTAGCGGTAGTTGAGACCGGCGGCGAACACCATGACGAAGGCGATGAGCGCGAGCGCCAGCGATGTGCCGAAGTCGGGCTCGAGCATGATCAGGGCGAAGAGACAGCCGATGAGCAGCGCGATTGGCGCGACCGCGTAGGCAAGCTCGTTGATGCGGTGCGCGCGCCGCTCGAGCAGCGCCGCGATGAAGAGAATCGCCACCAGCTTCGACACTTCCGACGGCTGCACGCCGATGCCGGCGAGGCCGAACCATCGGCGTGCGTTGTTGACGGGGGGCATGAACAGCACGGCGACGAGCGCGCCGAGGACGATGACGAGCGACGTCCAGATGAAGACCGGCTCGCGATACGTCCGATAGTCGATGCGCATCACGAGCCCGAGCAGGCCGAGGCCGAGCACGGCCCACATCGCCTGCTTCACGAGGAACATCGAGGGTCGGCCGTAGCGTTCGGCCGTCACTACGGCCGAGGCGCTATAGACCATCACGATGCTGAGGCCGATCAACAGCAGCGTGGCGAGGAACAACATCGGATCGGATTTGAGTTTTCTGGCCATGTTCACGCTGGGACCGCCCGAGCCGGTCCCCTACAGCTGATCTACACTTCGACCGAAACATTTCCTGGCCGGCGGATTACGATTTTCTTGAGCGGTCAGCAGTCATCAGTCGGCCTCGGGCGAAGGCACCAGCTTCCCGAACCGGGGCAGTTCGGGTTCCCAGCAGCCAGTCCTTCACCGCAATGCCGACTGACGACTGCTCACCGCTCAAGTTTTCGGACCTCCTCCTTGAACGTGCGTCCGCGTTCCGCGTAGTCGCGGAACATGTCGAAGCTCGCGCACGCCGGCGCGAGCAGCACCACACCTGACGGCTGCGCCAGCGCGTACGCGCGCGCAATCGCCTCGCTGAACGATTCCGCTTCGTGAACGGGCAACGTCGCCTCGAGCGCCTCGCGAACGAGCGGCCTGGCCTCGCCGATCGCGACCACGGCCTTCGCGCGCGCCTGCAACGGCTCGCGCAGCAGACCGAGGTCGCCGCCCTTGAACTTGCCGCCGATGATCGGCACGAGATCGCGCTCGAAGCTCTCGATCGATCGCAGCGCCGACTCGACGTTCGTCGCCTTCGAATCGTTCACGAACCGCACGCCGCCCACGGTCGCCACCAGCTCCATCGCGTGTTCGAGGCCGCGAAACGAATCGACCGCCGCGGTCATCGCCGCCGGCGCCGCGCCGGCCAGCGCGCCGACGGTGGCGGCCGCCATGACGTCGTTGACGAGATGCGGTCCGAGGAGATGGATGGCGCTGAGCGGCACCAGTCGATCCGACCGATCGGGGCGTCGATCGACGATCCAGCCGTCTTCCACGACCGTCCCATCGCCGAGCGCGGTCTGCTTCGAGAACAGGCGCATGCGCGCCCGCCCGCGCCGCGCGAGCTCGAGAACCGCGGGATCGTCGGCGTTGATCACCGACCAGTCCATCGCGTCCTGGTTCTCGAAAATCCGTCCCTTCGCGGCCGCGTACGCCGCGACGGTCGGGTGACGATCGAGATGGTCGGGCGAGAAGTTCAGCATCACGGCGATCCATGGATGGAACGTGTCGATCTGCTCGAGCTGAAAGCTGCTCGTCTCGACGACGTGAAAGGTGTCTGGCGTCGACTCGGCGACTTGCGCGCTGAGCGGCGCGCCGATGTTGCCGCCGACCGTCACCTTGAAACCCGCGGACTCGAGAATCCGTCCCGTCAGTGCCGTCGTCGTCGACTTCCCCTTCGTGCCGGTAATCGCAATCACACGCCCCTGCAGCCAGCGAGACGCGAGCTCGATCTCGGCGATCACCGGCACGCCGCGATCCCGCGCCGCCTGCACCGCCGGCTGCTCCGGCGGCACGCCAGGACTCAACACCACGAGGTCCGCGCTCGTGAACGTGTCGCGCTGATGGCCACCGAGCTCCAGCTGCACGCCGAGCGCCTTCAAGGGTTCCGTTTCCGGCGCTTCTGCGCGCGCTTCGGACAACGTGACGCGCGCACCACGGCGTGCCAGCAGCTCCGCGGCCGCCAGCCCGCTCCTCGCCGCCCCCGCGACGGTCACGCGTTTGTTTGTGACATCAAATCCCAAAATCCGAATCCCCAATCCCGTCAGCGAAGCTTCAACGTCGCCAGACTGAACAGCGCGAAGATGATTCCGACGATCACGAAGCGTGTGATCACCTTCGGTTCGCTCCAACCAACGAGCTCGAAGTGGTGATGCAGCGGCGACATCCGGAACAGCCGCTGGCCGCCGGTGGCCTTGAAGTAGCCGACCTGGAGGATCACCGACATCGCTTCGAGCACGAAGATGCCGCCGACGATGGGCAGCAGCAGTTCCTGTTTGATCAGAATCGCGACGATGCCGAGCGATGCGCCCAGCGCCAGCGATCCGACGTCGCCCATGAAGATCTCGGCGGGGTACGAGTTGTACCAGAGGAATCCGAGCGAGGCGCCGACGAGCGCACCGCCGAAGACCGTCAGCTCCGCCGCCGGCGGAAAACGCACGAGCAGCAAGTACTCGGCGAAGACGCGATGGCCGGTGACGTAGGCGAGCGCCGTGTACGCGGCGGCCGCGATCGCAAAGGTGCTGATGGCGAGGCCGTCGAGACCGTCGGTCAGGTTGACCGCGTTCGAGGCCGCGACGAGGACGAACGCCGCGAACGGCAGATACCACCAGCCGAGATCCGGAATCAGCCGCTTGAAGAACGGGAAGATGAGGCGCGTGCTGTAGAGGCCGTAGTGCTGCATGAGCAGCAGCGTCGCGCCGACCGCGATGCCGATCGCGATCTGGTTGCCCATCTTGTAGCGCGGCCGCAGTCCGTGATGCGATCGGCGCACGATCTTGAGATAGTCGTCGGCGAACCCGATCGCACCGAAGCCGGCTGTCGTCAATACCGCGATCCACACGTAGATGTTCGTCAGATCGGCCCACAGCAGCGTCGGCACGAGCGCCGCCGTCAGAATCAGCAGGCCGCCCATCGTCGGAGTCCCCGCCTTCGGCTTGTGCGTCTGGGGACCTTCGGTACGAATCACCTGACCGATCTGAAACTCGCGCAGCTTGCGCACGAGCCAGGGGCCGAGCGCGAGGCTGATCGCCAGCGCAGTGAGGCTGGCCGCGGCGGTGCGGAACGTGATGTAGCGCGTCACGTTCAGCGCCGACAGCTGCTGGTGGAACTGATAGAGGACGTAGTACAGCATCAGCTGCGCTCCGCCTTCAGCCGGTCCACCACGCGATCGGTTTTCACGCCGCGCGAGCCCTTGACGAGCACGACGTCGCCGCGTTGAACGATGGCGGCAACCGCGTCGGCCGCCGCGTCGCTGGTCGCAAGATGACGCACGCGATCGTGCGACATGCCGGCCTCGATCGCCGCGTCGGCCAGCGCTGCTGCCGGCGCGTCGCCGACCGCGAACAGCAGATCGACGCGGCGCGTCGCGGCGAAGCGGCCGACGTCGGCATGCAGGTCGGGAGCGCGGTCGCCGAGCTCCAGCATCTCGCCGAGCACCGCGATCCGCCGCGACGCGTCTGCGCTCGCGAGGACGTCGAGCGCGCGCTTCATCGCGGTCGGATTCGCGTTGTAGCTGTCGTCGATCACGGTCACGCCGCCGGCGAGGCGTGCGATCTCACCGCGGTGCGACGCTGGCCGCAGTTTGGCCGCGCGCTCGGCGATGGTGGCGAGCGGCACCTCGCATTCGAGCGCCACCGCCGTCGCGGCGAGCACATTCGCGAGGTTGCCCCGACCGACGAGCGGCGTCGTGATGTCGACGACGCCGCGCGGTGTCGCCACCTGCGCGCTCGTGCCCTCGATGCCGCGATCGACAACGGAGGTCGCGCGCACTTCCGCCTCGCGTTCGATCCCGAACCTCAGAACGCGGCCGGCGAACCGGGGCAGCCGCGCCCTGATCAACGGATCGTCCGCGTTGGCGACGAGCACCGTCGACGGCGTCGCGCCTTCGAAAATCTCCGCCTTCGCGTCGGCGATCGCCTCCACCGAGGCGAAGAAGCCGAGGTGCGCTTCGCCGACGTTGGTCCACACACGGATATCGGGCTCGGCAACGCGCACCAGCGTGCTGATCTCCCCGGCGTGGTTCATGCCCAGCTCGACGACCGCGATCTCGGGCTGCTGGCGCAGGTCGATGAGGGACAGCGGCAGCCCGATGTGGTTGTTGAAGTTGCCGCGGTTGCGGACCACGCGGTACCGCGACTCGAGAAACTCACTCGTCACTTCCTTCGTCGTCGTCTTCCCGGCGCTTCCGGTAATCGCCACGACCTTGGTACCCGACTCGCGCCTCACCGCGTGCGCGACCGCCTGCAGCGCGACGGTCGTGTCGTCGACTTCGATCACGACCGGTCGATCGCCCGACGATCGTTCGGCAAAGGCCTTCGCCGCACGCTCGGCCAGAGCCGTCGCGCTCGGTGGCACGATCACACCGGCCGCTCCCGCGTCGATCGCACCGGCTGCGAAGTCCGCGCCATCGAACCGTTCGCCGCGAATCGCGATGAACAACTCTCCCGCCGCAATCGTGCGTGTGTCGATTGACACACCGTGGAATTCGCGCGCCTTGTCACCCGCGACAATCGTTCCTGCGGCCGCAGCAGCGACCCATGCTGCAGTCAAACGAATCTCGCTCACACCACGCCCGCTCCGAGCGACGTCGAGGGTCCGGAATTCGTGCCCCGCCGGGCCAGCGCTTCCCGCGCGACGGCGACGTCATCGAACGGCAACGTCCGATCGCCGATGACCTGATACTTCTCGTGCCCCTTGCCGGCGATGAGCACGAGATCGCCGGGCTTGGCGACCTCGATCGCTTTGCTGATCGCCGCCCGTCGATCGACGATCGTCAGCACCTGGTTCGCGTCCCGGCGCGTCTTGACGGTGATGCCGCGCAGGACTTCGTCGATGATCCGCTGCGGATCTTCGCTGCGCGGATTGTCGGACGTGATCACGATCACGTCGCTCAGTCGTCCGGCAACGGCGCCCATCAGCGGACGCTTCGTCCGATCGCGATCGCCGCCGCACCCGAACACCGTGATCAGCCGTCCGTGCGCGAGCGGGCGCGCGGTCTCCAGCAGATTGCGCAGTGCATCGTCGGTGTGCGCGTAGTCGACGACGACGGTGACTTCGTCCTTCGCACCCGACGCGAGTTGAAAACGTCCGGGCACGCCGTCGAGCGCGGCGACGCCGCGTTCGATGGCGTCGAACGGAAGATCGAGTGCGGTCGCCGTCGCGACCGAGGCCAGGATGTTGTAGACGTTCGGACGGCCGACCAGCTTCGATCGCAGGTTCAGCGTGCCGCGCGGAGTCCGCACGTCGAACTTCAGGCCCTGCAGTGAAAACGACAGCGGGCCTGGCGTGATGTCCGCGCTCCTGTTGATCGCATAGGTCACCGGACGTCCGCCGGCATCGACGAGTGCGGCGCCGCGCGGATCGTCGACGTTCAAGAGCGCCGGCGCGCTCGTCGGCAGCATCTCGAACAGGCGCCGCTTGGCCTGAAAGTAGGTCTCCATGTCGGTGTGGAAATCGAGGTGATCGCGCGTCAGATTGGTGAACACCGCCGCAGCAAACTTCAAGTCGTCCACCCGGCGAAGCGCCAACGCGTGCGACGACACTTCCATCGCGCAGGCGCGGCAGCCCAGATTGACCATCTCGCGCAGCAGCGCCTGCACGTCGGGCGCTTCGGGCGTCGTCCGCGCCGCTTCGCGAACGTCCTGCTCGCCGGGACCGACGCGGTAGGCGACGGTGCCGAGGATCCCGCACCGGATGTGGGCCGCTTCGAAAATCGAGGCCAGCAGATACGCCGTCGTGGTCTTGCCGTTCGTGCCGGTGATGCCGACCACCTGCATGTCGCGGCTCGGATCACCATGGAATGCCGCGGCGAGTACCGCGAGCGCGAGGCGCGCGTCCGCAACCGTCACCCACGCCACGCGTACATCGGGCGGCGCAGGCTGCTCCGACACGATCGCCAAGGCGCCGCGTTCGATCGCCTGCGCGACGAACGCGGTCCCGTCCGCGTGCAGACCCTTCAGCGCCACGAACACGTGTCCCGGTTCGACGGCGCGCGAGTCGTACGCGATCCCGGTCACCTCGCCAACCGACGTCTCGGCACGCACCGGATCGCCGGCGCGGACGACGCCGCGTTCGCGAAGGATCAGATGCAGATCCGCCCAGGTCATCGCTGGCTTCTTCGTTCGAGGAAAAGCCGGCACAGCGTGCCGGGCTCGAGCGGCGCGCCCGCCGGTGGATCCTGCGAGACCACGAAGCCGTCGCCCGAAACCCGGGCGGTCATCCCGACCTTGACGAGCGTGCGAATCGCGTCGCGCCCGCTCAAGCCGTGAAGATCCGGAACCGTGCCCGGCGGCCCGTCGGCGACGAGGCTCACCGTCGGCGCAGGCGATTCGGACGGCGCGCTCGTCGCGTCCGGCTTGAGCTCGACTTCACTGTCGGCGGGCGTGTTGGGCGGCTCTCCGGCACGCGCGACGAGGACGGATGGCGCCGCGCCGACGTCAGGAGCGATGCCGAGATACTGCAGCGCCGGCTGCGCAATCCGTTTCCAGATCGGCGCCGCGACCGATCCGCCGTGCGTGCCGTGGTCGCCGTGGGGCGAATCGATCATCACGATCATCGCCAGCGCCGGGCGCCGCGACGGCAGAAAGCCGACGAACGAGGCGTTGTTGTCGGAGCGCGAGTAGTGGCCGTTGATCAGCTTCGACGCGGTGCCGGTCTTCCCGGCGATCGTGTAGCCCGCAATCTGCGCGTTCTTCGCAGTGCCGCGCGCGACGACCTGTTCCATGATCCCGGTCAGCGTCGCCGCCGTGTCCGCGCTAATCGTGCGGCGCACGACTTTCGGCTTCACCTCGTAGCGCCGGTTGTCGCGATACACGGCGCGAATCACCCGCGGCTCCACCAGTTCGCCGCCGTTGGCGACCGAGCTGACCGCGGTCACCATCTGCAGCGCCGTGACGCCAATCTGATAGCCCATCGACACCGACGCCAGCGCGCTCTCGGTCCACTTCTCCGGACTCCACACGATGCCGGGGCTCTCGCTGGGGAAGTCAGGCGACACCGGCCGCCCGAATCCGAAGAGCCCGACGAACCGGCTCAGACGTTCGGTGCCGACCTTGAACCCGATCTGAATCGCACCGACATTGCTCGACTTGACGATGACGTCGGTGAACGACAGCACGCCGTAGTTGCGGCCGCGGTCTTCCGTGATCGGCGGCCGTCCGGCGATGTGGACGCGCCCCGGATTCGTGTTGATCCACGAGTCGATCGGCAGCACCTTCTCTTCGATCGCCGCCGACGCGGTCACGACTTTGAAGGTCGACCCCGGTTCGTAGAGATCCTGCACGGCGCGGTTGCGCCGCTCCGTCTCCTGCGAATCGCGAAACGTGTTCGGGTTGAACGTCGGCTCGTTCGCCATCGCGAGGATCTCGCCGGTGCGCGGGTTCATCAGCACCGCGGTACCGCCGGCGGCTCGGTTCTCGGCGACGCCAGTCGCGAGCTCGCGCTCAGCGATATGCTGCAGGTATTCGTCGATCGTCAGCTCGACGGTCGATCCCGCCGTCGCGGGCCATTCGGCGCGGCTGTAGGCGTGGCGGCGCGCATCCGTTTGCACGAGGATCTTGCCGGGCTTGCCGCGAATCTGTGGGTCGTAGGTGTACTCGAGGCCGCTCAATCCCTTGTTGTCGATGCCGACCCATCCGAGCAGATGGGCCGCCAGCTCGCGATTCGGATAGAAGCGCTTGCTCTCCTTGATGAAACCGACGCTGTCGAGATTGAGATCCTCGACGCGTTTCCGTTCATCCGGAGAGATTTGCCGCCGGATGTAGCTGAAGGCGCCGCCGCGCTCGAGCCGCTCCGCGAGCGCCTGCCGCTCCTTCTTCGTGCAGTCGCGGAGTGCGTCGCACAGCTTCGCCACCACCGCCTCGGGCTGGGTGATTTCGGACGGCACGGCGTAAATCGTGTCGGCGTCGACGCTCGTCGCCAGCACGCGGCCGCGGCGATCGACGATGTCGCCGCGCTTGGCCGGCGATTCGAGCGTGCGCGACTGCTGCTTGTCGGCGCGCGCCATGAGGTCCGCGCGGCGATAGACCTGCAGGTAGACGAGGCGCGCTTCGATGCCGACCGTCCACAGCATCAGGGCGCCTGCCGCGATGGTCGTCCGGCGCTTGAAGGTGACGCGCCAATCGGTCGGGGCGGCCGGGGTCATTTATCGGCGCGCGACGACAGTTTTCGCCGGCGGATCGGCCGGCACGACCCGCTCGAGCACGACCGCTTCCTCGAGCGAGGGGGCGACGAGATGCAGCTGCCGGGTGGCGAGCGATTCGATCCGCTTCGGCGATTTCAGCGTTTCGATCTCGAGGCGCAGCTGCCGGGCGATCTCTTCCTCGGCCACACGCTCGCGCTGCAGCTCCTCGAGCTGATAGCCGTGGCGCAGCAGCTCGAAGTGCTGCCAGGCCGAGAACAGCAGGACGAGCACGAGGAAGCCGGCCACTCCGACCGACTTCCACAGATCGCGCTGCCGCGCCTCGTCCACTTCACGGACGATCGGATTGTTGCGAACGTCTTTCTTGATGGCGTACTCGAAGGATTCAGCCATGGGCGAGCCTCTCCGCGGCGCGCAGCTTCGCGCTTCGCGCTCGCGGGTTCTTCTGGACTTCGTCGTCGGTGGGAATGATCGGTTTCTTGGTCAGGACTCTGGCGGCCACGTCTTCGCGGCGCTCGAGCGCGCGCAGCGTGTGCTTCACGATGCGATCTTCGAGCGAATGAAACGTCAACACGACCAGACGCGCGCCCTCGCGCAGCCGCCGCACCGCCGCTTCGAGAAAGCGGTCGAGGCCGTCGAGCTCCTGGTTCACCCAGATGCGCAGCGCCTGAAAGGTTCGCGTCGCCGGATCGATGCGCATCGGTCGGCGGCCGGGCCGGCGCGGGATGGCGCGGCGGACGATCGCGGCAAGGCGTCCGGTCGTCTCGATCGGCGCGGTCTGACGCGCCGCGACGATCGCGCGTGCGATGCGCCGCGAAAACCGTTCCTCGCCGTACTGGAAGATCACGTCGGCCAACTCGCGTTCGCTCGATCGCGCCACCAGATCCGCCGCCGACGATCCGGCGCGCTGATCCATGCGCATGTCGAGGGGTTCGTCGCGCTGGAAGCTGAAGCCGCGTCCCGGCGCGTCGAGTTGCAGCGACGAGACGCCGAGGTCGGCGAGCGTGCCGTCGACGAGATCGACCTGCTCGCGATCGAGGACCTCGTCGAGTGCCCGGTAGTCGGCGTGCACGAGGCGGACGCGATCGCCGACGGGCGCGAGCGTGTCGCGCGCGCGCGCAAGCGCGTCGGGATCGCGGTCGAGGCCGATGAGGCGCGCGGCGCCCGCCTCGAGAATCGCCCGCGCGTGTCCGCCGAGACCGACGGTGCAGTCGACGAACAGACCGCCGCGCTCGGGGCGCAGAAACTCCAGCACTTCGGCGGTCATCACCGGGACGTGCGTCGTCATCAGATGCCGAACTCGGAGAGCGCGCGGGCGTCGTCGTCGGTGTACGGCTCGCGCTGCAGTTTGGTCATGAAGCGATCGTGGTTCCAGACATCGAGATACGAGAGTTGGCCGAGCACGTCGACGTCGCCGCTCATCGTCGCCGTCTCGCGCAGACGAACCGGGATCAGTACGCGTCCTTGCGCGTCGATCTCGACGACCTGGCCGAAGAAGTTCACGCGATCCAGATAGCGCAGCCGCGACGGATGCGTCGACGGCATCTTCCCGAGCTTCTCTTCGAGCTCGATCCAGACAGGCATCGGATAAATGCGGACGTACTCGCCGGAGACGCTCGTCAGGAAGAGCTCGCGGCCGTATTTCGACTCGAGCGGGGACCGGAAGACGTTCGGCACCTTGAGTCGGCCTTTGTCATCGATCTTGGTGATCTCGTGCCCTCTAAACACGAGACACCACGAGATTTACTCCACTTTTTTCCACAAAAATCCACGCACATAGTAGGTGCAGCCTCAGCGGGATGTCAACCAAAAATCCCACCCCGTCAGTAAGTTACGCCGAATTTTCGCCGTTTTCTCGCCCGAGGAAAACAGCGGTCAGACCCGGGTCTGACCGCGGTCTGACCGCGAGTCTGACCCGAGTCTGACCGCTTGGCGCTCGGTGGTACCATCCGGGGCTCGACGCATGCTCCGGGCTGCCCTCATTGGATTCGCATCCAGCGGGAAAACCACGCTCTTTCAGCTCATGACCAGCGCGCGGGAGACGGCGCGCGGCGCGCACGGCAAAGGCGAGACCTCGGTCGGCATCTCGAAAGTTCCTGACGCCCGGCTCGATCGGCTGACGGCGATGTACAACCCGCGCAAGCGCGTGCCGGCGACCGTCGAGTTCACCGATCTCGCGGCGACCGGTGCGACCGGCGGCGCGAAGGCGCTCGTCGACGTCGTGGCCTACAAGAACGCCGACGCCCTGGTTCACGTGCTGCGCGCGTTTCGCGATCCCGCGGTGCCGCATCCATCCGGATCAATCGATCCGGCGCGCGATGCGCAGGCGATGGAAGACGAGTTGATCCTCGCGGACCTCGGCGTCGCCGAACGGCGGCTCGAGCGTCTCGAAAAAGATCTGAAGAAGACGCGCTCGGCGGATCTCGAACGCGAGCGCGACGTGCTGATGATCTGCAAGGCGGCGCTCGAAGAAGGCCGGCCGCTGCGCTCGATCGATTTGAAGGGCGAAGATCTCAAGCGCCTGCGCGGATTCCAGTTTCTGTCCGCGAAGCCGCTGCTCGTCGTCATCAACCTCGACGAGGCCGATCTGTCGGGCGGCAGCGCCGCCGCGCAGATCGATGGCGCCGCCGAAACGTCCGGCCTGACCTCGTTCCTCTCGCGCGCGGGAACCGCCGCATCGGCGGTCTGCGCGAAAATCGAGCTCGAGATCGCGCAGCTCGAATCGGCCGACGCCGCGGCGTTCCTGTCGGATCTCGGGCTGACCGAGTCCGGACTCGATCGCGTCATTCGCGCCAGCTACGATCTGCTCGGCTATATTTCGTTCTTCACCGTCGGCGAGGACGAATGCCGCGCGTGGTCGATCCCGCGCGCGACGCCGGCGCAGCTCGCCGCGGGCGAGATTCACAGCGACATCCAGCGCGGCTTCATCCGCGCCGAGGTCGTCAGCTACGACCATCTGATCGCGCGCGGCGCGATGGCCGCGTGCCGCGATCACGGCGAGCTGCGGCTCGAAGGGAAGGACTACATCGTGCAGGACGGCGACATCATCAACTTCCGCTTCGCCACATGACGAAGCGTGTGCTGGTGTGCGAGGCGCGCGTGCCGTTCGTGCACGGCGGCGCCGAGCTGCACGTGCGCGGCCTGGTCGACGAGCTCCGCCGTCACGGCTACCTCGCCGAGCGCGTGTCGATTCCCTTCAAGTGGTACCCGAAGGAAGAGCTGCTCGCACAGGCGGCGGCGTGGCGCCTCGTCGATCTCTCGGAATCCAACGGCCAGCCGATCGACGCCGTCATCGCGACGAAGTTCCCGACCTACTTCGTGCGACATCCCAACAAAGTCACGTGGCTCTTTCATCAGTACCGCGCCATCTACGATCTGTGCGGCACGCCGTACAGCGAGTTCACGCACGCGGAGGCCGACGTCCGGCTGCGCGACAAGCTGATGACGCTCGACCGTGCGATGCTCACCGAGTCGGCGCGGCTGTTCACGAACGCCCGCAACACCGCCGCCCGTCTGGAAAAGTTCAACGGCATCGCGGCCGAACCGCTGTACCATCCGCCGCCGCTCGCCGGCTCGCTGCGCGCCGGTCCGTCAGGCGATTACGTGCTCTCGGTCGGCCGGCTCGAGGCCAACAAACGCGTCGATCTCATCGTTCGTTCGCTCGCGCACACCGATCGCTCGCTGCGTCTGCTCGTCGTCGGCGAAGGCCCGCTGCGGGAGCGGCTCGCGGAAACGGCAACCGCCGCCGGAGTCGCCGATCGTGTGACCTTTGCCGGCGGCATCGACGACGAGCATCTCACGCGACTCTACGCGGGCGCGCTCGCCGTCGTCTTTCCGCCCTTCGACGAGGATTACGGCTATGTGACGCTCGAAGCGTTCCTGGCGCACAAGCCGGTGGTGACGACGACCGACGCCGGCGGTCCGCTCGAGTTCGTCGAGGACGGCGTCACCGGCTTCGTCGCTGAACCCACGCCCGAATCGATCGGCGCGGCGATGGCGCAACTCGCGGCCGATCGCGCGCGGGCGCGCCGCCTTGGCGATGCGGGCTACGATCGGGCGCGTGCCATTACCTGGGACGGCGTGGTCGCGAAGTTGATGGCTGATGGCTGACGCGGCGGCGACCTCTGTCGTCATTCCGGCTTTCAACGAAGCGGCCTCGATCGCGTCGGTCGTCGTCGATCTGCGCGGCGCCGCGTCGTGGAACGAGATCCTCGTCGTCGACGACGGGTCGACCGACGACACCGGCGCGAAAGCGTCGGCCGGCGGCGCTCGTGTGATCCGGCATCCTTACAACAAAGGCAACGGCGCCGCCGTGAAGACCGGGATCCGCCGCGCGACCGGGACGTGCGTTCTGATCCTCGACGCCGACGGCCAGCATCGCCCCGCCGACGGGCTGCGGCTCGTCGCGCAGCTCCGCGACTACGATCTCGTCGTCGGCGCGCGATCGACGGACAGTCAGGCCAGTGCGGTGCGGCGTGTCGGCAACGCGGTGCTGAATGGGATCGCGAGTTACCTGACCGAACGGCCGATTCCGGATCTCACGTCAGGATTTCGCGCGGCCCGGCGCGAACCGTTGCTCGAGTTCCTGCATCTTCTGCCGAACGGATTCTCGACGCCGACGACGACGACGCTCGCGTTCATCAAAGCCGGATACAGCGTCCGCTTCGAGCCGGTCGAGGCGCGGCCGCGGCAGGGGACGTCGAAGGTCCGGTTGGGCCCGGATGGTGTCCGTTTTCTGCTGATCCTGCTCAAGGTGATCACCATCTTCAGCCCGCTGCGAATCTTTCTGCCGATCAGCGCCGCCGCGTTTCTGATCGGCGCGGCCTACGCCGTGTGGACCATCTTCACGCAGTCGCACGTCACGAACTCGTCGGTGCTGCTGATCCTGCTGAGCGTCGTGATTTTTCTCGTCGGTCTGGTCTCCGAACAGATTTCGTCGCTGCGGTTCGAGGGCCGTCGATGACGGGAGCGACTGCGCCGGCCGCGCTCGTCATCGTGCCCACCTTCAACGAACGCGACAACCTGCCGCTGCTCGTCGACGCGTTGATGCAACTGCCGAACGTCAACCTGCTCGTCGTCGACGATGCCTCGCCGGACGGAACCGGGGACATCGCCGACGGACTGGCCCGGCGGCATCCAGGCCGCATCGAGGTGCTCCATCGCACGGGACGCCGCGGCCTTGGACGTTCGTATATCGACGGCATTCGCCTCGCAATCGCGCGGCCGCCGGGCAGCGTCGACGTGATCTGCCAGATGGACGCGGACCTGTCGCACGATCCGACGCAACTCCCCGCGCTGATCGCAGGGACTGCGGGCGCCGACGTGGTCCTGGGGTCGCGATACATTCCCGGCGGCGGCGTCGTGAACTGGCCGAGGCGGCGGCGCCTCCTCAGCCGCTTCGCGAACCTCTACATCCGGTTCGTCACACGCCTCACCGCGCGCGACTGCACGACCGGCTTCCGATGCTGGCGGCGCGCGACGCTGGCCGCGCTGCCGCTCGATGACTTCGAGTCGGACGGCTACTCCTTTCTCACCGAGATGCTCTACGTCGCGAACCATCTCGGCGCGCGGATCGCCGAAGTGCCGATTACTTTCGTCGAGCGCCGGCAGGGCGAATCGAAGCTGTCGAGAGGCGTGCTGTTCGAGTCGGCGCTGACGCCGTGGCGGCTGATTGCGACAAAAACAAAGCGGCGATAACGTGCTATGGTTTAGGAACTTTTTGCATGTCAGTGCCCCCCGCCAGCAAGCCCGCTGGTCTGAGTGTCTTCTTCCCGGCCTATAACGACAGCGGCACCATTGCGAGCATGGTGATCCGCACCGTGAAGACCGCCGCCGAGCTGACACCGGACTTCGAAGTGATCGTCGTCGACGATGGGAGCGCCGACGGAACGGCCGACATCGCCGACGAGCTCGCGCGCACCTACGCGCAGGTGCGCGCCGTGCACCATCCGATCAACCGCGACTACGGCGCGGCGCTGCAGACCGGCTTCCGCGCGGCGACCAAGGAGCTGATCTTCTATACCGACGGCGACGCCCAGTACGACCCGACCGAGCTGTCGGCGCTGTGGAACAGGATGACGGCCGAGGTCGATCTCGTGAACGGCTACAAGATCAGCCGCTCCGATCCGCTTCACCGCGTCGTCATCGGCCGGATCTATCACTACATCGTCAGCACCCTCTTCGGCCTGCGGATGCGCGACGTGGACTGCGACTTCCGGCTGATGCGCCGGACCATCTTCGATCGCATCAATCTCGAGAAGACCAGCGGCATCATCTGCGTCGAGATGATGAAGAAAATCCAGGACGGCGGCTTCCGGATCGTGGAAGTCCCAGTGCACCACTTTCATCGTGCGTTCGGCAAATCGCAGTTCTTCAACGTCCGGCGGCTGTTCAGAACCGGACGCGATCTGCTGATTCTCTGGGTCGCGCTCGTCGTTCGCCGCGACCACCTGCGCCCGGGCGTGCGGCCGCTCACGCAGACGACAGGCGATCCGGCGAACCGCGTGTATCCCACTCCACCGCGCACGTGACCGTGGACTACCGTGAGTTCTACCGCGGCCGCGCGGTGATGATCACCGGTGGCCTCGGCTTCATCGGCAGCAACCTCGCGCGCGCGCTCGTCGATCTCGGCGCCAAGGTGCTGCTCGTCGACTCGCTCATCCCCGACTACGGCGGCAATCTCTTCAACATCGACGGCATTGCCGATCGCGTCGCCGTGAACGTCGCCGATATCCGGCAGCAGTCGACGATGAACTATCTCGTACGCGATCGCGATGTCATCTTCAGTCTTGCCGGTCAGGTCAGCCACATCGACAGCATGCGAGATCCGTACACGGATCTCGAGATCAACTGCCGCAGTCAACTGACGGTGCTCGAGGCGTGCCGCCGCCACAATCCAGGCGTGAAGGTCGTCTTCGCGGGCACGCGCCAGGTCTACGGCAGACCCGATTCGCTGCCCGTGGACGAGACGCACCTCGTGCGTCCGAGCGACGTGAATGGCATCAACAAGGCGGCGGGCGAGTACTACCATTTGGTCTACAACAACGTCTTCGGCGTGCGCGGCTGTTCGCTGCGGCTGACCAACATCTTCGGTCCGCGGCAGTTGATCAAACACAACCGCCAGGGATTCCTCGCGTGGTTCATCCGACTCGCCATCGAGGATCGCACCATTCAGATCTACGGCGACGGCTCGCAACTGCGCGACTTCGTCTACGTTGCCGATGCGGCCGATGCGTTTCTGCGAGCGGGTGCCAGCGACGCCGTCAACGGCGAGGTGTTCAACGTCGGCGGTACCGATCCGATCAGCCTTCGCGATCTGACGTCTTTACTGATTCAGATCGCGGGATCGGGCCGCGTCGAGTACGTCGAATGGCCGGCGGACAAGAAGGCGATCGACATCGGCAGCTTCTACACGAACGCATCGAAGTTCATGCGCGCCACCGGGTGGGCGCCGTCGGTCTCGCTCCACGAGGGGCTGCGGCGGACGGTGGAATTCTACCGGCAGCACCTCAATGACTATCTCGAACCGCGCGACCGGCAGGAGCGTGTATGACGGCTCGGCGCGTGCCGTTTCTGTCGCTGGTGCCCGGGGAAGACGCGGCCGACGTCAAGCGCGCCATCGATCGCGTGATCGAGCGTGGATGGTTCGTGCTCGGCCCCGAGGTCGAGGCGTTCGAATCGGAGTTCGCGACCGCGATGGGCGCGTCTCACGCGGTCGGCGTCGGCACCGGCACGGATGCGATCGCGCTGGTACTGCGCGCGCTCGGCATCGGCAACGGCGACGAGGTGATCACGACGCCGTTGTCCGCCGCCTACAGCGCGCTGGCCATCATGATCGCCGGCGCCCGGCCCGTGTTCGCCGACATCGATCCCGAGCGCCTGACCATCGATCCCGATCGCATCGAACAGGCAATCACGCCGCGCACGCGAGCGATCCTGCCAGTGCATCTCTACGGTCAGCCGGCGGAGATGGCGGCGATCGCGCGCATCGCGGCGCGG
>DAIUKO010000143.1:2900-17583 GCA_036848175.1 Vicinamibacterales bacterium | reverse complement strand
CGTCGATGATTTGATGTCCTGAGAACCGCTCATGGTGAGCCCTTCGACTCGCCGCCGCTCAGGACGAGCGGTGATGAGTGGCGTCAATTCGAGCTCACCCGGCTACGGGAGGTTGGTGCATTCGACGCTTGCGGGTCGCGCCGTGCTGGTCACCGGCGGATCGAGCGGGATCGGCCGCGCGATCGCGCTCGCGGCCGCGCGCGCGGGGGCCGACGTCGCGATCACGTATCGATCGAACGCCGCCGGCGCCGAAGAAGTGCAGGATGCGATCCGATCGATGGGCCGCCACGCCGCGTCCGTGCGCCTCGACCTCGCCGACGTCGACTCCATTGTCGATCTCGGATCCGCTTCACGCCGTGCCCTCGGGCGGCTCGACGTCTGGATCAACAACGCCGGCGCCGACATCCTCACCGGGGACGGCGCGTCGCTGTCCCGAATCGAGAAGCTGGATCTATTGATCGCCGTCGATCTGCGTGGGACGATGCTCGCTTCGTGGCAGGCGGCCGAGATGTTCGCCCGGCAGGACGAAGGCGGCGTCATCATCAACATGAGCTGGGATCACGTCCTCACCGGAATGGCCGGACCCAACCCCGAGCTGTACTCAGCGGTCAAGGGCGGCGTGCTCGCCTTCAGCAAGTCGCTCGCGCGATCGGTCGCGCCTCGCGTCCGCGTCAACGTGATCGCCCCCGGTTTCATCGACACCGCGTTCGGTGCCGGCGCGAGCGACGCCTGGCGCCGCACGGTCGTAGAATCCACGCCGCTCAAACGATGGGGGACGGCCGACGACGTCGCTGGCGCGGCCGTGTTCCTGGCATCGCCCGCTGCCGCCTTTCTGACCGGACAGACGATCATGGTCGGCGGCGGCGTGGTCATGTGAGGTCCTTATGCCGGAGAAAGAACGAACGTACTCCGAGTCCGAGATCGCCGAGCGGCTGCGCGCGCTTCCCGGCTGGTACTTCGAGGATGGCTGGATCCGCCGCGTCTACAAGACCGACGGCTGGCCGACGACGCTCATGTTGGTGGGGGCGATCGGTTACTGCGCCGAGGCCGCGTACCACCATCCCGACCTGGCGGTCACATGGGGCCGCGTCACCGTGAAGCTGTCGACCCACAGTGCCGGCGGCATCACCGACAAGGATTTTGCGCTCGCGCAGCGGATCGAGGACGTCGCGCTGTGGCGTCCGCCGTCCGGCGGCGCGCTCACCGGCACGCCGAACAAGTTCGTCCGGAGCGGCGATCCGCGTTGACCGAACGAGCCGGCTCCGGCCCCTCGCCGCGCCGCGTGCTGTTCGTCACTGGCCGTCTCGCGGAACCGGCGCTGCGGCGTGTGCTCGCAGAGATGAAGCCGGAATTCACCTGCGACGTGGCCGTCATGGGCATCACGGTCGCCGCGCTGATGACGACCGAGTGGATTGCCCGCGGCCTCGGTGTCACCGAGGGGACCGATCTCGTGGTGATCCCGGGACTTTGCGAAGGCGATCCCGGAGTCGTCGCCGAGAAGGTCGGCGTGGCCGTCGAAAAAGGGCCGAAGGATCTTCGGGAGATTCCGGAGTACTTCGGCAGCGCCGCGGTGAAGCACGACTACGGCGCGTGGGACATCGAGATCGTCGCGGAGATCAATAACGTCCCACGGCTGGCGCCCGATGCCGTACGCGCGGCGGCGGAGTATTTTCACGCGTCCGGCGCCGACGTGATTGATGTCGGCTGCACGCCCGGCGTTGCCTTCCCGGCGCTCGGAGATGTCGTGCGGGGCCTCGTCGGCGCCGGGATGCGCGTCGCCGTCGACACCTTCGACGCCGCTGAAATTCGAACCGCGGTGGCCGCCGGCGCAGAGCTCGTGCTGAGCGTGAACGGCTCGAACCTCGACGTCGCGAAGCATCTGGCCGGCACCGGCGCGCGCGTCGTCGCCGTACCTGAGCTCGGCGCCGGCCTCGACACGCTCGATCCCACTCTCGAGAAGCTCGAACAGCATGGCGTTTCGTATCTGATCGATCCGATTCTCGAGCCGATTGGCTTCGGCTTCATGGCGTCGCTCGAACGGTACGCTGAAGTGCGCCGGCGCTATCCCGACGCGCCGATGCTGATGGGGATCGGCAATCTCACCGAACTGACCGCGGCCGATTCGACCGGCGTGAATGCGCTGCTCATCGCCATCTGCCAGGAGCTCGCGGTGCGGACCGTCCTGACCACCGAGGTGATCCCGTGGGCGCGTGGCGCCGTGCGCGAAGTGGACATCGCGCGACGCCTGATGCATTACGCCATCACGCGGCACGCAATCCCCAAGGGCATCGACGATCGGCTGGTGACCGTCAAAGATCCTGCGGTGCTCGCGTTTTCTCAAGACGAGTTGCGCGATCTTCAAGCACGCCTCACCGATCCGAACTTCCGCATCTTTGCCGATCGCGACGGGATCACCGTGCTGAACAACCAGCGCTTCGTCCGCTCCACCGATCCCGGACGCCTCGTCGACCTGTTCGCGCAGCTCGACGTGACCGAGGCGACGCACGCCTTCTATCTGGGTCGCGAGCTGGCGCGCGCCAGTCTCGCCGTCACGCTCGGCAAGACCTACCGGCAGGAAGGTGCGCTGTCCTGGGGATATCTCACGCCGCCGGACGAGACCGTCTCCGATCACGTCAAGCTCACCCAGCGGTCGAAGCCCAAGCCGTCCGCATGATCGTTGAGACCATCATCACCAGCATTTCAGAGGACGGCGCCGTCAACGTTGCGCCGATGGGGGTGGAATGGTCCGACGACGCGATCGTGCTCAAACCGTTCCTCGAGACGACGACATACCGCAACGTCACCGCTACCGGCGCCGCCGTTGTCAACCTGACCGACGACGTGCGGGTGTTCGCGCGCGCGGCGATTTCGAATCCGCAGTATCCGACCGTCCCGGCCGTCGTCGTCCGCGGCGTTGTCCTCGCCGACTGTTGCACGTGGCGCGAGCTGCAGGTGCGATCGATTGACAGCACGCCGCCGCGCTCGCGCATCGAGACGACGATCGTGTACCGCGGCGCGCGGCGCGAATTCATCGGCTTCAATCGCGCCTGTCACGCGGTGCTGGAGACGGCGATCTATGCCACGCGGCTGCACCTGCTGTCCCGCGATTTCGTCGAAAGCGAGCTCGTCCGGCTGCAGACGATCGTCGACAAAACCGCGGGGCCGCGCGAATTCGAAGCGATGGCGATCCTGGCGACCTACATCCGATCCGCGCGCCCGGAGCCGGCTGCTCCGTGACCGGGACCGACAGGCTTGACACCGTGTTCGTCGAGGCGCCGGCGCGGCTCCATTTCGGAGTGCTCGATTTGCGCGGCGCGCTCGGACGTTGGTTCGGCGGCATCGGCGCCGCCGCGCCCGAGCCGACACTCCTCCTGTCCGCGCGCCTCGATCGGACGCTCGGCGTGGAAGGCGAGGATGCCGAACGTGCAGGGCAATTCGCGCGCGCATTTCTTGCCCACCACGATCTTCGGACCGGAGCGCGGATCTCGATCCATCGAGCGCTGCCTCCACATGCGGGACTCGGATCGGGCACGCAACTCGCCCTCGCCGTCGCGCGCGCGCTTGCCGAACTGCACGGACTGCCGACAACCGCCGCGGCGCTTGCGCGCGCAGTCCGACGGGCGCAGCGCTCCGCCGTCGGCACGTGGACGTTCGACGGAGGCGGTCTCGTGGTCGAGGGGGGCCGGCGCGCGGATGTCGATGGTGTGGGTCCGCTGATCGCGCGCATCCCGTTTCCTTCGTCGTGGCGGTGCGTCGTCGCAGTCCCGCGGCGGCCGCCCGCGATCAGCGGCGCCGACGAGGCGGCGGCGTTCGCAGCGCTGCCGCCGCCGCCGGTGGGCGAGGTGGAGCACGTGGCGCACCTCGTCGTGATGGCACTGCTCCCGGCGCTTGCCGATGCCGATCTCGACGGTTTCGGCCGCGCGCTCACGGCGATTCAGACAACGACGGGCCGCTGGTTTGCGTCGATTCAAGGCGGCGCCTTCGCGAGAGGTCCGAGCCAGGAGCTCGTGCGGCGTATGGTGGAACGCGGCGCGCCGGGAGTGGGCCAGAGCTCATGGGGCCCCGCCGTCTACGGCATCGTCGACGGTGAGAACGCGGGAGTCCGGCTCGCAGACGAGGTCCGCGCGGCGCTGGACCACTGTGGCGGCGGGGCGGTTTACGAAGGCCCGTTCCGGACAACCGGTGCGCGTGTCTGGCGATCTGTTTGAGCTTTGACGTTCATCAGAGAGAATACGCCGCATGCCTGAAACGACGAGCGCTGCCCCGATTCACGTGTCCGATCGCGCGTGGAAGACGCTGGAAGGCGCCTACGATCTGCAGGTTCATGTCGGACCGGACGTGATCGCGCGACGCATCGACGACATCGATTGCGCCCGGGAGTTCCTCGCGCGTGGCATGAAGGGGTTCGTCCTCAAATCGCATTACATCCAGACGGGGGAGCGCGCCAAGGTCGTCACGAAAGCGGTGTCCGGGAGCCGCATCTTCGGAGCCGTCACGTTGAATCACAGCATCGGCGGCCTCAATCCGGTGGCGGTCGAGCTCGCCGGCCGCACCGGCTGCAAGATCGTGTGGATGCCGACCGTCGACGCGAAGAACGAAACAGCGGGCCGCCTCGACGGCGGAGCCGAGAAGCTGCCGTTCTGGGCCAAGATTCAGCGCGAGCTCGCCGCTGAAGGTATTTCACCGCCGCCGCTGTCGGTCGTCGATGACGCCGGTGAGCTCACCGAAGCGGCGCGCCGCTGCCTGGAGCGGATCGGCAAGCACAACATGATTCTGGCGACGGGGCATCTGGGCCGGGTCGAGATCTTCGCGCTCGTGCGGGCGGCGAAGGCGATGGGCTTGAAGAAAGTCGTCGTGACGCACGCCGAGTTTCCGTCGCAGAGCCTGACTGGCGACGAGCAGAAGGAGCTGGCCGATCTCGGCGCGATCATCGAGCACTGCTTCACGACGACTTACACCGCCAAGGCGACGTGGGAGTTGGCGTTCGCCAACATCCGCAAGGCCGGCGTGTCGCGCGCGCTGGTGTCGACCGACCTCGGCCAGACGATCAATCCGCCCGTCGCCGAGGGCTTCGGCATGTTTGCGCAGAAGCTGCTCGACGCTGGATTCACGGTCGAGGAGGTTCGAACGATGGCGGTCACCAACCCGACGCGGCTGGTTGAAGAATGAGCATGAAGATTTGCCTCGCAGGCACAGGCGCGATGGGCGTCATTCACGTGAAGGCGCTCAAGAAGATCCCCGACGTCGAAGTCGTCTCTGTGACCAGCCGCACCGCCGACAGCGGGCAAGCGTTCGCCGCGGAGTGGGGCATCCCGCACTACACGACCAGCCTGGAAGAATCACTCGATCGGCCGGGCGTCGATGCCGTCATCCTGACGACGCCGAGCGCGATGCACGCCGATCAAACCGTCATGGCGCTGGGCAAAGGCAAGCACGTGCAGGTCGAGATTCCGATGAGCCTCAACCTGCCGGGCGCGACGCGGATCGTCGAGGCGGCGCGGCGATCCGGTAAGACGTGCATGGTGACGCACACGCGCCGCTTCTCGGCGCCGCATCGGGAGATTCGCCACCGGATCCAGGCGGGCACTTTCCACCTGCACCACATGGTGGTCGAGACATATTTTTTCCGCCGCGAGAACACGAACATGCACGGCCAGCCGCGGTCGTGGGTCGACAACCTGCTGTGGCACCACGGCTGCCATTCAGTCGACCTCGCGCAGTGGATCCTCGGCGACGCCGACTGGGCGGCGTGGGGCCAGAAAGGGCCGGATCATCCCGTGCTCGGCATCCCCATGGACGTCACGGTGGGGATGAAATCGCCGAAAGGGCCGCTGTTTTCGATGGCGATGTCCTTCAACAACAAAGGGCCGTTCGGCGGCTTCTACCGTTATATCGGTGAGGAGGAGACCTATAAGGTGTATCGCGACTCGATGACCGACAGCGACGGCAAAGAGGTGCCGCTCGACGGCATGGCCGCGTTCGATCGGCAGGACGTCGAGTTCACGAGCGCCATCCGAGAAGGACGCGTACCCGAGTCGAGCGCCGAGAGCTGTTTGCCGACCATGGCGCTGCTCGACCAGATCGATCGAGCGATGCAGCGATGATCATCGATTGCCACGGCCATTACACCACCGCGCCCAAGGCGCTGCAGGTGTACCGCGACGCGCAGATTGCCGCGCTGAAGGATCCGCAAAACGCTGGATCGCGAACCAAAGGCACGATCGCGATCGGCGACGACGAGATCCGCGAGAGCCTCGAGAACGCGCAGCTGAAATTTCAGCGCGAGCGCGGCACCGACGTGACGATCTTCTCGCCGCGCGCGTCGGCGATGGCGCACCACATCGGCGACGAGATCACGAGTCTGCACTGGACGCAGCACTGCAACGATCTGATTGCGCGGGTCTGCGCGCTCTACCCGAAAAACTTCGTGGGCGTGTGCCAGCTGCCGCAGTCGCCGGGCGTGCCGCCGGAGCGCTCGAGTGCGGAGCTGGAGCGGTGCGTCAACCAGCTCGGGTTCGTCGGCTGCAACCTGAATCCGGATCCGTCCGGCGGTCATTGGACCGCGCCGCCGCTCACCGATCGCTGGTGGTACCCGCTCTACGAGAAGATGGTGGAGCTCGACGTGCCGGCGATGGTCCACGTCAGCTCGTCGTGCAACCCGAACTTCCATGCGACGGGCGCGCACTACCTCAACGCGGACACGACGGCATTCATGCAGTTCCTGACCGCCGATCTCTTCAAAGACTTCCCGACGCTGCGTTTCGTGATCCCGCACGGCGGCGGCGCCGTGCCGTATCACTGGGGCCGGTACCGCGGCCTCGCACAGGACATGAAACGTCCGCCGCTCGGCGAGCTGATTCGGAACAACGTGTTTTTCGATACCTGCGTCTACCATCTCCCGGGCATCGAGCTCCTGACCACGGTCGTGCCGGTCGACAACATTCTGTTCGGGTCGGAGATGGTCGGGGCCGTCCGCGGCATCGACCCGGAGACGGGACACTACTTCGACGATACCAAGCGCTACATCGACGCGCTGACCTCGATCGGCAGCGCCGATAAGCAGAAGATCTTCGAGACCAACGCGAAGAGGGTCTACCCGCGAATTTCGAACTGGATCTAGACTTTGCAACATCCCGCGCCGAATCCGGCGCGCGGATCTGAACGAGGAGCGAGCCATGGGCGAGATCGTTGCCGCCGTCGGAACGTGTCACACGCCTTACCTGTTTACGCGGCCGCCCGACGAAAAGGCGGAGCAGCTCGACCAGGCGGCCGCGGGAATGGCCGAACTGGGCAACGTGCTCGACGAGACCAAGCCCGACGTCATCATCTTCCTCGGCAGCGATCACGTCGAGACGTTCTCGGTGACGTGCATCCCGAGCTTCGCGATCATCGCCGGCAGCCGTGCGATCGCGAAGTTCGCCGGCCGCACCTACGACTTGCCGGTCCATCGCGAGATGGCCGAGGATCTGCTCAACAAACTCATCGTCGAGCGCAATTTCGATATCGCCTATTCGGAGGACGCCGAGCTCGGCCACGCGTTCGCGGTTCCGTTCGAACATGTCATCGGCAAGCGCAACATTCCGGTGATTCCGTTCTTCACGAACGTCTACGTCCCTCCGCTGCCCACGCCCAAACGCTGCGCCGCGCTCGGCGCGGCCATCGCCGACATCGTCCGCGGGCGGAAGGAGCGCGTCGCGCTGATTGCGAGCGGGGGGATGTCGCACTTCCCGGGCACGAAGAAGTACCTGTCGCCCGAGTTCGACTTCGATCGGTGGCTCGTCGCGCAGTTCGAAGCCGGCAACACCGATGCCCTGCTCGAGATGACCGGCACGCAGCTGGATGAAGTCGGGAATACCGAGCTGCTGACGTGGGCGATGATGTTCGGCGCGATCGGTCCACGGCCCGGCGCCCTCATCGACTACATCCCGACGTGGCATCACGGCCTCGCGATGATGCGCTTCCTGCCCGCGATCGCCAGGCAGGCGGCGGCCGCGAAGACGATCGAGCAGTACGGCGGCTTCAAGTTCAGGAACGAGGGATTCCAGTTCTACAAGCATCCGCCGGCGGAAGCCTACGGTCTCAACCGGCTGCTCTTCGAGGTGCGGCACAGCGGCGACCTGCGCGATCGCATCATCGCCAACCTCGACGCCGTCGCAGAGGAGTACGGCCTGAATCCCCAGCAGCGCCGCGCGGCGGAGGAGTTGATCTCCGTGGGGCGCGGCGGTCTGGTCAGCGAGCACGTCGGTCCGCTCGTCGAAGCCGGAGCGCATCCGCTGCAGGCGCTGATGTCGCTGCACGTGATCTTCTCGATGTCCCACCAGGCGCAGAAGCCGTCGGTGGCGGGAGGACGGACGCATTAGTGTCGTGTGTCGACGTTTCGATACAGTTGGCTCGTGGTGAGCCGTGTCGAACCATGAGCACGATCGGCTCGTCCTTCGACAGGCTCAGGACGAGCGTGTCTACGAATCGGCTCGTCTTTCGACAGGCTCAGGACGAGCGTGTCTACTAATCGGCTCGTCCTTCGACAGGCTCACGACGAGCGTATCTACTAAACGGTTAGACGCAGGCATTGGATATGGCGACCATATATCGCGCGGATCAGGTCGGCAGTCTGTTGCGGCCGCACGAGCTGCTGGAGGCGCGCAAGAATCCCGGCACCTCGCGCCAGGAGCTCACCGCGATCGAGGACCGGTACATCCTCGACGTGCTCGCCCGCCAGAAGAGCATCGGGTTCAAGATCTTCAACGACGGCGAGCTGCGCCGCACGGGATTCATGGGCGACTTCTACGAATCAGTCGAGGGGCTCAGTCCCGAGTACGAGCTGGATCGGACGTGGAAGGGCGCGCCGGCCGGTGTCGCCGCCGCCAGCGGCGTCGGCGCGCCCGGCGGCGCGGTCGTGGCGAAGCTCCGGCAGACGAAGCGCTTGACGAAGCACGAAGTCGACTTTCTCAAGCAGCACGCACCTGGCGACATCAAGATGACATTGCCGACGGCGAATCAGTTTCCCGCCATCGCCTACAAGAAGGGCATCAGCGAGCGCGCCTATCCCACGTACTCCGAATTTCTCTGGGACATCGTGCCGATCATGAAGGCGGAGATTCGCGCGCTCGTCAACGAAGGCATCAAGTACATCCAGATCGACGCGCCGCGCTACAGCTACTACATCGATCCGAAGTGGCGGCACTTCGTCCAGGCGGAGATGGGCGTCGATCCGGACACCGCCCTCGACGAAGCGATTCGCGTCGACAACGCGTGCATCGAGGGCATCGACCGTCAGGGCGTCACACTGGCGATGCACTTGTGCCGCGGCAACAACCGAAGCCAGTGGTACGCCGAGGGCGGCTACGATCCGATTGCGGAAAAGCTCTTCAACCAGTTGAACGTCGATCGGTTCCTGCTCGAGTACGAATCCGAACGCGCCGGCACATTCGAGGCGCTGCGCTTCGTGCCCCGCTCGAAGTCGATCGTGCTCGGACTCGTCAGCAGCAAGCTTCCCGAGCTCGAGTCCGCCGACGGCATGATCCGGCGCGTCGAGGAAGCGAGCCGCTACGTCCCGCTCGAAAACCTCGCGTTGAGCCCGCAGTGCGGGTTTGCCTCGACGATGGAAGGCAACCTGCTCAGCGAAGAGGATCAGTGGCGCAAGCTGCAGCTGGTGGTCGACACGGCGCGCCGCGTCTGGAAGGACGCGTGAGCGTCGGCTTCATCGGATTCGGCGAGGCCGGATCGACGATCGCCGGCGGCCTGGCAGAGGCAGGCGCCGATCGCATCTTCGCGTTCGACATCGCCGCCGACGACAGCGAGCTCGGTCCGAGGATTCAGCAGCGCGCGTCCAGCACCGGCACGACGCTGGTGGAGTCGCCGGCGGCGCTCGCGCGCGCGAGCGAGATCCTGTTGTCCACCGTGACGTCGAGCTCGGCGCTCGAGGCGGCGACTGCAATCGCTCCATTTCTCGAGTCGCGTCATCTCTACGCCGATCTGAATTCAGTCTCGCCCGCGTGCAAACAGACGATCGATCGAGCGATTCGCGCCACCGGCGCGCGCTTCGTGGAAGTGGCCGTGATGGCGCCGGTTCTGCCGTACGGCCACCGCGTGCCGATGCTGATCGGCGGACCTGCCGCGACGCAGTTCCTCGAGCGGATGGCCCCGTTCGGGATGCGCTGCCAGGTACTCTCGGCCGAAGTCGGTACCGCAGCCGCCGTCAAGATGTGCCGCAGCATCGTGGTGAAAGGGCTCGAAGCGTTGATGTGCGAATGCATGCTCGGGGCAAGCCGCTACGAGGCGGCCGCACACGTGTTCGCGTCGCTCAACGAAAGTTTTCCCGGAATCGATTGGCAGAAGCTCGCCGACTACATGATCGGCCGCGTCGTCGTGCACGGCGAGCGGCGGGCGCGCGAGATGGAGGAAGTCGCCGAGACGCTGCGCGCGATTGGGGTCGAGCCGATCATGGCGGAAGCGACCGCTCGCCGTCAGGATTGGAGCGCCGAGCTGAATCTGAAATCGCATTTCGGGCCGGAGGGCCCGCGAACCGCCGCTGACGTGGCCGCCGTCGTGGCGCGCCTCAACTCAGCGGCCGCGTCCAGGCTTGCCTGAACGCTGCGACTGCTCGTAGCGTTCCTGTATTCCGCGATCGATTTTCTGGAGCAGCGCGACATCGCCGGGATACCAGTATTGAATGTGACAGCTTTCGCACGCCTCATCGAGGTTGTGCCCGGCGTCCCACAGTTCGTCGACCTTCTTCTGCTTCACGATTTCGAGAACCTCGAGGCCGACGTTGCGGAGCGCTTCGATCTTCGCGTTCCAGAGCACCGGGTCGGCTTCGAGCTTCGCCGTGATCTGCGCCGGCGATAATTCGGTGGCGTCGGGGCCCTTGCTGTTGTTCTCGTCGCCGGCAGGCGCGAACGGGCGGGGGATCTTCAAGAGATAGACCCCTTCCGCGAGCGTCACCGCGCCGATCCGGATCTTCTCCCAGTCCTCTTCCGTCTTCGGCGACGTCTCGACGGCGCCGTTCCTGGTGTAGACGATCTTGACGGCGTCGAAGATGTTGTCGGCCGCGGGATCGAGCATGTCGCGCATCAGTTCCTTTACGGACACGATCGGTTTGAGGTCGCCCCACAGCCGAGGTGAAGGAAGCGACGGTGGTGTCGCGGCTGCGACCGAGCCCGAGGCTGGCGGCGACGGTTTCGAGGAACACGCGAACATGACGTCGAGCACGACCAACAATCCCGCGCACACGGCCACCGGACAGCGCCTGCACACTCTCATCATGTGCCCGGAATCATAGTGGGCTCGCGGACGCGCGATCAAGCGACCGAGCTCATCGCGCCGGCCGATACACGTAGCCGTCCTTGACGCGTCGGCGACGCGCCGCAGTGTGACGAAATTCGGAGCGGCGTACAGAAATGTGCGTCGGTTTTCAACTCCACGCGCCGCCGACCCGTAACCACGAACAAAAGCGAGCGCTGCGGCACGGCACGTAACTGGCACAGCGACCGCGCTCATGAAGAGTCCGGCGTTCGCCTTCGCGCTGGCGTGTGGGATCGCGCTGCCGGCGGCGAGCCTGGCGGCGACGATTCGCGTTCCCGCCGACGCAGCATCCATTCAACAAGCGATCGACGCCTCTGTCAGCGGCGACACGGTCCTGGTTTCGCCCGGAACGTATGTCGAGAACATCACCTTCCGCGGCAAGGCGATCAGCGTCGAGAGCGAGCAGGGTCCTCCCGTGACGATCATCGACGGCGGCGGCGCCGGTTCGGTCGTGACCTTTGCCTCTGGCGAGGGTCGCGGCGCGGTGCTGCGCGGTTTTACGATTCGTCACGGATTGAACAGCTTCAGCGGCGGCGGCGTGCTGATCCAGAACTCGTCGCCGAGCATCATCGGCAATACCATCGTCAACAACGGCGCCTGTTCCGGCGCGGGCATCTACAGCTATTTCAGCTCGCCGCTGATCCAGGGCAACACGATCTCGAGGAACTTCGTGTACGCCTGCAGCGGCGCATCCGGACTCGGCGTCTACGTCGGCGGCAACTCGGCGGCGGAGCTCATCGAGAACGTGATCTCCGAGAACAGCGGGTTCGCCAACGGCGGCGGCGTCACGCTGTTTGCTGCCGGCAACGTCGTGCTGCGGTCGAACGTCATCGCGCGCAACGTGACGAGCGGCTTCAGTCCGTGCACCTCTGGCGGCGGCATCTGGATGGTCAACTTCTCGCAGGCGACGATCGTCAACAACCTGATCGTCGGCAACGCAGCCGGATGCGGCGGCGGATTCTACTGGGGCGGGTCGTCGGGAGTCACGACATTCGCGAACAACACCTTTGCCGACAACGACGGACCGGAAGGATCCGCGATCGACGTCAGCGGCGTCGATACGCGCCATCTGATCTACAACAACATCGTCATCGGCAAGCCGGGACAGACCGCCTTCTATTGCGGCAACTCCATCTCGACGCCGTCGCCGATCGTAAACACGAGCGACGTGTTCAGCCAGGGAGGTCTCGCCTACGGCGGCACGTGCGCCGATCAGACTGGAGTGCGCGGCAATCAGTCGATCGATCCTGTCTTCGTGAGGAACGCGATCGCAGACCTCCTCGGCGACTACCATCTCCAGCCGACGTCGCCGCTCGTCGACGCCGGCGACAACGCCGCGCCCGGCCTTCCGTCGACCGATCTCGACGGCCGTCCGCGAATCGCCGATGGCAACGCGGATGGGGACGCCCGCATCGACATCGGTGCGTACGAGCTCCCGTACACGAACCGGCCGCCCGTCGCGAACGCCGGAGCTGATCAGAACGTGTCGGCCGACGCCAGTTGTGTCGCTACGATTACGCTCGACGGCAGCGCGTCATTCGATCCCGACGGCGATCCGCTGACCTACGTCTGGAGCGGTCCATTCGGCACCGTTTCCGGCGCGCTCGCGTCTGTGGCGTTGGGCCCCGGGATGCACGTGATCACATTGGACGTGCAGGACGGGCACGGCGGCTCTTCGTCCGACACGGTGGTCGTTACGGTGACGGATGCGACGCCGCCGACAATCCAGTCGGCTGCCGCGACGCCGTCGGTGCTGTCGCCGCCGAAGCATCAACTGGTGCCAGTGACGATCAGCGTGTCGGCCGCAGACGCGTGCGGTGGGCCGGTGCACTGCCAGATCGTCTCGGTGACGAGCAACGAGCCGACCGACGGGCAGGACTGGTTCGTCACCGGCGATCTGACGCTCAGTCTCCGCGCGGAACGATCGAACAAGCGCGTCGGCCGGATCTACACCATCACGGTCGAATGCACCGATGCGTCCGGCAACCGGTCGACCACTACGGTGACGGTCGCCGTGCCGCGGTGAAAATCCGCCTATAGATCGAAGAGGGATTGACCGAAAGAAACAAGTTGAAGACATAGTGTTGGAGACCTTCCAAAAACCGCAGTAGGACCACATGACGCTGAAACAGATCAGGCTTCTGACCGCGCTAGCTATGTTCGTCGTCGCCGTTGGATGTGAAAAACAGGCGCCCACGACCCCATCGTCGACCTCAACCGTTTCGATCGAGACCGCGTCCGTCACCGACGCGAAGAGCGGCATCACATTGACGTCGCCGGCCGCCGTCTCTCCGGCCGACGGCCAGCAGGTCAGGTTTACCGACCAGCCGATCAAGCTTGTCGTGAACAAGGCAACCACCACGGGCACCGCGGCGTTGACCTACACGTTCGAGGTTGCCTCGGACGCTGCCTTTGCGAACCTCGTGACCAGTAAAGCTGGAACCGAGACAGGGGGAACGCAGACGGCCACGATCGACAAGCTCGCGGGCGACAAGAAGTATTTCTGGCGGGCGCGGGCCTCGAGCGGCAGCTTCAACGGACCGAACTCGAGCGCGCGTTCATTTCAGGTCGGTCCGGAGGTAGTCCTGGCGTCGCCGGCCGCCGTGTTCCCCTCGGAGAATGGAACGCTCACGGGAGCGGCTCGACTGACGGTGCACAACGTCGATCGATCCGGGCCGGTGGGAGAGGTCTCGTATCGTTTCGAAGTGTCCGATTCGTCGTCTTTCGGTCAGATCGTGTATGCGGGAACCGCGACCGAACAGGCCGGCGATCAGACAACGATTCAGGTCAATTCCGCCGCGTTGGCATCCGGTACGACCTATTTCTGGCGTGTTCAAGCATCGGACTCGCCGAGCGGGGTGTCATCGTCACCCTCGTCGATCTTCTCTTTCAGATACATCGCCTTCGACATGCGTGAAGCGACGATCGTCGACAGTCCGTCGGACCTGGGCTACTGGGCGGAGACGGCGCAGATCACCCGCGTTGATTTCTCGCAAGGATGGGTGGTCGTCGACTTCGATCGCCGCGATGGTCCGAACCGCTGGCCCGACACACCGTGGGGCAGACCGGGAGACAGCGTCGAGTACTGCCTGGGCATGTGCCTGAATATCAACAACCACTGGTTCTGCTCGGCGCCGATCCAGTTCTGGCACGGCCGCGACCTCGAAGCGGGCGGCCGCGCGAACGAAGTCGGCATCAACTGGTTCTATCCGCCCGCGTGGGGACCGATGAGTGGTCATCAACCGGCCAACGGCGAACTGGTCGGCATTTTCGTCGCTGAGGGAAGCACGCGTCACAATCGAGACGGCAGTGAATCGATCGTGCACGAGCGATCCAACGTCGCCCTCATTCCCTTCGGCACGAATTTCAATCTCGGCTC
>DAIUKO010000143.1:0-2800 GCA_036848175.1 Vicinamibacterales bacterium | reverse complement strand
GTCAGACCGTGGTCAGACCCGGCTCAGCTGGCGAGCCGTTTGCTCCCCTCTCCCTGGCATCGCGACCGGCGCGGATTTCCGCGAGATCCGCTCTCCGGCTCCATCAGAAGCGTTAGTCCAGGATCAGACTCGTTAGGGGAGGCACCAGATGATTCGTCGCGCTGCGGCTTTCGTTCTCGCGCTCACGCTCAGCCCGGTGCTCGTCAGCGCCCAGGACACCGCGCTCACCATCAACGTTCAGTCCGCTGAGGTGTACAAGGGCCCGAGCAACGTCACACCAGTCATCGGCCATGTGTCACGAGGCACGGTGCTGCCGATTTCGCGCAACCTCGGAAGCTGGGTCAAGATTGCATGGCCCGACGCAGCCGACGGCGTTGGTTACGTGCGTGTGACCATGGGACGCATTGGTCAGTACAACGGCGCGCCAGCCGCCGCGAACGGATCTCCACGAACGTCTTCCGCATCGCCGACCGCGACCAAGGCTCCACCGCCTGCACGTGCCGCTGCGCCGCAGCACGCCGCACCGCGCGTTCCAGTGAACGTCACGCCCGCAAGTCATCTCGTCGGCGTCGGCGGGATGGTCGGAACGATGAGCACCTTCGGTGCGACCACGCGTGCGTGGCGCAACAACCGCATCGGGATCCAGTTCGCGGTTACGCGAGATGCGATGACCAGCGCGGATGCCACCGGCCGCGTGACGTCGATGCAGTTCGAGCCGGGCGTGTTGTACGCGCCGTTCGATCACGTGAGCGACTACGTCTGGATCCGTCCGTACGTCGGGACGGGGGTGAGTCTGCGTCACCAGACATTCAGCGTGCCCGACGCTCCGGAGTCCACTTCCGACAACGGCGTCGGATTCAGAATCTTCGGCGGCAGCGAGCTCACGTTCGCGAGCGTACCGCGATTCGGACTGAGCGTGGATCTTGGATACCGTCGATTCGCGGCGCCGTTCCCCGGCTTCGAGGCAGACCCGGTGAGCCTATCAATCGCCGGACATTGGTACTTCAAATAGATTTCATCGCAGGGGGCGGACAGCGGGTCCGCCCCCTGCGAGCGGGTTTTCGGTCAGCCAATCGCTCAATCAGAAACCGGCTTCGTCGGATCGACCCACACCCAACAAAGCGCGCCGAGCAGGAACAGTACGCCGGTCACATAGAGCGGCGCACTCCACTGCGAGAACCGTGAGACAACCTGCGCGACGAGGATCGGACTGAGAATCGCGCCCACTTGTCCCGAGGTGTTCATCGCCGCGCTCACCGCACCGGACCGACGGCCGCCGATGTCGACGCACGATCCCCACGCCGCCCCGAGCAGAAAATTCGAGGACCCGCCGCCGAGCGCGATCAGGATCGCTCCCGCCACTGGCGACGCGACGAACGCGCCGGCAATCGTGAACAGACCGGCAGCCGTCAGCGCGCCTCCGCCGATGGTGATGCGTCCGAGTCGGAGGCCGAAGCGGCGCACCGCGCGATCCGTGGCGATGCCGCCCAGGAGATCCGCCGCGGAACTGAGGATCAGCGGCAACCCGGCGAGGATGCCGGCGGTCATCCCGGTGAGACCGCGCGTGGCGAGATAGGTGGGCAGCCAGGTCACGTAGAAGGTGCCGCCGAATGCCTGAGTGAAGTACATCAGGCACAGACACACCACGGTCCGGTTCCAGAGCAGCCGCTTCCATTCGGTGGCGTCGAGCGCGTGGCCCGTGTCCGCGCCGAGCCCGCGCTCGATGAGTTCGCGCTCGGCCGCGCCGGCTCCGGGATGTTCCGCCGGTGCATCGCGAAACCATCGATACCACGCCACCGCCCACACGAACCCGAGCGACCCGAACATCACGAACAAGGTTCGCCACTCGAAATACGCGAGCAGCGCCGTCACCAGAATCGGCGTCAGTCCGCCGGCGAGGTGCATGCTCATGAAGAACGTGCCCTGCGCCGTGCCGCGCTCCTGTCGCGGAAACCACCGCGCGAACGTCCGCGCGACGTTCGGCAGCGCACCGGCCTCGCCGGCGCCGAACAGGAACCGAATCGCCACCATCGACGCGAAGTTGAACGAAAAACCGGTGAGCACGGTGAACGCAGACCACCAGCACACGATCCGCGTCAGTACCCGCCGCGTCCCGACGCGATCGCCCCACCACCCGGTCGGGATCTCGAAGAGCGCGTAGGCGAAATAAAACGCGCTGAAGACATAGCCCATCTGCGTCGCGCTGAGATTGAGATCGCGGGCGACATGGGGCCTGGTGACCGAGATCGTCACCCGATCGAGATACAGAATCGCGCCGAGCACCATCGTCATCGCCAGGACTCTGTGGCGGACATGGGTCGTGGCGGGCGCGGTCGCGCGGGAGACGTCCGGGGACGGAGTGGTCAAGGTTCGAAAGAATAGGAATCCAGTCGCGAGACTGTCAATGTTAAATTCCGGCCACGATGGCGACTGCGAAGCAGACGGTGCTCGTCACCGAACTGGAATACTGGAAGGCCGAGGCGTCGTTCGTGTCGGCGCACGAACTCGACTGCCGGCGCGCGCCAGACGATGAATCGGATCTCGCGGCGGCGATACGAGACGCCCACGCATCATCGGTGATCGTCGGATCGCGCACCTACACGGGACCGCTCTACGAGGCGCTGCCGCCGGGCGGGGTGATCGCCCGATTCGGCGTCGGTCACGACAGCATCGACAAGGCGAAGGCGACGGCGGCAGGCCTCCTCTGCACGAACACACCCGGTGTCCTCAATCAGTCGGTGGCGGAACACACGATGCTGCTCGTCGCCGCCGCGGCGCGAAGGGTGATCGCGGTATCGAC
>DAIUKO010000142.1:0-17583 GCA_036848175.1 Vicinamibacterales bacterium | reverse complement strand
GCGCAATCGACTGGCCGAGCGACGTCTTGCCGACGCCCGGCGGCCCGACGAAGCAGAGGATGGGACCTTTGATCGACGGCGCGTCGCTCTTCCGGCTCTTCAGCTTCTGCACCGCCAGGTACTCGACAATGCGCTCTTTGACTTTGTCGAGATCGTAATGATCCTGATCGAGGACTTCGCGCGCGGCGACCGGATCGATTCGATCCTCGGTCGTCGTCGACCACGGCACGTCGAGCACCCAGTCGACGTAGGTGCGGATCATCTGATATTCGGGCGATGCCGGCGTCATCCGTTCCAGCCGATCGACTTCGCGGCCGACGACCCTGGCGATCGGTTCCGGAAGCTTCGCCTCCGTGAGCCGCTTGCGCACCTCCTGGACCTCGGTCTTCTCGCCTTCACCGAGCTCGTCCTGGATCGCTTTGAGCTGCTGGCGCAGGTAGTACTCCTTCTGCGCCTCGGTCATCTCCTGCTGCGCCGTCGACTCGATCTTGTTCTTCATCTCGAGGAGGGCGATTTCGCGGCTGAGCGCCGCCGCCACGGCTTCGAGCTTCAACGTCAGGCTGTCGTCCTCGAGGATGTGCTGCTTGTCGTCGGCCTTGATGTCGAGCAGGCTCGCGAGGAGATACGCCAGCCGCAACGGATCGTCGATGCCCGCGACGAGCCCGCGCAGTTCCTGCGACAAGCCGGTGGACAGCGACAGCGCGCGATCGATCAGCTCGCGGAGGCGGCGCAGGTGCGCCTCGACTTCGATCGTTCGCGCCGCCGTTTCAGGCAGTGGACGAACAGTCGCGCGCAGCGACGCCTCTTGCTTCGTGACGACGTCGGCCTTCGCGCGCTGCAGTCCCTCGACGATGATGTGAATCGCGCCGGTCGGCATCTTCGCCATCTGGCGTATCGCGCCGATGGTGCCGATCGTCCGCAGGTCGGCGGGCTGCGGATCGTCGCTGTCGTCGATCTGCAGCGCGAGAAAGATCAGGCGGTCGCCGTTCAGCGCACGGTTGACAGCGTCGACCGACGCCGGCCGGTTGATGGCCAGCGGCTGCAGAGTCAGTGGGAAGACGACCGTTTGCCTGAGCGCGAGGACGGGGAGTTCGCTTGGATACGTACGGGCGGCGTCGGACGGCATGATCCAAATCTGAGGATCGCACGCGCACTACGCGCCGTCAAACGGCCTGATTGCCGCTCTGGCTCGAGCATGGGGTGGTAGGATGCACGCCTACCTTGACACGGCACGAGGAGGGTTCATGAGAGGTTGGCCGCGATATCTCACCATCGCGTGGATGGCGCTGATGCTCGTCGCATCGGGCGCCGCGGCGCAGGTTCAGACGGGATCGATCACGGGAACCGTGACCGACGCGAGCGGCGCGGTATTGCCCGGTGTCACCGTCACGCTCACGGGTGAGAAGCTAATCGGCGGCGCGGCGACGATGACCACCGATGCGGCCGGCGTGTACCGATTCGACCGCCTGCCACCCGGTGCCTACACCGTCAAGTTCGAGCTCCAGGGATTCAAGACGGTGACGCGCGACGACATCCGCGTCAGCGCCGCGTTCGTCGCCACGGTCAGCCCCAAGCTGGAAGTCGGCAGTCTCCAGGAATCGGTCACCGTCACCGGCGAATCGCCGACGGTCGATACGAAATCGAATCTGCAGCAGACGGTCCTGACCCAGGAGGTCCTCGAAGGCGTGCCTTCGGGCCGCGATCCCTGGTCCGTCGCGAAGATCATTCCGGGCGTCCAGGTCGGGACCTACGACGTCGGCGGGACGCAGTCGTACCAGCAGAGCAACCTGTCGTCGCATGGCTCGAACGCGAACGACGTGAGCTACAACATCGACGGCGCGACGGTGAACTGGCCGGGCGGCGGCGGCGGCGCGACGATGCTGTATTACGACCAGGGGATGTTCGAAGAAGTGAACTACATGACGTCGGCGATTCCGGCCGAAGTGATGGTCGGCGGCGTGTCGATCAACATGGTCACGAAGGATGCCGGCAACAAATGGCGCGGCGACGTGCGCTACAACTTCTCGAGCGGATGCCTGGAGCAGCCGACCTCGGCCGGACAGCGCGCGACGGTGGGCTGCCTCGAGACCGACAACGTCCAGAACGGGATCGACGACGGCAAGCTGCCCGCCACCTTCCTCGGCAACCCCGTCCAGACGATGTGGGATTTCAACCTGGCCGGCGGCGGCGCCATCGTGAGAGACAAGCTTTGGGTGAACGGGTCGATCCGCCGCTGGATCGTCGACAAGCTCGTCGCCGCGAGGAACTCGAACGGCACGCAGGCGATCGATGACAACACGCTGAAGAACTACTCGGGCAAGGCGGTCTACTCGGCGTCGTCGAATCAGAAATGGGCGTTCTCGTACAACTGGAACAACAAGATCCGCGGGCACCGCCGAGACGGATCGTTCCAGGCGCCCGATATCGCGTCGCTGGTGCAGACCAATCCGGCGTCGTCGACGCAGGCGAAGTACACAGGCATTCGCAACAAGCTGGTGTACGAATCGTCGTTCAGCCTGATGGACGGACAGACGAACTATTTCTATCAGCCGGACACGCCGGCGACGGCTGTCCGGATGGAGGACGCCACGCTCAACCGATCGGACTTCGCGGCGCAGCGTCACGAGGAGCAGCCGAACTCACGTCTGCAGTTCGACAACACTGTTTCTTACGCGACGCCGGGGTTCGGCGGCGACCACCTTCTGAAGGCCGGCGTCCAGTTCGCGCGGCTCTACTTCGAGAGCCGATACGACGTCCAGAACAACATGTACTTGCTGTACTCGAACGGCCGCGCGACCTCCGTGCGCGAGTACAACACGCCGGTGACGTCGAAGAACATCGATCACGTGCTTGGACTCTTCGTCCAGGACGCGTGGTCGGTCGGACGCAAGCTGACGTTGAACCTCGGCGTCCGCCTCGACCACAACACCGGCATCCTGCCGGACCAGTCGGCCGCGCAGCGGCAGTTCGTCGGCCCACAGACGGTGTCGGAGTCGACGCCGATCAAGCAGAACCTTTTCGTCTGGCGGACGGGTGCTTCGTACGATCCGGTGGGCGACGGCCACACGGCAGTGAAGGTGAGCTACAGCCGGTATGGTCTCCAGGTCGGCATCGACCGCGTGACGAACGTGAACCCGTTCACCAACGCCTTCCAGACCTGTCCCTGGACCGATCCGAACAACGACGGCGTCGCACAGGCGAGTGAGATCCAGCAGGCGCAGTGCAGCGGCTTTCCGCAACTGAGTGTGCGGTACGCGAACGCCGACGGCTTCGACTGGCCGCACTCCGACGAGGTGGCGGCAGGCGTCGAACGGCAGATCATGCGCGACATGCGTGTCGGCGTCATGTACTACTACCGCACGAACCGGAATCAGATCGGTCTGCGCAATAACGCCGTGCCCTCGAGCGCCTACGCGCCGTTCACCGTCACCGTGCCGAACGGACCGGGCGGGACGCTTGGCAGCGCGCGGCCGACCACGGCAACGGTCTACAACCTTCTGCCCGCGTTCAATGGCTTGCAGGACAACGTCATCGGCAACCAGCCGTACCTCGACACGACGTATAAGGGCGTCGAATTCACGGCGCAGAAGCGCTTTTCACGCCGGTGGCAGATGACGGCGGGCTTCACGGTCGGCAAGAACACCGGCGGCCTCAACAATCTCACTGCTGGCCAGAGCGGGCAATCGCTCGGCAACGGCAACGATCTGAACGACCCGAACTTCACGACGTTCGCGGAAGGGATCGTCGGAAACGACTCCGACCTTGCCTTTCGTCTCTCGGGCAGCTACCAGATCCCGTACGAAATCACGATCGCCGGCAGCGTGATCTCCAATGCCGGCTATCCGTTCATCTCCACGTACTCGGTGACGCGCGCGGCGGCCGCAGCGGTCGGCGTCAATCTGACGCGCGCCACGCAGACGGTGGCACTCAGCCAGCGCGGCGACGAACGGCTGCCGACGATGACGCTGGCCGACATCAGCATCTCGCGCACGTTCAAGTTCGGACCGCGCAGAATCGTCCCGCGGTTCGACATCTTCAACCTGACGAACGCCAACACGGCGGATTCGATCTCGACCGGCGTCGGCGCCACGTATCTGGTGCCGCAGACGATCGTGGCGCCGCGCGTGATGAAGGTCGGCTTTTCGATCAACTTCTGATCGTTGTGGATGCGGGGCGTACCCAACGCGAAACGCCGGGGGGCGGACCCACTGCGAAACGACGTGGGGGCCGACCCATGTGTCGGCCCCTCGGAGGCGCCATGACATCCTCGCATCCGTTCTCTGCACGGCTCACGATCGTTGCGGCAGCCATCGCGCTGACTGTCAGTGCGCCGCGTGCGCAGGCGCCGTCCACCGCGACTCCGGCGAGTGGCGCGATCCACGCGAAGCAGGTCAAGCGACTCCTGATCACGAACGCGATGGTCATTCCGGGACCGGCCGTGCCGGCCTCCGGACCAATCGACCTCCTGCTCGAAGACGGTCTCATCGCGCGGATGGGCTCGAGCACGGCGGGCCGGTGGCCGGCGCCCGAGGCGACGATCGACGCGACCGGCAAGTACGTCATGCCGGGCATCGTCAACACACACATGCACTGGCACGAGGAGCGCGTCGGTCCCATCCCGATTCAGTACGAGCGCAATCTCTATCTCGCCGCCGGCGTGACCACCGCGCGCGAGGTCGGCGGCGATTTCGAGAAGACCAAGCAGTGGCGTGCCGAGAGCGCGGCCCACACGATCATCGCGCCGCGCATCGTTCACTATCCGATGCTCAGAGATCTGCTGAAGCCGGGCGAGCCCTTCACCGGATCGCCGGCAGAGCACCGTGCGCTGGTGCGCGCGGCGAAAGAGCGCGGCGCCGACGGCATCAAGCTGATCGGTCCGATGGATCGCGATCAGGTGGCGGCGGCGCTCGACGAAGCGAAGAAAGTCGGACTGCCGACGACGGTCCACGTCGCGGTCGGCGAAGCGACGGCGCGGGACTTCGTGGATCTCGGCGTGAACTGCATCGAGCACTTCTACGGCATCGCCGATGCCTCGCTCGACGGCATCCAGGATTTTCCGCCGGAGATGAACTACGCCAACGAGATTCATCGCTTCGGCCGCGCCGGCGAGCTCTACACCCAGCAGAATCTCGATCACGCAAAGCTGTCGAAGCTGCTCGACGACATGGTCGCGAAGGGCGTCGCGTGGAGTCCGACGATGTCCACGTATGAGGCGGCGCGGGATCTGATTCGCGCCCAGAACCTGCCCTGGTATCGCGAGCTGCTGCATCCCTCGCTCGAGGAGTACTACAAGCCGAGCATGACGCGGCACGGCACGTTCTGGACCGGCTGGACGGCGACGCAGGAAGTCCGCTGGCGCAAGAACTATCAAGTGTGGATGGCAGCCGTGCGCGAGTTCGCTCTCAAGGGCGGCATCGTCACGACCGGTGACGACGCCGGGTATCTGTACGGATCCCTGTACGGCTTCGGTATCTCACGCGAGCTCGAGCTGCACGAGGAGGCCGGATTCCATCCGCTCGAAGTCCTCAAGCACGCGACGACAAACGGCGCGAAGGTGATTGGAATGGAAGAACGGCTCGGCCGTGTGCGCGTTGGCTTCATCGCCGATCTACTCGTGATCAACGGTAACCCGCTCGAAAATCTCCGCGTGATGAATCCGTACGGGACCGACCTGATGTCGTACAACGGCCGGATCATCGACAACTATTCGGGAGACGTGAAGCCGGGTGATCCGAACGTGAAGAGTGTCCACGGCGGCGGCATCGAATGGACGATCAAGGACGGCATTCCGTACCACGTACCGACGCTGATCAAAGAGGTGAAGGACCTCGTCGCCAAGGGTCGCGCCGCTCGAACGCGCACGACCTCGCCGCAACAATGAATCCAGGCTCTTCGGAGCAAGCAAGGAGAGATCCCATGCGACGCGCATCAATCGGGCGGTTGATGGTCTTCATCACCTCTCTCGTGCTGTGGTCGTCGTGGGCCGCGGCGCAGCAGACGGGCGTGCTGTCGGGTGTCGTCCGCGACGCGCAGGGCGGCGTCCTGCCGGGCGTGACGGTCACCGTCTCGAGCCCCGCGATGATGGGCGTTCGCACGCTCAGCACGAGCGAAGGCGGCATCTATCAATTCACGGGGCTGCCGCCAGGCGCGTACGGCGTGAAGTACGAGTTGAGCGGGTTCACGACGCTGCTGCGCGACGACATCCGCGTGCAGGTCGCTCAGACGACCAGGCTCGACGTCGAGCTTGCCGTCGGCAACCTGCAGGAAACCGTCGTGGTCAGCGGCGAATCGCCGGTCGTGGACGTCAGCTCCACCACGACGCAGACCAACATCTCGAAGGACCTCTACGAAGCGATTCCGACAGCGCGGAATCCCTGGGTGATGGCCGGCCTCGTGCCCGGCGTCATCACGGGACGGCTGGACGTCGGCGGTACGGAGGGGATGCAGCAGTACAACCTCGAAGCGTTCGGATCGGCCGACAGTCAGAAATCGTTTTCGATCGACGGCCTGAAGACGAACTGGGGCGGCGGCGCAGGTGGATCGACGATGCAGTACTACGGCTTCGAGATGTACGAGGAATACAACATGCAAACGGCGTCGGGCGCCGCGGAGAGCGATGTCAGCGGCGTTTACATGAACATGGTGACGAAGTCGGGCGGCAACCGCGTGACCAGCGACCACAACTTCTACTTCATGAACGACGCGCTGCAGGGCTCGAACATCGACGACGAGCTGCGCGCGCGGCTGGGACTGCAGCCCGGGCAGCAGAGCGGCGCGGCCGGCAATCCGATCGACATCTCGTACGACTGGAGCTCGACGATCGGCGGACCGATCAAAAAGGACAAGGCGTGGTTCTTCGGCGCGTTCCGCACCTGGAAGCTGAATCAGTTCCAGATCGGCGCACAGAACGCCGACGGCTCGCAGGCGATCGACGACAACCGGATCGACAACTACATGGGCAAGGCGACGTGGCAGCCGGCGTCGGCGACAAAAGCCTCGTTCATGTTCAACCGGAACCTGAAATACCGGTTCCATCGCCGCGACTCACCGTACCTGTTCACCGAGGACAAGGCGTCAGTGCTCCAGGATCAGCCGGCGCAGAACTACGTGGCGCAGGTCAACCAGATCTTCGGGAAGCGGACCGTGCTGGACGCGCGCTTCGGCCGGATGTGGGGTGTCTTCCCGACGCGGTACCAAAGCGATGTCACGCCGAACGACATCGCCATCCGCGACATCGTCCGCTTCACGCAGTCGAACGCGGCGACCGAGCAGTCGCTGAATCCGAATCATCGCTATCAGGGCAACGCGACGCTGAGCTACTTCGTCGATCAGTTCGGCGCCGGCACGCACGACATCAAGGTCGGCTCGCAGTTGTCGTGGGAGAAGATGCAGTACGACCGCATCCGCAACGGCGACCTGTTTCTCGAGACGCAGGACGGCGTCGCACTGCGCGCGCAGATCGGCAACACGCCGGTGCACTCCGATCATCGGCTGCGGACGTGGTCGGCGTTCGTGCAGGATCGCTGGGTCGTCGCCCGCGCGACCATCAACTACGGCGTGCGGTTCGACGGTGTGAAGGCGTTTCTGCCGGCGCAGGCGAGCCCGGCCGGGACCTTCGTCAACGAGCGGTCGTTTCCCGATAGCGACGTCTACAACTTCAGCCTCAACGCGGCGCCGCGCATCGGCGTGTCCTACGACCTGTTCGGCAAGGGACGTACGGCGCTCAAGGCCTACTACGGGCGCTTCTACAACCAGTTCGGATCGGAGATCGCGGAGAGCGTGAATCCGAACGCGCGCATCGATGTTCAGGTGCCGTGGGTGGATCGCAACAACAACCTCAGACTCGACGCCGGCGAATTGAACCTGACGAACTTTACTGGATTCAGCGGTGTGTTTCCGCGGATGGATCAGAATGCGTCGCGTCCGTACAGCGACGAGATGAACATCGGCGTCGATCATCAGCTGCTGCCCGACTTCGCCGTGTCGGTCAGCTATCACCGCCGTCAGCATCGCGACGGCCTCGCCATCGTCGATCAGGCGAGGCCGGCGACCGCGTACACCGCCGGCACGCGGACGTACACGGATCCGGAGCGGGGCGTTCAGTCCATTACCGTCTACAGCCTCGATCCGACGCTGGTGACCCGGCGCGATCGCCTTATCACCAACGTCGACGTTCTCGAGAGCGACTACAACGGCATGCTCCTCAGCTTCAACAAGCGGATGTCGAACCGGTGGCAACTGCTGGCCGGGCTGACGCTGCAGAAGCACGAGGGCTTCAATCACAGCGGCACCTACACCAACCCGGGCACGAACACGGATCTGAACAATCCGAACTACCGCTTGAACCGGGATGGTTCGGCGATCTTCACCGACATCCCGTGGTCGTTCAATCTGTCCGGGACTTACCAGCTGCCTTACGACCTCGCGTTCTCGGCCAAGTACACGGCACGCGACGGCGATCCGCTGATGCGCACCATCACGATCGCCGGGCTGCCGCAGGGTTCCGAAACGCTGTGGGTCCAGCCGCGCGGCGTCGATCGCACCGAGACCGTGACCAAGTTCCTCGATATTCGGGTCATGAAACGGATTCCCTTCGGCCGGACGCGCATCGAAGGCTCGGTTGACGTCTTCAATCTCCTCAACGCCAACCACGTGCTGGCGCAGACCGAGGCGATCGGGTCGACGCTCGGGCGTCCGTCGCGGATCCTCGCGCCGCGGATCGTGCGGTTCGGCGGCACGGTCAGGTTCTGACGCAGACAGGCGGGAGGGGCCGGATCGGCTGGAGGAGGGGGATAGGCTGATCGGAGGGCAGGATACTCCTGGCATCCCGCCGGTCCGGCCCATCCACTCCATCCCGCCCGCCCAGCCCTGTTATCATCAGACCGTGGACGAACGCGACTTTTTCAACAACCGGAACGAAACCCGCACCGACAAGCTGTCGTGCCCGCGCTGCAAGCGCGTGAACGAATATCAGATGCGCTGGGTCGTGCGAACCAAGAAGGATCGCATTCCGCCAGGCGCCGACGAGCGCGATCGCGCCCTCTACGCGAAGCTGCGCGACTACATGATCCGCGTCGACGATGCGGTCACGTGCAAGACGTGCGGCAAGAAGTTCGACATCCCTTCGCAGCACTCGATGGTGTTCATCGACAAGGCCGGCGTGCCGGGCGGCGCGAAAGGCGCAGCCGCGATCGCGCAGGACGACGACGACGAGGATTCACGCTTCAATAGATGAACGGGATCATCCGCCAGCGGACCCGCTGCTGATAGCGGCGATACGACTCTCCAAAACTCTGCACGAGGGATCGTTCCTCCCACGGCACCGCCAGCGCGAGATACAGCGTCGTCAGCGTTGCGAACGTGAGGCGATCGCCGGTCATGTGGGCAGCGCCGAACGCCGCGAGCACCCACCCGAAGTACAACGGATGCCGGACGATGCCGTACATGCCGGTGACCTGCAGTCCGCCGCCACCCGGTACCCGCGCCGACGGGCGGATGCCGGCGAGCTCGAGCGGATCGATCGCGCGCACTGACTGCACGATCACGACGACACCCGCCAACTGAACCGCGGCGTGAACGATCGCGCGCGCTCCGAACGCGTGGTACAGATCGCCGCCCACGAATTGCCACGCGAGGCAGACGCCGACGAGCAGCAGACTTGCAATCCACACGTAAACGGATCGCAAGAGCTCTTCAGGAATCGCTCGCAGCACGAGTCGCTTCACCGGCTCGCGTGCGAACACGCTGTGATGAAGTGCGAAGACCGTGACCAGAATCGCGTCGGTCGCGATCGGCGTCCAGCCCAGCCACGGCCGCGTCTGGCCGAGCTCGAACAAGTACCACCACAAACAGACTGTGAGTGAGGTGACGAACAGCGCGCCGCCGATCCAAACGACGAAACGAGTGAGCCTCTGTCGCAATAGTGTGCGAGCAATGGTTCGAGACCACGCTCGTCCTGAGCCTGTCGACCTCCGCGCGTCGCGCTACGGCGGTCTACCGTAGCTCCAACGAAGGCGGAAGGACGAGCCAACCGTGCTCGTGGTTCGACGAGCTCACCACGAGCGGCACCCGCTTCGACCGGCGCGCGCATATGATAGGACACAGCATGGGCTCACCACGGATCGTCATCACCGGCATCGGCGCGGTCTCGCCGTTCGGCATCGGTCGCGAACGTTTCTGGGAGCACGTCGCCCACGGCTGCAGCGGCACACGCGCGATCACCGACTTCGACGTCTCGGATTTCAGCTGCCGCGTCGCGGCGCCCGTTCCGACGGTCACCATCGACGACGTGCCGCCGCTCGAGGGCGACGATATCTGGGATGCGGACTACCGCGCGGATCCGAAGCGCTACTCGCGCGCCGCGCTGATCGGCGTCATCGCCGCGCGCGAAGCGTGGGCCGACGCCGGGCTGCGCATCGGCGAACGGAATGCCGGCGTCGTCATCGGCAGCGGCGGCGGCGGCATCGACATCGGCGAGCGGCAGTACTACGACTTCTTCGTCGAGCGCGGACGCAAGGTCACACCCTACGCCATCCCGGTGTCGATCGTCGGGATGGTGTCGAGCGAGATCTCGATCTCGCTGCGGCTGCACGGCATCAGCCACGTCCTGTCGTGCGGCTGCACGAGCTCCACCGATGCAATCGGGTATTCGACGGCGCTGCTGCGGTCAGGTGAAGCCGACGTCATCGTCTCGGGCGGGACCGACGCCTGCGTCACGCCGGGGATGATCTTCGGCTTCTCGAGAATGAGAGCGGTGTCGATGGCGTACAACGAGCGGCCGGCAGAAGCATCGCGGCCGTTCGACAAGGGACGCGACGGCTTCGTGCTCGGCGAAGGCGCGTGGATGATCGTCCTCGAGCGGGAAGATCAGGCGCGCGCGCGCGGCGCGACGATCTACGCGTCGGTCGACGGCTACGGATCGACCTGCGACGCGTATCACCGCGTCCAGATGGCGCCGGACGGCGAGGAAATCGTTCGCGCGATGGCGCTGGCGATCGAGCGCTCCGGGCGCGCGCGCGAGTCGATCGGCTTTGTGAGCTATCACGGGACGTCGACGGTGTTGAACGACGCGGTCGAGTCGCGATGCGTCCGGCAGGTGTTCGGCGATCACGCGGATCGGCTCGCCGGATCGTCGGTCAAGTCGATGATCGGGCATCCGCAGGGCGCCAGCGGCGCCGCCGGCGTCGTCACCGCCGCGCTCGCCCTGTCGCGCGAGTTCATGCCGCCGACGATCAATCAGCGCGATCCCGATCCGGCGTGCGATCTCGATTTCATTCCGAATCATGGCCGCCGCGCCGGCGTCGACGCCGCGCTGTGCAACTGCCTCGGCTTCGGATCCAAGAACAGCGCGCTGGTCATCGGCCACGCGTGAGCGCCTGCGAGAGAGTGTGGATGACGTCCTGATCGTCGGTGCCGGTCCGGCCGGCGCCGTCGCCGCGATCGTCCTGGCGCGCGCCGGCGCGCGCGTGCGGCTCATCGATCGCGCCGACTTTCCACGCGACAAACTCTGCGGCGACACGGTCAACCCGGGTACGCTCGCGCGGCTCCGATCGCTCGGTGTCGGCGACGCGATCGACGCACGCGGCCTGCGCGTCGACGGGATGCTCGTCACCGGCGAGCGCGGCGCGGTGATTCGCGGCGCCTATCCGCGCGGGCTCTTCGGCCGGTCGATTCTCCGCCGCGATCTCGATTGGCTGCTGCTGCAGGAAGCGATTCGGGCGGGTTGTCAGTTCGATCCGTCGGTCGCGGTGCGCGAGGCGATTGTCGACACGAGCGCGCACGTCCCGGCGGTCGCCGGCGTGCGTCTCGGTCACAAGGGGTCGACGCGCGAGGTGCGCGCTCGCATCACCATCGCCGCCGACGGCCGCCGTTCGACAATCGCCTTCGGCCTCGGTCTCGCCCGCCACCCCGACGCCCCGCGCCGCTGGGCCATCGGCGCCTACTTCGACGGGGTCAGACCCGGGTCTGACCGCGGTCAGACCGCGGTCAGACCGCGGTCAGACTCAGGTCAGACCGCGCAGACCGCGAGTCGGGCCGCGGGGGTGTTTGGGGAGATGCACGTGCGGCGGGGGCGGTATATCGGCGTGGCGCCGGTGCCCGGCGGGGCGACCAATGTCTGCCTTGTCAGGCCTTCGTATCCCGGCGACGGCAGCTTGCGCGATCCGGCGGCCCTGCTGACCCAGGAGCTCTCCCGCGATCCGATGCTCCGCGATCGGTTTGCCGGCGCCTGCCTGATTGCGCCGCCGGTCGTTCTGGGTCCGCTCGCCGTCGACGTGTATCCGGCCGTGATTAACGGACTGCTGCTCGCCGGCGACGCCGCCGGATTCATCGACCCGATGACCGGCGACGGCCTCCGCTTCGCCGTCCGCGGCGGGGAACTGGTGGCGGGGGCGGCGCTCGACGCGCTTACGCAGGGGTGGACTGGAACCCACGCGCGACTGGCGGCGAGACGCCTGACCGAATTCGGTCGCAAATGGCGATTCAACCGCGCACTCCGGGCGCTCGTCGCATCACCGCGAAGCGTTGAGACCGCCGCCATCGGCGCCCGCCTGGCGCCTTTCGTCCTGCGCGGCATCATCTCGCGCGCCGGCGATTGCGATGCGGTGCCGGCGTAGGACGCCAAGCCAATCATGATGATTGGGTTCGTCATCCTCATATTCGGCATCTTCGGCCCGATGCTCATCGAGGCGTCGCGCGCGGCCGTGAACGAGCGCGGCCAGCGGCAGCGCGGCGGGATCGAGCCGCCCGACGACGTATATAAGATGATGCGGGTCGCGTACCCCGCGTGCTTCCTGGCGATGCTGGCGGAAGGCGCGTGGCGCGGCCTGCCATCGCCGCCGATTCTGGTCGCCGGCGCCACGGTGTTCGTTCTCGCGAAGGCGCTGAAATGGTGGGCGATCCTGACGCTCGGTCCGTTCTGGACCTTCCGGGTGATCGTCGTACCGGGCGCCTCCCTCGTCACCACTGGACCGTATCGCTGGCTGCGCCATCCCAATTACGTCGGCGTTATGGGGGAACTGGCCGGCGCGGCCATGATGACCGGCGCTTTCGTCATGGGGCCGATCGCGGCGGCCGGATTCCTCTTCCTTCTGTCTAAACGCGTGACCGTCGAATCGCGAATGCTTCACAGCTGGGCTCGCGGCATTTGACTTGCAGTTTAGTGAGCCAGCGCGCATCGGGTACGCGCGTGTGTCGTCAGGCGGGGTCCGCCACCTACGATTTCCTCGCGTGTCCGGCGCGACCGATCCCCGCAAGCGATTGGAAAACGGTCAGATATAATACGAACCGCGATGGAGTTTCGACGCGCGCTTCTTTTGATCGTGGCGCTGGTCGTCTTCGCCCTGCCGACCTCGGGGACGGCGCAGGCGCCCCGTCGTGCCGCGTCGCCGCTGCAAAATGCGACACGCGCGCTGATCGACGGGAAATATGACCAGGTCGACGCGCTCGTCGAGAAACTCGATGCCCGCGACCCGACCGTTGTCGCGCTGAAAGCCCGCGCCGCTATCGAGCGTGGACGCTACGCAGAGGCGGAGGCGATGCTCCGTCCAGTCGCATCGCGAGCCCCGACCAGCGAAGCGGCGCTCGAGCTCGGCCTGCTGCAGCGGATGCTCAGGAAGCCGGACGCCGCCGCGATCCTGTCCCGGGTCGCACGGGTGGCTGATTCGAGCACCGACCCGTTCGAGGTCGCGCGCGGGGCACGAGCTCTGCGGGGGCTCGGCGATTTTCACGGCGCCAACAACGCATATCGCGACGCCGTGTCCGCGGCGCCGAACGATCCCGGCATCAACACCGCCTGGGGCGACCTCTTTCTCGAGAAGTTTCAGAACGGCGAAGCGCTGAAGTCGTACCAGATCGCGCTGCAGACCGATGCGACGTGGGTGCCGGCGATCATCGGGTCGGCGCGCACGATCGCCGACGAGAATCCGCCGCAGGCGGTCGCGCTGGCAAAACGGGCGCTCGAGCTGAACCCGTCGTCAGTTGACGCCCATCTGTTTCTCGCCGAACAGGCCGCCGACGCCGGCAAGCACGACGACGCGCGCGAAGAGCTGAAGAAGGCGCTCGAAGTCAACCCATCCAGTCTCGATGCGCACGCGCTCGTGGCCGCCCTCGCCTACGTTCAGGACAAACCATCGGAGTTCGAAGCGGAGGTCGCGAAGACGCTCGCCATCGCGCCGAACTACGGCGATGTCTATCGGATCGCTGGCGAGCTGACCGCGCACAATTACCGCTTCGACGAGGCGGTCGATCTGACGCGCCGCGCTCTCACGCTGGATCCGCGGAATCCCCGGACGCTCGCCGACCTGGGCCTGCAGCTGCTGCGGACGGGCGACGAAGCGGCCGCACGCACGGCGCTCGAAACCTCGTTCAAGGACGATCCCTTCGACAAGGTCACGAAGAACCTGCTCGACATGCTGGACAAGGTCGACAAATTCGTGACCGTCCGCGACGGCGACATCGTGGTGCGGATGGACGCTGACGAAGCGCCGGTGCTGCAGGAGTACGCCGTGCCGCTGGCACACCAGGCGCTCAACACGCTCTCGGCGAAATACGAGTTCACGCCGCGCGGTCCGATCCTGATCGAGATTTTCCCCAGACACGACGACTTCGCGGTGCGCACGCTCGGTCTGCCGGGCATGATCGGCGCGCTCGGCGCCTGCTTCGGCCGCGTCGTCGCGATGGATTCGCCGCGGGCGCGGCCGGGTGAATTCCAATGGGAAGCGACGTTGTGGCACGAGCTGACCCACGTGATCACGCTGCAGATGTCGAATCAACGTCTGCCGCGGTGGCTCAGTGAAGGGATCTCGACCTACGAAGAGAAGAAGGCACGGCCCGAATGGGCGCGACAGCAGGACATCGAGTTCGTCGGGCTGCTCGACCGCGACGAAGCGATCAAGCTCACGGACCTCAACGCCGCGTTTCAGAATCCGCGGCTGATTTCGATCGCCTACTACCAGGCGTCGCTGGTCGTCGAGCACATCGTCGCGGCCTACGGCGAGGCGGGGCTGCGCAAGCTGATTCGATCCTACACGCAGGGTCTCGACAACGAGGCGGCGATCAAAGCGACGCTGAACACCGATTTCGAGCAGATGCAGGACGGATTCGACAAGACGCTCGACAAGCTGTTTGCGAACCTGCGCGGCGTCGTGAATCCGCCGAAGGGAGCCGATCTGGTCCCGATGCAGATCGAGGAGCTGCGGGCGCTGGCGGCGGCGAACCCGCGCAGCTATCCAGTGCGCATCGTGCTCGGCACGCGGCTGCGCAAGGCGGGCAAACTCGACGAGGCGATGCAGGAGTTCGAAACGGCCGCGAAGCTGCTGCCGATTGCGAGCGGCCCTGAGAGTCCGCACGCGCAGATGGCCGACATCGCGCTGGAGAAGAAAGATCAGGCGCGCGCCATCACCGAGCTGCAGGCGCTCGTCACCGCGGACTTCGACAACGTCGACGCGCCTCGCAAGCTGGTGACGCTGCTGCGGCAGGAAAAGATCGAGGACCCGGCAAGACTGCGTCCGCTCTACGAGCGGATCACGGCCATCGATCCGTTCGATTCAGAGGCGCACGCCCGGCTCGGGCGCCTGGCGATGGATCGAAACGATCCGGAGAGCGCGGCGCGCGAGTTCCGGGCCGTCCTCGCGCTGAAGCCGGTCGATCGCGCCGCGGCCGAGACCGACCTGGCCGAAAGCTATTTCAAGAGCGGCAAGAAGGGCGACGCGAAGAAACATACGCTCGCGGCGCTCGAGATCGCGCCGTCGTACGAGCGCGCGCAGGAGCTGCTGCTCAAACTGGCGGGGTCTCCTCATGAGTAACGAGCGCGTCGGTCGTGTCCGGCTTCAGCCGGACCGTTTGAAGCTCGCGCTGATACTCGCCGCGCTCTTCGCGATCGTGCCCGTTCTGCAGCCGCGCGATGCCGATGCGCAGCTGCCGGCGACCGCCGACGATCGCTTCGCCGGCCTGCAGTGGCGCTTCGTCCGCATCAAGTATCACTACTCCACCGAGGGGACGCAGCTCCCTCAGGACTTCTACGGCGAGCCGTGGTACATCGACGCGCCGGCCGCCGAGCAGAACCTTTCACGACGCGTGAAGACGGCGACGGCGATCAACGTCGAGGATCCGATTGTCATGCCGTTCGACGATCCGCGGCTCTTCGAGCATCCGTGGATCTATGTCGTCGAGCCCGGGTTCCTGCGGATGCGCGACGCCGACGTGGCGATCCTCCGCGAGTACCTGCTGCGCGGCGGCAGCATCTACTTCGACGACTTCCACGGACCGTTCGAGTGGGACAACCTCGCGCGCGAGCTGAAGCGCGTTTTCCCGGAGCGCGAGATCGTCGAGGTGGGGAAGGACCATCCGATTTTCAGCTGCTTCTACAAGATCGATGCGTATCCGCAGGTCGCCGGGCTCGGATCGTTTCTTGCGGGGCGGACGTGGGAAAAGGGCGGCTTCGTGCCGCACCTGCGGACGATTCTCGACGACAACGGCCGGATGATGGTGTTCATCAACTGGAACACCGACATGGGCGACGGCTGGGAGTGGTCGAACGCCGAGGAGTATCCGGGATATCTGAAGTTCACGGCAATGGCGTATCGCATGGCCATCAACGAGATCGTCTACGCCCTCACTCATTAACGGCGCAGTTGTTCGAACTACCTTCGGGCCGCTCCGTCGTCGCGGCCCGCAGTTCTCGCGCAGGAGGCTTGTTGTGACTCATTGCCCAGCTGCCCGGACGGTCCGCTAAGACATGGACTCGCCGGTTGCTACCGTCAGCGCTGAAAGAGTCGCCGAAGGCCGGGGGCGCATTCTCACCGAGCTCCGCAAGGTCATCGTCGGACAAGACGAGGTCGTCGAGCAGGTACTGATCGCGCTGTTCACCGGCGGTCATTGTCTGATCACCGGCGTGCCCGGCCTGGCCAAGACGCTGCTGATCAAAACGCTCGCCGACATCCTCGATCTCGACTTCAAGCGGATCCAATTCACGCCCGATCTGATGCCGTCGGACATCACCGGCACGGAGATCCTCGACGAAGAGCAGGGCACGCGCCGCCTGCGGTTCGTGAAGGGGCCGATCTTCGCGCAGATCATCCTGGCCGACGAGATCAACCGCACGCCGCCGAAGACACAGGCGGCGCTCCTCGAGGCGATGCAGGAGTTCCACGTCACCGCCGCGGGCCGGACCTATCCGCTCGACATGCCGTTCTTCGTCCTCGCGACGCAAAACCCGATCGAGCTCGAGGGCACCTATCCGCTGCCCGAAGCGCAGCTCGATCGCTTCATGTTCAACGTCGTCATCAACTACCTGAACGAGGACGATGAGGTGACGGTCGTGACGCGGACGACCGGCGAAGTGCCGACGGTGCCGAACCGCGTGCTCACCGGCGCGGACATCCTGCAGTATCAGGATCTGTCGCGGCAGGTTGTGATTGCGGAGGAGATTGCCCGCTACACCGTCCGGCTGGTCAGCGCGTCGCGGCCGATGCAACAAGGCGGTCTCGACTTCATCGACAAGTACGTCAAGTGGGGCGCGGGGCTGCGCGGATCGCAGGCGATCGTCCGCGGCGCGAAGGCGCGCGCGCTGATGCACGGCCGCTA
>DAIUKO010000141.1:0-17647 GCA_036848175.1 Vicinamibacterales bacterium | reverse complement strand
AGGCGGGATTCTTCCCGGACACGATTTCCACCGATCTGCACACGCACAGCATGAATGCCGGGCTGAAGGACATGTCGAATCTCATGAGCAAGTTTCTCGCGCTCGGCATGACCGTGGAACAGGTGGTGACAGCGACCACGTGGAACGCGGCAAAGGCCATCAAGCAGGAGCGGCTCGGAAATCTCTCGGTCGGCTCAGGCGCCGACGTTGCCGTGCTGAGAGTACAGAAAGGAGACGTCGGCTTCCTCGATCAGGCCGGCGCACGGTTGAAGGGAAACCAGCGGGTGATCTGCGAGCTGACGCTCCGCGATGGAAAAGTCGTCTACGACCTCAACGGCCTGGCGGGCGTCGATTGGGACAAGCTGCCGCCCAATTACCGGCAGACGGGAGACGCGCGTTAGGACGCGTACCACGCGGAGGCGCCGCGAGCGCCCTCGCGGCAGAGACCGTAGATACGTCCGGATGCAATCTGGAGGAATGTATGTCGAGAGCAGAACGTTCCCGGCTTGGGCAGGTTGTTGGGCGCGCGCGCGTCGCCTCGGCGTTGCTGGTTCTTGCCGGAATATTTCTATATGCCGACTCCGCGTCCGCTCAACTCTTTCAATGGACGCCCGAGCAATTGGTGAAATACACGGTCAAAAATCCTTACGGCCGGTTCCCCGACGGACGACCGAAGGTGCCCGACGAAATGCTGAAACGGCTGAAGGAACTCATCGCCGAAGAGGTGCAGGCGGCGTTGCCCAGCCAGGAGTTCCCGAACCAGTTCGAGTCGCGCGACGGCTGGAAGGTGCTGAACGCCGACAAGAAGATGGTCGGGCGGGTACTGACGGTGCAGTTCATGCCGCACCGCGGCGACATCGCCGACGTCGACGCAGCCGAGGCGAAGGCAAAGGGCACTTCGCCCGCGCGCAACCAGACGGCGATCGACATGCTGCAGCCGGGCGACGTGATCGTGGCCGATGTGTTTGGAGCCGACTGGAACTTCGTCGGCAACAAGCTCGCTCATTACATTCAGACCACGACCGGCAACGGCATGATTGTGGACGGCGGGGTCTACTGGCTGGACCGCATCGCCGAGACCGGCATGCCGGCGTATTACAAGAATTCGTTTCCGACGCAGGGGATGCGGGTGATGGTCACCGGCATCAACATCCCGGTGCGAATCGGCAAGACGCTGGTGATGCCCGGCGACGTCGTGCTCGCCGATCGCGAGGGCATGTGGTTCATTCCGCCGCACAAGGTACAGGAGGTCGTCGAATCCGGAGAGCTGTCGAAGGCGCGCGACGACTGGAGCCTGCTGATGCTGAGCACCGGGAAGTACACGTCGCGCCAGATCTACGGACCGCTGACGCCGGAGCTGCAGAAGCAGCGCGACGACTACGTCTTTCAAAAGACCGGTCGCAGGCCGCCGCCGCCGCCGCGCGGCCGCGGCGGTGAGTGAGGAAACGATGAGCTGACGAAGTTCCTCGCGAACCGCTCCCGGCCTGGTGATGGGCCCGACCGATCAGAAGATGTCGCCGCGCCAGTAGAGCACGTCGTCGCCGTTCAGGCGCGGTGCGGGCCCCGCGTTGAGCGAGCGGATCATCATCACCGCGGTTGACGGTCTCGTCGTCGCCGTGACCTGAGGCGGGACGAACCGCGACGGCAGCCAGCCTCCGATCGTCGGCCGGCGTTCCACCGGCTCCCGCGCAATCAACGCCTGCAGCAGCGCGCCGACGCGAGCGCCCGACGGGTCGCGGTCGCCGCACTCTTCGATCGTCCACCGGCTTGCGGCGATGGTGACGACGACGTAGGCGGCGGCCGTGATGCCCTCTTCCGCGATGAAGAACTGCAGGTGACGCGCGTCCGCCGGCCCGAGGCCGGCGAGCAGCCGCTTCGCGGTGATCGCGTAGTTGACGAGATCGACGTCGCGATCGAGGTGAAATCGAAACGGAGCGGCGCGGGTCTCGCCCATCGCGACGATCGCCGCCAGATCGCGGGCTTCGCCGCCGCGGACCAGCGTCATCGGCGCGCCCGGACGCGGCGTGTGCACGATTTCGATCGCGGTGTCGGTCATGCCAATCGGCTCGAAACCGGCGAATGCAGGATCGCCGCTTCGCGAGAACAGCAACGCGATGTCCGCGCCGTCTCGCGCGGCGTCGTCGAGCAGCGTATCGATCAGCCGTCGTGCGTGACCGTGACCGCGGTACGCGGGTTCGGTGAACAGCGAACCGATGCCACAGACGCGTATCGGGCGCCCGTCGAGCACGGCGGCGAAGTCGTAGCGGAGTGCGCCGGCGCGCAGATCGGTGCCGTCGAGCACGGCAAACGCCCGGAGCGACCGGCATCCCCACGCCGTCTTCATTCGGGCGGCGTGGAATCTGCCGTACGCGTCCCGGTCCAGACCGGTGTTGCAGCGTGCGTGCATCGCCGTGAGGAGACGGTCGAGTACGGCGCCGTCCGCGGGAATGACTGCCGTCAGCATCGACAGCCTGCCACGCGATCGCCTCAGCCGACTGTCCCGAAGTGCACAGTGCCGAGTCGGCCAGACGCGTTAGCCTCTTGCATGACATCCGGTGAATCGACTGCGGCCGCCACGCCTGCCGATGCCGAGGGAAGCTTCGAAGGACGGTGGGATGCCTGGCGCGCGCGCGGCGTGGCGCACGATCGTGTCGTCAGCCGACGGCTCAAAGAGCTGATCCCGGCGCTCGCCGTCGTGGCGGTGGTCGTCTACGTCTTCATCCTGCGGTGGTGAACCGATTGTTCCGCCGCGTGTTTGCGGCGACCACACCGCCTCCCGACCGGCCGTTCCGCGACGAGCTGCTCAGCATCGAGCGCCTCGAAGAGCGGGCGTTGTCGCTCGCCGGCAGCCTCACGGTCGATCCGAGTCCGCGGCGACGTGCGCGCCACGTCCTGCCGCGGTTCGACGACAACGCGCGCGCGCTTCGCGAAGCCTACAGCGCGCTGGCGCACGATGTCCGGACGGGCGAATTCGTCACCACCGCGGCGGAATGGCTGCTCGACAACTTCCACCTGGTGACCGCGGAAATCGCGGACATCCGCCGGAACCTCCCGAAGTCGTATTACCGGCAGCTGCCCACGCTCGCCTCGCGCGAACACGCCGGCGACGCGCGAATCTATGCGATCGCCGTCGCGCTGGTGCGCCACAGCGACAGCCGCATCGATCGTCATCAGCTCGCCGTCTTCCTGAACAGCTATCAACGCGTCGCCCCGTTGACGATCGGCGAGCTCTGGGCCTGGCCGAGCATGCTGAAGCTCGCGCTGATCGAGAACCTCCGCCGTCTGGCCGACGAGACGATGGAGGCGCGCCGGGCGCGGCAGGCGGCCGACGCGCACGTGTCCGCGATCGAAGCCGGCGCGAGCCATCCGTCGCAACCGCTGCCGGCGACCCTCCATATCGCATACGTCGTTCGCCTGCTGCATCGTGTCCGTGAGTACGGCCTTCGGCTCGCGCCGATCCGCGACGCGGTCGAGCACTACCTCGCGTCGCGGGACACGACGGCCGAGGACGCCATTCGCGGCGAACACCAGCGGCAGGCGGCCGACCAGGTGTCGATCGCCAACGCGATGACGAGCCTGCGACTCTGCGCCACGCTCGACTGGCGCCAGTACGTGGAGGCCGTGAGCCTGGTCGAACAGGTGCTCCAGCGCGATCCGGCCGGCGCCTACGGGCGGATGGACTTCCTCAGTCGCGATCGACAGCGCCGGGCCGTCGAGGAACTCGCGGCGCCGAGCGGCGACGCGCAACTGCGGGTCGCGCTGCGTGCGGTCGAGAGTGCGCGCCAGGCGGTCGCGAGCGGTTCAGCGTCGGACCGCGCCGCGCACGTCGGGTATCACCTGATCGATCGAGGGCGTCGCGATCTCGAAGCCGACGTCGCCTACCGGCCGCGACTCGCGGCTCGCGTGCGGCGGTGGACGTTCGCGCATCCGACGCTGGTGTATCTGGCACCGATCGTGGTGGTCGCCGCGCTGTTGCTGGCGGGCAGTGCCGCGTACGGTCGCCACGCCGGCGCCTCGGCACGCGTCGTCGGCGCCGTCGTGCTGCTGCTGATGATTCCAGCCGCCGACATCGCGATCGCGCTCGCGCACCGTGTCATCGCGTGGGCGATTCCGCCTCGCCGCCTGTCCCGGTTCGAGTTCACCGGTCCGATTCCCGCCGAGGCGCGGACGATGGTCGTCGTGCCGACGATGTTGACGAGCGAGGCTTCCGTCGCCTCGCTGCTGGAGCACGTGGAAGTTCTTGCCCTCGGCAATCTCGATCCGTGCATCCATTTCGCGATCCTGAGCGACTTCACCGATGCCGCGTCGCGCGAGATGCCGGGCGACGGCGCGTTGCTGTCGGCGGCGCGGGACGGCATCGAGGCGCTCAATCGGCGATTCGGTCCCGGACACGCCGATCGGTTTTTTCTCTTCCATCGCGAGCGGCAATGGAACGCCGGCGAACACGCGTGGATTGGCTGGGAGCGCAAGCGCGGCAAGATCGAGGAATTCAATCGCCTGCTCAGGGGCGCGTCCGACACGAGCTTCGCGACCCAGGTCGGCGAGCTCGCGATCCTCGGCACGGTCCGCTATTGCCTCACGCTCGACACCGACACACGCCTGCCGCGCGATGCCGCGAAAGAGCTGATCGGCATCATCGCGCATCCGTTGAATCGTCCTTTTTTCGACCCGCATGTCGGCCGCGTCACCGAGGGCTACGGCATTCTCCAGCCGGGCGTCAGTGTGACGATGGCGAGCGCGGCCGGCTCGATCTTCGCGCAGACCTACGCCGGCCACACCGGGGTCGATCCGTACACGACCGCCGTCTCGAACGTCTACCAGGACCTCTTCGACGAGGGCATCTTCACCGGCAAGGGCCTCTATGACGTCGACGCGTTCGTCGCGTCGCTCGAGGGGCGCGTCCCCGAGAACGCGCTGCTGTCGCACGATCTGTTTGAGGGGCTCTACGCGCGGACGGCCCTTGTGACCGACGTCGAAGTCGTGGACGACTACCCGTCCAGCGTTCTCGCGCACGCCCGACGCCAGCATCGGTGGGTCCGCGGCGACTGGCAAATCCTGTGGTGGCTGCTGCCGTGGGTCCCGACGCGATCGGGGCTGCAGCGGAATCGTCTGCCGGCGATCGCGCGCTGGAAGATTCTCGACAACCTGCGGCGCAGCGTGACGGCGCCGATGATCGTCGCCGTGCTCCTGCTCGGGTGGAGCGTCCTGCCTGGTTCGCCGCTGGTGTGGACGGCAATCGGGCTCGCCGCGCTCGTCCTTCCGATCGTCATGCGTGTCGCGGCCTTCGGTCGCGGCCCGGCGACCGGCCAATCCGAACGCGTGTTCATTCGAACGCTCGTCGAGGATCTGAACAGCGACATCGCGCGCGTCGTGCTGCAGCTCGTGTTCCTCGCGAACCAGGCCTACCAAATGGTGCACGCCATCACCGTGACGCTCGTGCGTCTCGGGGTCACGCAGCGGTGGCTGCTCGAGTGGGAAACCGCGGCGGCGAGCGCGCATCGCGGTGGACAGCCGCGCGTCGCCGTATTCGTGAGGGAGATGATCGCGAGCCCCGTCATCGCCGCCGGCGGCGCCGTCCTCGTCTTCATGCTGCGTCCGGAGGCGTGGCCGGCAGCGGTGCCGATCCTTGCGCTGTGGTCCGCCGCGCCGCTGATCGCGTACGCGCTGAGCGTCCCCGTGCCACCGCGTCGCATGCCGCTCGGCTCGGAGGACCGCGAGTATCTGCGCCTGGTCGCGCTGAAGACGTGGCGCTACTTCGACATGTTCATGGGGCCCGAGGATCATGCGCTCCCGCCGGACAATGTGCAGCTGGTGCCTGACACGACCATCGCGCATCGCACCTCGCCGACCAACATCGGCATGGCCCTGCTGGCGACAGTGGCGGCTCACGACCTCGGCTTCATCGCGGTCGATGACATGGTTGACCGTCTCGACGCCACGCTCACGACTGTCGAAGCACTGGAACGATACGAAGGCCACCTGCTGAACTGGTACGACACGCGGACGCTGGCGCCGCTGCCGCCGTCGTATGTCTCGACGGTGGACAGCGGGAATCTTGCGGGCGCGTTGTTGACGGTATCGGTCGCGCTCTCGCAACTGGCGGGCGCGACGGATCCCGCCCATCCTGCCGCTGAACGGGCGCGGCTCGAACGGCTCGCGGTCCGCGCCATGGCGCTCTTCGACGGCATGAACTTCCGGTTTCTCTACGAGCCTCAACGGCAGCTCTTCACCATCGGCTATCGTCTCGCCGACGCCGACGGCCCGGGCCGCCGCGATCCGTCGTTCTACGATCTCCTCGCGTCCGAGTCGCGCCTGGCGAGCTTTCTCGCCATCGCGAAGGGCGACGTGCCGGAGTCGCACTGGTTTCATCTGGGACGATCGGTGACCAACGTAAAGGGCCAGGTGGCGCTGCTGTCGTGGAGCGCCACGATGTTCGAGTATCTGATGCCGCTGCTCGTCATGCGCAGCTACCCGGACACCCTGCTCGAACAATCGTGTCGGATGGCCGTGCGCCGTCAGATCGATTACGCCGCCGCGCGTGGTGTGGCGTGGGGCATCTCGGAGTCCGCATACAACGTCGTCGATCGACACGACATCTATCAGTACAAAGCCTTCGGCGTTCCCAGCCTCGGTCTGAAGCGAGGGCTTGGCGACGAGCTCGTCGTTGCTCCCTACGCGACGGCGCTCGCCGCGATGATCGACCCGGTGCGAAGCGCCGCGAACCTGCGGCGGATGAGCGACGCCGGCCTCGAGGGCGAAATTGGCTTCTTCGACGCGATCGATTACACCAATCGCGACGCGGACGCGCACGATCACACGGCCGGCCGCGAGGCCGGAGTCACGGGTACCGTCGTCCGGACCTATCTCGCGCACCACCAGGGCATGACGCTGGTCGCGCTGGCGAACACGCTGCTTGGTGATCCGATGGTGACGCGCTTCCACGCCGACCCGCGGGTGCAAGCGACGGAGTTGCTGCTGCAAGAGCGCCTGCCCCGCCACGCGCCGACGATTCACCCGCGGCCGCTCGACGAAATGCGGGTCGTCGCGCCGCCGCCGGCCGTGCCGGTGCGGCGGTATCGATCGCCGCAGACGCTGTTCCCGCACGCGCAATTCCTCTCCAACGGCAACTACGTCACGGTCGTGACCAACGCCGGCGGCGGGAGCAGCTTCTGCCGCGGTCTGGCGGTCACACGATCGCGTCACGACGTCACGCGCGATCCCGGCAGCGAATGCGTGTACCTGCGCGATGTCCGCAGCGGGCTCGTATGGTCGGCGGCCTATCACCCGACGGCACAGGAGCCGGAGGACTACCTCGTCACCTTTCGCGCCGAGAAAGCCACGTTCCGGCGGCGCGACGACGAGATCTCCACGCAGCTCGAGATCGCGGTCTCCACCGAAGACGATGTGGAAGTGCACCGGGTGACGGTCGTCAATCAGAGCACGCGGATTCGCGAAATCGACGTGACCAGTTACGCCGAGATCGTCCTGGCGCCGCCGGCCGACGATCTCGCGCATCCGGCATTCGGCAAGCTGTTCGTCGAAACAGAGTATCTGGCAGACAGCGCGGCCCTCGTCTGTCATCGGCGCCCCCGCGATTCCCGTGAGACCGGCGTATGGGCCGTGCACGTGTTGAGCCTGGAAGGCCGGCCGCAGGGGCCGGTCGAATGGGAGACCGACCGCGCACGATTCCTCGGTCGCGGCCGCGACACCGACGCCCCCGCCGCGCTCGACGGACGCTCGCTGTCGGGAACGACCGGCGTGCCGCTCGATCCAATCGTCAGTCTCCGCCAGCGCATCAGGCTCGTCCCGGGCGCGTCGGTGCGGCTCTCGTTCGCGACCGGCATCGCCGCCGATCGCGAAACCGCGGTCGCGCTCGCGCACAAGTACCACGATCCCAGCGCCGCGTCGCGGACGTTCGCGCTCGCCTTCACCCATGCCCAGAGCGGCCTTCGCCATCTCGGCATCTCGAACGACGACGCGCTCCTCTTCGAACGGCTCGCGTCGCGGGTCCTGTTTGCTGATGCGTCGCTGCGCGCGGATCCCGGCCGGCTCGCCGCCAACGAGCTCGGCCAGGCCGGACTCTGGCCGCATGCGATTTCCGGCGATCTGCCGATTCTGCTGGTGCGCGTCGTCGGCAACGACGATGCGGCGCTGGTGCGCGAGGTGCTGCAGGCGCAGGAGTACTGGCGCCTGAAAGGGCTGATCGCGGACGTCGTCATCCTCAACGAGCATCCGATCAGCTACATCGACGAGATGCACGCGCAGCTCACCGCGCTGCTCGACAACGGCCCGTGGCGCGCGTGGAAGCACCGTCCCGGTGGCGCGTACCTGTTGCGCGGCGATCTGATGCTCAGTGCGCAGCGCACGTTGCTCGAGGCGGTCGCACGCGCCGTCCTCGTGGGAGACCGAGGCGATCTGCGCGCGCACCTCGACAAACCGCATCCGCGTCATGTCCGCGAGATCCCGGCCACCTTTGCCGACCTCGCGTCGACCGATTCGGGCGACGCGCGAGATGCGTCCATCGACGCGCCGGTCGACGTGCCGCCGATGACGCTCATGAACGGGCTCGGCGGATTCACAGACGGCGGGCGAGCCTACGCGGTCGTCCTCGAGGGCGACGACGAAACGCCGATGCCGTGGACGAACGTCATCGCCAACGCCCATTTCGGCACGATCGTCACCGCATCGGGCGCGTCGCACACCTGGTCGGAGAACAGCCGCGAGAACCGCCTGACGTCGTTCGCCAACGATCCGATCGTTGACCCGACGTCCGAAGCGGTGTTCGTGCGCGACGACGACTCAGGCGACGCGTGGTCGCCGACGCCGGGACCGATGCGCCGCGACCGCACGAGTGGACGATTCGTCATCCGTCACGCGGCGGGGGTCACCGAGTTCGCGCGGACGACGCGCGGCATTCGCCACCGGCTCGACGTGTTCGTGGACGTCGAGGATCCGGTGAAGTATTCGCGGCTCACGGTGACGAACGAGAGCGGCGCAACTCGACGTCTGAGTGTCTTTGCCTACAACGACTGGGCGCTTGGACCGCCGCGCGACGGCCATCATCGCCATGTGACGACGACCCGCGACGCCAGGAGCGGAGCGATCCTCGCCCGCAACGCGTACAACGACGCGTTCGCTCCGCGGATCGCGTTCGCGCATGCCAGCCAGGCAGCGGCGTCCGCGACCGGCAATCGTGTCTCGTTCATCGGCCGCAACGGTTCGCTCGCTCGACCGCGGGCTCTGGGCCACTCGATGCTCGACGGCCGGTTTGGGGCCGGTCTCGATCCATGCGCGGCCCTGCAGGTGCAACTTGTGCTGAAACCGGGAGAGCAGCGCCGCGTGCTCTTCGTGCTCGGTCAGGGCAGCGATGCGGCGCATGTCGAACAGTTGATTGAGCGTCACGGAACGGTGGATGCTGGGGACGCCGCGCGACAGCGTGTTCAGGATTTCTGGAACCGTACGCTCGGCGCGATTCAGATCAGCACGCCCGACGATTCGTTCGACGTCCTGATCAATGGGTGGCTGCTGTACCAGGACATCAGCTGCCGCCTCTGGACCCGCGCCGGCTACTACCAGCCGGGCGGCGCCTTCGGCTTCCGCGATCAGTTGCAGGACGTCATGGCGCTGTCGTTCGCGCGACCCGACCTGGCGAGAGCGCACCTCTTACGCGCCGCCGGGCGACAGTTCCTCGAAGGCGACGTGCAGCATTGGTGGCACGAGCCGGGCGGACATGGTCTGCGTTCGCGGTGTTCGGACGATCTGCTCTGGCTTCCCTACGCGGCGGCGGAGTACCTGCGCACGACCGGAGACGCCAGCGTGCTGGACGAACGCGTGCCGTTCCTGGAAGCGCCGCTCCTTCCGCCGGGCGTGCAGGAGGCGTACGGGCAGCCGAAAGTGTCCGTCGAGAGCGGCACGCTGTTCGATCATTGCGTTCGCGCGATCGACAAGGGCCTGACTGCCGGCGCGCACGGTCTGCCACTCTTCGGCGGCGGTGATTGGAACGATGGGATGAACCGCGTCGGCGCCGCAGGGCTCGGCGAGAGCACATGGCTGGGATTCTTTCTCTACGGGGTGCTCACCGACTTCGTGCCGCTCTGCCACGCACGCAACGACCGCAGTCGCGGCGAGGGCTACGCCGACGAAGCCAGGCGGCTCGCCGGCCAGCTCGAACGCTCGTGGGACGGCGAGTGGTACCGGCGCGGCTACTACGACGACGGCGGGCCGCTCGGGTCGGCGCAGAACGACGAGTGCAGGATCGATTCGATCGCGCAGTCCTGGGCCGTGCTGTCCGGGGCGGTCCCGCAGCGTTTCGCCGAGCGCGCCATGGACTCGGTGCGCACACAATTGGTGGCGCGCGGATCGCAAATGCTGCTGCTTCTCCATCCGCCGTTCGATCGATCGGCGCAGGATCCCGGCTACATCAAGGGATATCTGCCGGGCATCCGCGAAAATGGCGGCCAGTACACGCACGCGGCAGTGTGGATTGTGATGGCGGTGGCGCGATTGGGGAGCGGCGACGAAGCGATGGAATTCTTCCACATGCTGAATCCCGTGAACCACACGCGAACGCTGGCGGACGCGGCGCGGTATCAGATCGAGCCCTACGTGATCGCCGGCGACGTCTACGCGCGGTCACCGCATGCCGGCCGCGGCGGCTGGAGCTGGTACACGGGATCGGCTGGCTGGATGTATCGCGCGGGGCTCGAAAGCATCCTCGGCCTGCGGCGGCGGGGCGCCACGTTCGTCGTCGATCCCTGTATCCCGTCGTCGTGGCCCGAGTACCGGATTGTCTGGCGCTTTCTCGAGACGCGCTACGACATCACGGTGTCGAACCCGACGCACCGATGCCGAGGCATCCGGGAAGCGGCACTGGACGGCGCGGCCGTCGACGCCGGAGCGATTCCGCTCGTCAACGACGGCCGCGTCCATGAGGTTCGGATCGTGCTGGGCGAGGAAGTCGACCGGCGTTCAGGTGCGCGAACGCCGGCCCTGTCGAACGTCGCGTCATGAGCCGTCCTGGTTGGGGATTCAGAACGCGATCTCCGAACGCCTTGAGGAACACCCGGCTATCTTCTCGATCTCTGTCAATCTCAGATCGGTTCTCGGACGACAACCTCGCTGCTCACCGCTCGCGCGACCAGTCCGGACGACACTTCGAGTTGCGCAATCACGATGCGTTTGTGCGTACCCTCGACCCGCGGCGTACATCCACGAGTCAATTGGGCGGTACGCAGGCTGGCCAACACCACGAACTCGAACGCTGACAATCCATCCGGACGACGAACCATAGTCGACCTCAATCTTTCTGATGACCGTACATTCAACCAGACTGACCGGTTCCAGGAACAACGTCACGCGATGACGGAACAGCTCGCCTTGAAGTCGAGCAGCCAGTGTCTACTTGTGGTCCTGGGATTGTGAAAGGCGTTGTTCGGCCAGCCAACGCGCGCTGACGAATCCGAGATTCGATCGATCGGCGCGCACTTTCGACCACCCCGCGGTTCTCACGATTATCATCGCCAACACCGCAAGCCCTAGAAGGACCCATACACCGCTCATGGAAGGCTCTTTCCTGATCCGGCTCAATCGCAGTCAAGCATACCTGTGTTGGCAGCGTGGACATGTGCCGAACGGTACAGCCGAATTCCCCGCTTTTAGCGGCGGCCCCCACCATTCCGGATCCGTCGTGCAGGACGATGGCCTCGCTCGCAGGCCAGAGCGAACCCGGGCCAAGCGACGCGGAATCTTCGTCTGCTCATCGGCCCCTGGTGCTTCTTTGCCTGATGTTCCGGAATCCCGAGTTTGGCCACGAGTTGGAGACGAAGTCCGTCGGAGATAGCGTCGCCGGCGGCGGCGCAGGCACCGTCATCGCCGCGATTGTCTGAGCGGGTTCCCGCCACAGAACGCGCATGATTGCGAGAGCCACGCCGGCTGCCAGGAGCAGGACCAGGCCCCGGGGAAAAGTCATGCGCGACCCGAACAACACCAGCTGCCCGAAGACGAGGAGCCACACGGGGATGATCGCGGTACGACTGAACAGCATCGACATAGTGGTCTTACCTCTTTTGTTGTGATCGTCGGAGATGGGAGACGGGTGGCCAAGGCTGTCCGATCGCACGAACCGACGTGTGAATTTTCAGCCCCGGCGCAAGAGAGGTGGGTTCCTCAGCCTGCCTCTCTAGCCTTGTCGAACGTAGAAGACGGCGGCCGCAATCAGAACGAGCAGCACCGCCATGATGACGACCCAAATCGATTGCCCGAGAACGAAGCGCCCTCGCGGACGCGATGCGACGGTGGCCATGTTGTCCTTCCTTTTGACGTGGAAGCCCGACGGGCTCCACGCGCGGCGATTACGTGATCGGACGCGGCGCGAAGCTCAAATCCGGAACATAGCGGACGATGCTGCGCTCCACGTGGGTGACGATGCCGATAGCCTTCGCCGTCAACTGACGAGAACCGTCCGCCCCCAAAATCCGATCGAAGGGATGTCCTTTGCCGATGTCCGCGAAGGTGTCGTAGAAGATCAGCGTGGTGAACTCGTTGATGTCGCCGCCCAGCACCGTCTGACTGACAACGTACCCCAGATGAGCCCTTCGCATGACCGGGAGCACGTCCGATTTGACCAGCGCCTCGTACTCGGATCCCTTGCCGAGCGCAATCCGGACGTTCGACAGCAGCGCGAGCTTTGGTGGCCCAGACATCTTGACCTCATAACCGAGATCGGGCCGCGTCTGCTCAGCATAGGTATGGGAACTCACAATAAAGCGGCGATTCTTCTCGGCGTACGCGCGGGCACCGTCGGCGCCGAGCGCTCGAAGTGGTGGGTTGTCGCCATCGTATTGGTTGAAGTTCTCGATCGGCACCACGAACGCGTACATCCCGGCCTCACCGAAGATCCCGGTCTGCCAGGCGTCGCGGCGGAGCGCGCCGGCCTTCTTGAGCATGGGGATCGTCTCGTTCTTTTGGAATTCCAACCATTCATTGAGGAGATCCGGCTTCACTGTGACGACGGTCACCTGGATCATCTCGCGCTTCGGCGCCGGCTTGGCGGCGGCAGCCTGCGGTTTGGCGGGCGCTTTCGCCTCTTGACCCGAGGAGTGGTTTGGCATCGTCGACACGGCCACCAGCGGCGGTTGGTCGCCGGCGCCGACGGCAGTTTGCGGCCACACGACAGCGGTGCCCAATCCGACACAGACGATCAACACCATCGCACCGACGGATCTTCTCAGGAGCTGCACGCGTCTACCCTCCTTGGCGGATGAGAGAACGGGCCAGCGTACTCGCCTGGCGATAACTTGAGATGTACCGTTTTGCACAGCGACCGATTGGCGGCCTTCGTGACGCGCTGCGTTGTTGCGATGGGACGGCGCTGGCGTTCGAGGGTGTGCCTGCTGAAAATGCCCGTCGTGGTTGACAGCGTTGATGTTGCGGCTGTTCGCTAGGACGCTGCGATGGGTTTTTCAGCAGGGACAGGCATGGAGCGGAACGAACTCATCGTTCCGCCCACTCGACAAATGCCGGAGGAACCTCGTCGCGAACGATGATGGCGCGCAGAACGCGATCGTCGCGAAACAGCGTCGCTGCTCCGATCCGTGCTGCGTCAACTGTGTCGTAGCGAGCCCAGGCCGCGGGAATGCCGCACGAAGAGCCGCGCCGCATGGTCGGAATCAACTTGAACATGTCTACCTCTACCCTCGACGCTCAGTCTCGCGCAGACGGGTCCGCTCGCGGTGTCCTGAATTGCACATCGCCCGAGGCGGGTCCGCGATTCGCTCGCGTGTGCGGCGGTCGCGGCTCGAGGCGGCGGCCGATCGGGTCACGACCGACGCCCGCACACGCGCCCGCTGTGCACAAATGAACAGTCCGGTTTCCGTGATGCAGGCATCATTGTTCGAGAAGTGACGCTACCGTAACTGGTCGGGCGGAAGGAAGTAGCAAAGGCCGCCCGTACTCGAGGCATTTGCATGTCAAACACACCGAGATCACCGATGGAATCGCGATTCGACAAAGCGGTCACACGACCAACCATATGCCCGTTCTGCAAAGGCAAGGTCGTCGACACGCTGGCCAAAGTCCTCACCGCCACGACATGCTGGCGATGTCGTACGTGCGATCGAACATGGACGATCGCGACCCTCGCGGCGTCAACACCGCGCCTGCGCTAACCTCTCGACGGTCAGCCGGTTCACCTCTCGGATGGCACTATCCGGCGGCCTCGTCCGCCACGGCGATCACCGCTTCGTGTTCGCAGAAGACCCGCGCCCGTTCCGCAGCCGCCTGGAAGTGTGGGCGATCCAAAGCTGGCCACTGTGCAATCCGGAACAGGTCACGGGAGCCGCCCGGCACTACAGTGGGGAGGTTATGACACTACGCGCAGCCGTCTCGCCGTCATTCGCCGTGCCCACCGAGTATCTGTCTCTGCACAAGTACCTGGACAACCGATACGCGAACACTGTGGTCCTGACGTTCGCTGAAATCGAAGATCTCCTCGGCTTCGCGCTGCCCGATAGTGCGCGTCTCAACGAGGACTGGTGGGAGAACACACGCACGGACGGCACGTCATCGGCGCAGTCCCGCTCGTGGACCCGTGCCAGCAGGACCGCGAAAGCCAACCTCCTCGCACGGAATGTCGTCTTCGAGCGCGCTGCCGCCTGATCTCATCACTCTACAGTTTGGAGTCGACACCATGGACATCAGACCACTGCACGACCGGATCATCGTTCAACGCCTCGAAGAGGGCGAGCAGAGAGTCGGCGGAATCATCATCCCGGACACGGCGAAAGAGAAGCCGCAGCAAGGCAAGGTGATCGCCGCCGGCAACGGCAAAGTCAGAGACGACGGCAAACGGGTCCCGCTCGACGTCAAGGCTGGTGATCTGATTCTGTTCGGCAAGTACACCAGCCAGGAGGTCAAGCTCGATGGCACGGAGTACCTCATCATGCGCGAGGACGAAGTGTTGGCCGTCATCGACCGCAACGGGATGACGAAGAAAAAGAAGTAACCATCGGAAGCGGGGGAACTCTGAATGGCAAAACACATCGACTACGGTGACGCCTCGCGGCAGGGCATTCTTCGCGGGGTCAACAGTCTGGCAAATGCCGTGAAGGTGACGCTCGGGCCGAAGGGCCGCAACGTCATCCTCGACAAGAAATTCGGATCGCCGACGATCACCAAGGACGGGGTGACGGTCGCGAAGGAAATCGAGCTGAAGGACGCGCTCGAAAACATGGGCGCGCAGATGGTGAAGGAAGTCGCGAGCAAGACCTCGGATGTCGCCGGCGATGGCACCACGACGGCGACCGTGCTGGCCCAGGCGATCTATCGCGAAGGCGCGAAGAACGTGACCGGCGGCGCCAATCCGATGGCCATCAAACGCGGCATCGCCAAAGCGGTCGAGGCCATCGTCGCGTCGCTCGAGGCGCAATCCAAACCGGTAACCGGCCCGATGATCGCCCAGGTCGGGACGATCTCGGCGAACCACGACGAGACGATCGGCCGGATCATCGCGGAAGCGATGGAGAAAGTCGGCAAGGACGGCGTCATTACCGTCGAAGAGGCGAAAACGCTCGAGACGTCGCTCGAGGTCGTCGAGGGAATGCAGTTCGATCGCGGCTACTTGTCACCGTACTTCGTCACCGATCCCGAGCGCATGGAAGTGGTCCTCGAGAACGCGGTGATTCTGATCCACGAGAAGAAGATCAGCTCGATGAAAGATCTCCTGCCGGTGCTGGAGCTCGTGGCGCGTGCCGCCCGTCCGCTGTTGATCATCGCGGAGGACATCGACGGCGAGGCGCTGGCCACGCTCGTGGTCAACAAGCTGCGCGGCACACTGCACGTGGCCGCGGTGAAGGCGCCTGGTTTCGGCGATCGCCGGAAGGCGATGCTCGAGGACATCGCGATTCTGACCAATGGCAAGGCCGTGACTGAAGACCTCGGGATCAGGCTCGAGTCGATCACCATGGACGACCTCGGTCAGGCCAAGCGCGTCACCGTCGACAAGGACAACACGACGATCATCGAGGGGGCGGGAGACGGCGCGGCGATTGAGGGCCGTGTCAAACAACTTCGCGCGCAGGTCGAGGACACGACGTCCGACTATGACCGCGAGAAGCTGCAGGAGCGCCTCGCGAAGCTGGTGGGCGGCGTGGCCATCATCAAGGTCGGCGCGGCGACCGAGACCGAGATGAAGGAAAAGAAAGCGCGCGTCGAGGATGCGATGCACGCGACCAAGGCCGCGGTCGAAGAAGGCATCGTGCCCGGGGGCGGTGTGGCGCTGCTGCGGGCGGCGAAGGGGCTCGAGACGCTGAAGCTCGAAGGCGATGAGCAGATCGGCGTCAACATCATGGTCCGCGCGATCGAGGAGCCGACGCGCTGGATCGCGACCAACGCCGGGCACGAGGGGTCGATTGTCGTGCAGCGCGTGAAGGACATGACGGGTGCAGAGGGCTTCAACGCGCAGACCGAGCGATATGAAGACCTCGTCCAGGCCGGTGTGATCGATCCGACCAAAGTGGTCCGCTCGGCGCTGCAGAACGCGGCGTCAATCGCGTCGTTACTGCTGACAACCGAAGCGGTGATCTCGCACATTCCCGAGGCGCACAAGAGCGTCGCGATGCCTGGCGGCGGCGGTATGGGTGGTATGTATTGAAGAGGCACCTTATGGGTCGACAATTGCGGAACGCCGCGAGAGCTGTGACGACGGCGCACTGGAATCTCACGAGCTCATGGATCGCAGACGTTGAGACGATGGAGCGAGCCGTCGAACGATTCACAGTAAACGAGAGAATTGCAACCGACTGCCACGTGGCCTTCTTCGAGATTGCCGGTGACGGCCAGCTTCACGTCAATGTGACCCATCAGCACCCGACGCCGGTCGTTCGTGGATGGGCCGGACCCGCGAGGCTGCCGAACGGGTTCGTCCACAATCGACGGTTCGCTCATGCGCCGCCGAGCCGGATTGTCCGGCACATTCGCAACATGGTGTTTGCGTACGAGACGGGTACGGACAGCCGCGCGTCCACGTGAAAGTCAAAGCCGTCGCGGAGGCACACGATCGACGCGGACGAATCGAGCGGTTGATCGAGCGCTATCGCGTCGCGAAGCAGCACCGGCTTAGACGGCGTGCGAAGAGGTTGTGGCGAAGGCTCCAGGATCAGCAGCGGCTGGCGACACTCGATAAACCGCCCGGGCGAGTCCACTGAGTCATCAGGAACACCCGATCAATCTCCGATCCGCGCCGGGCCACCCTCGTCGTGCATGTTGAGAGATGCGACGCGAAGCGCCGCTTCCTCGTTCGCCTTTTTCCGCAGCCGTGCCCTCCACGCCTGAAGTCGTTGCCGACGATCCAGTTTGCGTTCCTGGTCCCGGCCCAGTCGAGCTCGATCGCCACAGCGTTCTGCCATGATCGCGAGACTACTCTGGACGGTGAATTGCGTCTGTGCCATTTCGCACATCCTTGCCGTGACGATCCACTACTCGCAACCCGCGGAGCACAATAACGCCGTCCACGTGACACGATCAGTTTTCTTAGGCGAGATCGTCTCGAGTCCGTCGAGTCCCTGGCAGAATCCATATGTGGAGAGACTGATCGGAGAAGATCACGATGCCTCCTGCGTCGGCGGAACTCGACACCTGTTACGTCGGAACT
>DAIUKO010000140.1:10462-17823 GCA_036848175.1 Vicinamibacterales bacterium | reverse complement strand
GGTCTGACCGTGGTCTGACCGTGGTCTGACCGTGGTCTGACCGTGGTCTGACCGAGTGACGGAACGCGGGTCTGCAGGACTCCGTCTAGGGGCCTATGGACGGACTTCTCGCCGACCTGCGTCACGCCTTCCGCACCCTCGTCAAGAACCCGGCGTTCAGCACCGTCGCCATTGCGGCGCTGGCGCTCGGGATCGGGGCCAACACCGCGATCTTCTCGGTCGTCAACAGCGTCCTGCTCCAGCCGCTTCCCTACCCGGAACCCGAACGCCTGATGCGGTTGTGCCGCCGCTTCCCGAACGGCCAGGGCTGCGCGATCTCGATTCCCAAGTTCACGACGTGGCGCCGCGCGCAGAGCTTCGAGGCGATGGCCGCGTACGATTTCGCGGGACCAGGGATGAACCTGAGCGGCGGTGATCGTCCGGAACAGGTGCGTGGCATTCACGTCAGCGCCGACTACTTCCGCGTATTCGCCGTCGTCCCGCAAATCGGGCGCACGTTCGCGGCCGACGAAGATCGGCCCGGCGGACCGCACGTCGCGCTGCTCGCGCATGGGTTGTGGTCGACGCGACTCGGCGGAGATGCGTCGATCATTGGAAAGGCAATCGCCCTGAACGGCGAGCCGTACACGGTCGTCGGCATCTTGCCGGAGCGCTTCCGTCCCGATCCCGCCGCGGACGTCTTCATCCCGCTGCAGCCGGATCCGAACAGCGCCAATCACGGAAACTATCTCAGCGTCGCCGCGCGTCTGAAGCCCGGCGTCACCATCGACGCGGCGCGTGCCGAGATGAAGATCGTCGGCGACGAGTTCCGCCGCGCGAACCCGCGCTGGATGGACACGACCGAATCGGTCGCCGTCGAGCCGCTGCAGGAGCTCGTCGTGCGCGATGCACGGCCGGCGCTGCTGATCCTGCTTGGCGCGGTCGCACTGGTGCTGCTCATCGCATGCGCGAACGTCGCCAACCTCTTGCTGGCGCGATCGGCCGCGCGGCAAAAAGAGATCGCGGTCCGCGCCGCGATCGGCGCCAGCCGCGGCGCCATTGTTCGTCAAGTGCTCGTCGAAAGCGTCCTGCTCTCCTCGATCGGCGCGCTCGTCGGTCTCGCCTTCGGCGTATGGGGGGCGCGGGCGCTCGTCGCGCTCAGCCCGGGCGACCTGCCTCGCGCCCACGATCTCGCGAACGCGTCGCTCGCCCACTCGATCCTCGACTGGCGGCTGCTCGGCTTCACCGCCGCCGTCGGCGTGGCGACCGGCTTGCTCTTCGGTCTCGTGCCGGCGCTGCACCTCGCGCGGGCGAACCTCGGCGCCGCGCTGAAGGAAGGCGGCGATCGCGGATCGACCGGCGTCCGCGTCGGACGCACGCGCGGCGCGCTCGTCGTCGCCGAAATGTCGCTGGCCGTGGTCCTGCTCGTCGGCGCGCTGCTCCTGATCCGCACGTTCGTCGGCCTTCGCGCCGTCGATCCCGGGTTCGATCCGAAAAACGTCCTGACACTCGAAACGTCGCTCGCCGGCGCCAAGTACGCAACGACGCGACAGGTCGAAACGCTGACCCGGCAGGTGACCGCGCGCATCAACGCGCTGCCCGGCGTGCAGGCGTCGGCGCTCACGTTGAGCCTGCCGACCGCCCGGAGCTTCGATCTGCCCTTTCGCATCGAAGGACGGCCGCTCGCCGGAGATTCGCCGTTTCACGGCGAGGAGAAGTGGCGATTCGGATCGCCGGATTACTTCCGGGTCCTCGGCATTCCGCTCCAGCGCGGCCGGTTGTTCACCGAGAGCGATACCGGCGGCTCGGCGCCGGTCCTGATCATCAACGCCGCGATGGCGCGCAAGTTCTGGCCGAACGGTGACGCGATCGGTCAGCAGGTCACGATTGGAAAAGGTCTGGGACCTGAGTTCGACGATCCGACGCGTCAGATCGTCGGCATCGTTGCCGACGTGCGCGAAGCCGGCCTCGACAGCCGCCCGCCGCCTGTCATGTATCTGCCAGCCGCGCAGGTGAGCGACGCCATCACCCGTCTCGGCAACACGGTCGTGCCGCTCACATGGGTCGTGCGGACTGCGGCGAACCCGCTTGCGTTGACGCCGTCGGTCGAACGGGAATTTCGGGCTGTCGATCCCCAGCTGGCGATCGCGCGCGTGCGCACGATGCAGCAGGTCGTCGGTGAATCGATGGCGCGACAGAGCTTCAACATGCTCCTGCTGACGATCTTCGGCGCGATTGCCGTGCTCCTGGCCGCGATAGGGATTTACGGATTGATGTCGTACTCCGTCGCGCAGGGGACGCACGAGATCGGCGTGCGGCTCGCGCTCGGCGCCGCGCGTCGTGACATCCTCGCGCTGATAGTCGGTCGTGGCATGCGCGTCGCTGCCGTCGGCGTCGTGGTGGGCGCGCTCGCCGCGATCGGCGCGACGCGCGTGCTGTCACGGATGTTGTTCGGCATCCGTCCTACCGACCCGGTGACGTACGCGCTCGTCATCGGCGCGCTCGCGGTCATCGCGTTCGTCGCGTGCTATCTTCCGGCGCGCCGCGCGATGCGGTTGGATCCGATCATCGCGATGAGACAGGAGTAGGGCGAGACGGGCTGGATGGGCGGGTTCACCAGATTCCGACTTGCCCTTTCACTGAATCGATCAACTTCACCGGATCGAAGCCGACGCCGCGCTTGAAGACCGTTTCGACCTTGCGGATGTCGGCGATCGTCGCGGACGGATCGCCGTTGATCACGACGAGGTCGGCCTGTTTGCCGGTCGCGATCGAGCCGATGCGTGCGTCGCGCCCCAGATACTTCGCGCCGTTCAACGTGCCGATCGAAATCGCCTCGAGCGGACTGAATCCCGCATCCACGAGCAACTCGATCTGGCGCTGATCCGAGTATCCGGGCACGACGCCGCCGGCGCCGGTCGGATCCGTGCCAGCGATCAGCAGTCCGCCCGCCTTCACGAAGGCGCGCTCGAGCGCCATGTTCTTGGGAAACAGCGTCGCGTAGACCGACTGCGTGTTCTGCTGCGCCCGATCGTACGCGCGGCGGAAGGCGTCCTGAAGCTGCGGTGTCAGCACCTCGAGGCCGGGCGGCATCGGCCGGTCGCGCGTGAGCGTCTCGAACACCGTGAGCGTTGACGTCAGCGCGACGCGCTTGTCGACGAGCTTCCTGACGAGCGTTTTGAACGGCGCGCCGTTCTCGTCGAGCGCCGCGACGGTCTGCTGTCCGCGCCCCTGCCCCGGACACACATCAGGCTGCTTGTCGGCGACAAAGTCGGTGGATGCGACGAACCCGTGCTCCAGATCGTCGATGCCGAGATCGGCGGCCTCGCCGTAGGTGACCGAGCAGAGATGGCCGGTGACTTTCATGTTTCGCCGGTGCGCTTCCTCGATGGCGGCCTTCAGCGCATCGCGCGAGATCTGCATGTAGGCTTTCACCGACGTCGCGCCCTGGTCGTTCCAGTACGCGACGTGCCGGCGCGCCTCCTCTGCGGTCTTCAGCGTATGCATCTGCAGGAATGTGCTCGGTCCGTTCACGTATGGTGCAGTCGCGTCGATGTCGGGGCCTGGCAGCTCGCCCGCCGCGATGCGCCGCGCCAGATTGATGTCCATGATCCCGTTGACGTTCCCCGCGGTCCGCATCGTCGTCACGCCACCGGCGAGATACAGCCGCGAGAAGCTGGCGCCGAGCTGTCCGTACACGCCGGGACCGGTCGTGTAATAGAGATGCTCGTGCATCATCACCAGACCGGGGATGACGCTGCGGCCGGTGAGATCGACCAATGTCGCGCCGGCCGGCGGCGTCACGCTCAGCGCGCTGCCGACGGCCGCGATCGATCCGTCGCGGATGACGATCGTCTGATCGGCGCGCGGCGGCGCACCAGTGCCATCGATGACGCGCGCATGTGTCAGCGCAACGACCGGTGCATTGACCTTGATGAAGTTCTCCGGCGCGTTCGGGTTCTGCGGTTGCGCGAAGGCAGGCGTGAAGGCAGCGGCGACCGCGAAGGCAGCCCTGAAGGGCGGCGCTCCCGTTACCGTGAGCGCGACGGCCAGTGTGACGGCGGTAGTGCAGCCCTTCAGGGCTGCCCGGGATCTCATGACACGACCGCCGCGGCGATCGAGCCGAGATCCTCTTTGCCGCGGCCTTGCGCGATCGCCTCGTCCATCCGATTCGCGATGCCCGGCAGGACGACCATCGGCTGACTGCCGGCCGCGTCGATCATCAACCGCAGGTCTTTCCGCGCCATCGTCAGCTCGAAGGTCGCTTCGAAGTCGCCGCGCGCCATCTTCTCGCCGCGCGCCTTGATCAGGTTGCCCGGCTGGAACTTCGAGAACACCTGCAGCGCGTCGGACGGGGCGATGCCGAGGTTCTTCGCCATCGCGAACACGTCGGTCAGGCCGGCTGCGATGACGAACAGCATCGAGTTGCCGAAGATCTTGTACGCGGCGGCCCGGTCTCCTTCCTCGCCGATATACCAGACTTCGCCGGTCATCTTCTGCAATGGCTCGCGCACCGACTCGAACACGGTGTGCGGGCCGGAGACCATGATGATGCCGACGCCGTCGCGCGCCATCTGTGGCGACATGAAGACCGGTGCGTGCACGAACGGTGTGCCTCGCGCGTTGATCCGCTCGACGCGCGCCCTCGTCGCCGTCGGCGCCGTCGTCGAGTGATCGACGATGATGGCTCCCTTTCGGAGCCGCGGCGTGAACGCCGTCACGATCTCGTCCACGATGGCGTCGTCAGGGAGCGTCATGTGAATGCGCTCGGCGCTTGCGACCGCGTCGGCAGGCGCCTCCGCCACTCGCGCGCCAATCTTCTCCAGCGCGCGCGCCTTCGATTCCGTGCGATTCCAGACCACGACCTGGTCGCCGCGGCGCAGCATGCCTTCCACCATGCCGCTCCCGAGCAAACCGGTTCCGATGAACGCGACGTTCGCCATCACGATCCTCCCGCTACAATCTATCGCGGTGAACAGCCAGACGGGAAATCAGCGCAGACGTGTCGCGGCGTGGTCGACTCCGTGCGCAGTTGCCGTTCTGATCGTTCTTGGTTCGGCTGAAGCCGGACGCAACCTACGGCAGCTGTCAGCAACGCTGAGCGCTCAAGCGCCGACGGTGCTGCGCTGGGCGGGCGACCAGGAAGGCGGCGCGCCGTTCGTCGAGGCCGATCCGTCGCGGCCCGATCAGATGGTCGGCTTCGACGTCGAGATTGCGGATCTGTTCGCGCGCAGCGTCGGGCGGACGCCGGAGTTCGTGAACGTCGATTTCCGGCTGATCGATCAATCGGTGGCGAGAGACGATGCCGACATCGGGCTGAGCGGCATCGAGGACACGCCGGCGCGGCGGACGACGCTCGCGGTGACGATTCCCTACTACGAGTTCCGCGAAGTCCTCAGCGTGCGCGACGCGGACGCGTCCCGGTTCCGCACGCTCGCCGATCTGCGCGGCAAACGTGTGGCCACGCTCGGCGGCACGATCGCCTACGAGATCCTCTTGCGCGCCGAACGCGATCACGGTCTCAGCGCCCTGTCGTACGACGATGACGTGCATCCGTACTCGGATCTGCTGATCGGCCGCGTCGACGCGGTGCTCCTCGACAACGTACTCGCGGAGCGGCGCCAGCGCGCGATGCCGGGGTTCACGATTCAGCCCCAGACCGTCGCCGTCGGCCACTACGTCGGGGTATTGTCGGCGCAGAATGGCCCGCTGCGCGACACGCTGAACGAAACGCTGCGCCGCGCCATGCGCGACGGCACGCTGCAGCGCATCTTCACGAAGTGGCGCGTGTGGAACGAGGACCAACCGAAGCTGCACGCGCGGCTTCTGGCCGGAGAGCCGGTCGAGCCGGTCACAGGTCTCGACACGTCGGTCAGCGTCGCGACGATGACGAGCTGGGAGGCGGCGAAGCGGTACTTTCCGTCATTGCTTCGGGCATCGGGGGTGACGATCGTGCTCTCGTGCCTGTCGATGGCGCTCGCGGTTCTCATCGGGGTCGCGATCGCGACGGGGCGGGTGTACGGCGCGCCGCCGGTGCGCGCGGCGCTGCTCGGCTACGTCGAGCTGATGCGCGGCACGCCGATCCTCCTCCAGCTGTTCGTGCTGTATTACGGCCTCGCGGCCGCCATTCGCCTGCCCGCGTTCGGCGCGGCGCTGCTTGGGCTCGCGCTCAACTATGCGGCCTACGAAAGCGAGATCTATCGCGCGGCGCTCGAAGCGATTCCCCTTGGCCAGCTCGAAGCGGCGCGCACGCTCGGGCTGAGCGAGCGTCAGGTCCTGCGGCTGGTCCGCGGCCCACAAGCGTTCCGCCTCGCCCTCGCGCCGATGACGAACGATTTCGTCGCGCTGCTCAAGGACTCGTCGCTGGTGTCCGTGCTGACCGTGCTCGAGCTGACGAAGGAGACGCAGATCTTCGCGACCAATCTCGGCAGCTGGGTGCTTCCCGGTTCGCTCTGCGCGGCGTTGTATCTGGCGATGTCGCTGCCGCTCGCCGCGCTGGCACGGCGCCTCGAGCGCCAGTGGAAATCGCCGGCCGTATGAGCGACGACCTCGTCCTGCGCGCAGAAGGCGTGGAGCTGCGGCGCGGCGCGCGCGTGATTCTCGCCGGCGTCAGCTGCGACGTCCGTCGCGGCGAGCTCGTCGCCCTGATGGGGCCGTCGGGATCCGGCAAGACGACGATGCTGCGAGCGATCGCGGGGCTCGAACCGTTTCAGGCGGGATGGATTGCGGTCGACGGCGTCGCGCTCGCCGGTGGCAGCCTGCCGTCACGCGCGACCCTGCGCGACTTGCGGCGCAAGGTCGGCATGGTCTTTCAGTTTCACTGCCTGTTCGAACATCTCACGGCGATTCAGAACGTGTGCCTGGCGCCGGTGCACGCGCATCGCGTCGATGCGCGGACGGCGAATGCCCGCGGGCTGGAGCTGCTGCGCAGCTTCGGCGTCGAGCATCGCGCCGACGCGCTGCCGCGCCAGCTCTCCGGCGGCGAAGCCCAGCGCGTGGCGATTGCGCGCGCGCTCGCCGTCGATCCGCCGGTGCTGTTGATGGACGAGCCGACCGCGTCGCTCGATCCGCTGCGCCGCACCGAGCTCGGCGAGCTGCTGCGGCAGCTCATCGGTCAGGGCCGAACGCTGGTTGCCGCGACCCACGACGAGGAGTTCGCGCGCGAATTCGCGACGCGCATCATGAGGTTTCGAGATGGTCTCATTGCGGATTGAGGATTGCGGATTGCGGATTTATTGGTGATTGTGGGTGATCGATCTGCATTGGAGAATTGCGGATTCATTTCGGATTCAATCCGCATTCGAGAAATTGCGGGTTCATTCGGCACTCAATCCACGATCAATCCGCATTCGAGAAATTCGCGGCTTTGGCATTCAATCCAC
>DAIUKO010000140.1:0-10362 GCA_036848175.1 Vicinamibacterales bacterium | reverse complement strand
GCATTCGAGAAATTCGCGGCTTTGGCATTCAATCCACGATCAATCCGCATTCGAGAAATTCGCGGCTTTGGCATTCAATCCACGATCAATCCGCATTCGAGCAATTCGCGGCTTTGGCATTCAATCATCAATAAATCCGCAATCCGCAATCCTCAATCCGCAATGCGACGGCTTGCGCGATCAGATCGTAGCCGGTCGCGTCCGTGTGCCAGTTGTCGGCCTGCAGATAGAGATGCCCGAAGGTCTCGATCGGAAGGAGAACGGGACGCCCGTCCGCTGACGCGGGCACGGTGACGTGGCGGATCGACGGCACGTCGAGGCCTTCCCACGTCCCCCGCGCGCCGCTGTTCGTGTAGACATAAGACAAGTGCGTCCCCGCCGGAAACGTGGCTGCGTAGCTCCACACGCCGTCCCCCGCCCGCTGGTCGCCATCCGCGCCATCGTCGTGCATCAGCACCGCATTCGGCGTCAGGTTTCCGAGCCTCGCGTCGGCGCCGACGATCGACATCGCGGTCGGCACCGGAAAGTCGCCGTGGGCCACGCGAAACACCACCGTCGTCATCGGGGCGGAGGCGGCCGGCGCCGGGAACGCCGCGCGCGATTCGACGAGGTCGAGCCGCGCCTCGAGCTGATGCGCAACTTGCGTTTTCGCATCCTCGACGATCTGCAGGCTGTCGACGAGCGGCACGTGCGCCTCGGCGGCGATCGTCTTCAGCACCGGCCGGTACGGGCTCCCCTCCCACAACTCGTTGTCGACGAGAACGACCGCGCCGCCGCGCGAGGTCTGCAGCCGAATCATCTCGCGAATGTTCGCGTCGTAGTCGTGCGGCGACACGCGCGTCCATCTCTCGATCGTGTCGTAGTCGATCGGGTCCGACTTCGCGTCCGCGTCTTCCTTCACGTAGTCGCCGATCGACTTCGGATGAAACCTCAGCTCCAGCGCCAGGTAGTTCAACAGCTTGTAGAACTCGAGATCCGTCGCCGTCTCCTTGATCCGATCGCTGACGTGCGGCGGCTGGTCGCTGATCATGTCCTTGTCGCGATAGCCGGCGACCTCGGAGTCGTTCATGCCGAATCCGATCGCGAGGATATCGGGCTTCAGCTCGAGGACGCGCGTCTTCAGCAGTTGCAGTCCCTGAAACGACGAGTAGCCGAGGACGCCGAAGTTCAGCACCTCGACGCGCGAATCCGGGTGCAGTCGCCGCAGCCACGCGACCAGGCGGCTGGGATAGGTCTTGTCCTGATCGACGTTCATCCCGAAGGTCCACGAATCGCCGATGCAGGCGATCCGAATCGTGCCCGGCGGCTTCGACACCGTGTACTCGGAGGTGCGATAGCCGTACGAATTGAGCGAGATGGTCCACGTCGGGTTGGCGCGGAACTCCGACGGCAGCGTCGGCGTGAAGCGGCGCAGCAGCGCGATCCGGTCCTGTTCGGTGTGGACCGGGCTGAAGATGTCGACGTACGTCCGCCGGACGTTCGGCAGATTGCGCCAGATCAGCGTGTTGTCGGGAACGAGGATCAACAGCCGATCGAGCCACGGTGGGATCGGCCCGTATTCGTCGCCAAGCGCATACGGCAGCGGGACGCGGCTGACGACGGCGTTTCTGGCAAAGTACGCGCCGCGCAGCGCGATCTCCGCCAGCGTAAAGAAGATGATGGTCGTGACCAGGCTCTTGGCGACGCCGCCGAGCAACCGCTTCATCTCGAGACCCTGCATCTTACCTTCTCGCCGCGCCGCCACAAGGTGTAGACAAGCTACCTCCAAGGGTGTAGCCTTCCTACACCGTGCGACACAAGGGCCGGCATCAGAACCAGATCGAGCTGCTGCAGGGCACGCTCGATCTGCTCATCCTGCAGACACTCCAGTGGGGTCCGAGCCACGGCTACGACATCAGCGTCGCCATTCGCACGAACTCGAACGAGCGGCTCCACGTGGACACCGGCTCGCTCTACCCCGCCCTGCATCGTCTGGAGCGGCAGGGACGGATCTCGGCCGAGTGGAAGACGTCGCCCAACAACCAGCGGACCCGTGTCTACCGTCTCACGGCCGCCGGCCGCAAGCACCTCGCCACCGAGCGATCGCGGTGGACCGAGATGTCCGAGGCGATTGCCGCGATTCTGAAACCACGCGAAGCGTAGCGAGGACGCACATGCGCTGGCTGTCATGGCGCCGGCACAAAGACGACGAGCTCGACGAAGAGATTCGCGGCCATCTCGCGATGGCGGTGCGCGATCGCGTCGACCGGGGCGAATCGATCGACCAGGCGCGCGAGCGCGCGCGGCGTGAATTCGGCAACGTCGCGCTCGTGAAAGAAGCGACGCGTGAGATGTGGGGCTGGGCGACCCTCGAGCGTCTCGTCCAGGACGTCCGCTACGGCGTGCGGCTGATGGCGAAGAGCCACGTGTTCACGGCGACGGTTGTCCTCTCGTTGGCGCTCGGGATCGGTGCGGTGTCGACGGTGTTCGCGCTGATCAACGCCATCGAGCTCAGGACGCTGCCGGTCACGCGGCCGGGGGAGCTCGTCTGGCTGCAGCATCCGTCCTTCTCGTTCCCGATCTTTCGCGAGATTCGCGATCGCGGCTGGATGTTCGACGGTGTGTTCGCGTGGAATTTGCGCGAGCTCAGCGTGCGCTGGGGCGACGAGCCGGAACCGGTCCGGACGCTGCTCACGACCGGTGCCTTCTACCGCACCCTCGGCGTCACGCCGATCGCCGGGCGCTCCATCGAGCCTGCCGACGATGTGGCGGGCGCGCCTCGACCGGTGGCGGTTCTGAGCCATGCGGCCTGGCGGCGGCGTTTCGCCGGCGATCCTGCGATCGTCGGACGCACCATCGTCATCGAGCGTGTGCCGTTCACGATCGTCGGCGTCGCGCCGGCTGGATTTTTCGGCGTCGCCGTCGGAACTGCTCCCGAGATCACCATTCCTCTCACCATGCTGCCGCGGCTGCGTGAAGAGGAGCGCGACATCTTGATGAGGACCGGCAACGCGTGGCTGCACATCATGGGCAGGCTTCGGCCGGGGCTGACGAGGGCGCAGGCAGAGCCAGCGTTTCAGTTGATCTGGCGCGACACGCTCGAAACGACCACGAGCCGCGACGAGACACCGGCGCGGCGGCTGCGCTACCTGTCGCGCGCGACGTCGCTGATGCCTGGCGCCACCGGCTTCTCCTCCGTGCGCAATCAGTTCAGCGAGCCGCTGTGGCTGCTGTTCGCTCTGGTCGCGCTGCTGCTGCTCGTCTCGTGCGCGGCCGTTGGCAATCTGCTGCTGGCGCGCAGCGCCGCGCGGCAGCGCGAGCTCGCGGTGCGTCTGGCGCTCGGCGCAAGCCGCGGGCGTGTCGCGCGTCAATTGCTCGTCGAGGGACTGCTCCTCGCGCTCGCCGGCGCGGCCGCCGGACTCGTGCTCGCGCTCTGGTCTGCGGATCTGCTGGTGCGCAACGTGTCGACCGCGGCATTGCCGATCACGCTGAACGTGGCTCTCGACTGGCGCGTGCTGACGTTCACGTCGCTCATCGCCGTCGCGGTCGCGCTCGCGTTCACCGTCGCGCCGGCGGTGCGCGGTCTGCGCGTCGATCCAGGCGAAGTGATCAAGTCCGGCGCGCGGCTGGTTGGCACGGGTTGGCGGGAGTCGCATACCGCGCGGGTGCTGGTGGTCGCGCAAATGGCGTTTTCACTGGTGATGCTCGCGGGCGCGGCGCTGTTTCTGCGAAGCCTGGGGACGATTCTCGCGCAGGATTCCGGCGTCGACGCCACGAATCTGCTCGTCGTCAGCACCGACCCGCGGCCGGGAGTCGAACGCGAGGTGTTCTACCGCGACCTGCTCGATCGTCTCCGAGCGGTGCCAGGGGTCACGGCGGCGAGCCTCTCATGGGTGCCGCCGATCAGCGATCACCAGGGTTCGTGGACGCAGTCGATCGGCGTGGATGGCGCGCCTCCAGCGGACGCGATGGCGCACGACAGTCCTGACGCCACGTTCTTCAATGCGGTCTCTCCCGGGTACTTCGACACGGTCGGTACGGCGCTCGTGTCCGGGCGCGACGTGCGGTGGACCGATTCGCGGACGGCGCCTCGCGTCGCGATCGTCAACGAGGCGCTCGCGCGCACGTTCTTTCCTGGACAGAGCCCCATCGGACATCGCATCACGATTGGTCTCGCCGCCGCACGCAAGGACCTCGAGATCGTCGGTGTCGTTCGCGATGCGAAATACCAGCGCCTGCAGGAGCCGACGCGCCGGATCGCGTATCTGCCCTACGAGCAACTGCCGGAGTTCACCGCCGGCAACAACCTGGTGGCGGAGGTTCGCACTCGACGATCGTCGCCGGAGATGACCGGCGCGGTGCGCGAGGCGGTCCGCCAGACGCGTCCGACGTCGCCAATCGTGATCGAAGCGATGGATTCGCGCATTCGCGATTCGCTGGTGCGCGAGCGCCTGATCGCATTCGTCGCCACGCTGCTCGGCGCCTTTTCACTGGTGCTCTGCTGCGGATCGCTCTACGGTCTGTTGTCGCAGATCGTCGCGCGCCGTACCAACGAGATCGGCATTCGCGTGGCGCTGGGCGCGCCGTCCGCGGCGGTCGTCTGGATGGTCGTGCGAGACACGCTGCAGGTGGCGCTTCTCGGCGCCGGTGCGGGACTCCTGCTCGCGGCGACGAACACGCGCCTCGCGCGCCGCTTCCTCTACGGGATCAGCGCCGTTGACGCCGGCTCGCTCGCGGCGGCTGCGATCGTGCTCATCGCCACCGCGCTCATCGCCGGATTCCTGCCGGCTCGCCGCGCTGCGCACGTCGATCCGGTCACCGCGTTGCGTTGTGAATAGTGCGTTGTTGCTTGTACGTCGTGTGTCCGCCTTCCGGCGGACCTGCGTCAGTTGAACTCCGCGAGCCGCTTTTGAACGTTCTTCGAAGGGGTGCTTCGCGAGTAGAAGGCTTTGATGTTCGTTCGCAGCGCGGCCGGCACGTTCGCGTACTTCCGATCGTCGAGCTTCTTCAGCAGTTCGGCGTAGGTCTCGTCGGCGAGCTTGTACTCTCCGAACGCACTCGGCTTGCCGGTGTCGAAGTCGGTGTTCGCGAGATTCAGCCGACCGCTGCCGCTTGAGGCCAGCGCCGCGCGGTAGCGCTCGCGCGTGTCCCTGAGGCTCTCCGTGAACAGCTTCTCGGCGTCCGGCGTCGGCGCTTTGAAGCTGAGCGGCTTGAACGGGCCGACCTTGGGCAGGATGCGGTACAACACGCCGAAGAAGCGCGCCAGCAGTCCCGGCTTGCGGTAGCTCGAACCATATTCCTTTTCGTACTGCTGCCGTGTGTAGCGGTACACGAACTTCTCTTCCGTCACACCCGGTACGAGCCGCGCGATCTCGTCGTGCTTGTCGCGCCACGCGACACGCGTCAACTCCGGAATGATCTCGCTGACAGCGCGGCGATAGGTTGAGATGGCGAGGTCCTCATCGGCAAAGACCTCGTTCATCTCCAGACCGTACGTCTCACGGAAGGCGCGCTCCAGAACCGGCTTGGCCACGTCGAAGCCGATGAAGCTGTGATACGCGTCAGGCAGGTACGATCCGGCCGCGACTTGCACGATGTCGAACGAGAACTCGACGATCACGTGCTGGGCGCGCGCCTGCACGTAGGTGACGCGATCGCCGTACTTGGCGCGCAGCTTCGGATACATCAGCGCGACGGCGCGATTCACCGCTTCCGGATGACCGGTGTTGTCGGCGGCGTAGTGCGCGAGCGCGCCGAGCGCGAACGCGTACTCGTTGGCGTTCTGTGCGTCGTTGATCATCCGCTCGATGAAATCGCCGCTGCGGACGTAGTGGAGGAGGTTGCTGAAGAATCTGTTGCCGAACGGATAGTAGCCGATGTCCTGAATCACCGAGCCGCCGTAGGCATGCGCGCGTGCGTCGATCAACTGCTGTCGCGTGATGCCGGGGAAGCGGCGCTGCAGCAGCGGCCGAATCGCCGTCTCCCAGACGGCGTCGATGGTCGCTTCGTGCGCGAGGACCGAGTAGGCCGACGCCTCGCGCGGCACGGCGATGACGAGCGCTGCGGCAGCGATCGGCGCGAGGAAGAGGCGCATGGCGGCGCCTAGCCTTTCCACCGTGCTTTGCTTCCTCGAACATCGATGTGAACGAAGGGCGGATGCGCGGCCGTGGCCGGGTAGTAGCCCATGCCGCCCTCGAAGCGCTGGTAGGTCTTCAGCGCGAGCATGTCTTCGATCCGGTCGTAGAGGAACTTCGAATCGCCGATGTCGACGATGCGGTTGCCGTCGAGATCCTCCATCCGGTTCTTGTCGTGCGGATCGATGAAGATGTCGGCCGCACTGCCCCACTGATGCTGACTGTAGAGCACGTCGCCGATCGCCTTGTTGTAGTACGGCGTCCGGAACGCGCTCATCACATGGAGCGAGTCGGTCTTCACACCGAGGTCGTCGTTGACGTGTTGGAGAATCGCCTCGAGCTTCAGCAGCAGCCGCTCCTTGACCACGACGTACTTCGGATAGCGATCGCTCAAGTCCTCCTTGCAGAGAAACTGCTCGAGTTTGAAGTGCGGGGTCAGCTTGTCGTCACGGTTCTTCTTCGTCACCTCGACGAAGCCCTTGGGCGGCAGATAGAGTGGATTGCCGTTGAGCGGCTTCGCCGGATACGTCCCGATCCGGTAGCCGTTCAAGTACCCGTTGCGAATGTCCGCGGCAGGTGTCATCACGAACACGTGCAGCGTGATGGCATCCTTGTCACCTTTGTCGTCCTTGCCGTCGGAGTGTGAAATCTGCAGGTCGTACTTGCCCGGCGGCGCCGGCGCCGTCCATCGCCACGCACGCGATCCGCTCGCCACCAACGCGCCTTGGTCGCTCTTGAACGTGTACTCGCCGTCCCGCCCGTCGACGACTTCCACCGTGAGCGGCGCGTTGGGCAGGACGAAGGTGGCCATGTCGCGATACGCCGACGTTTCACCGCTGAACGAAATCGAGAACGAGGCGGTCTTGGTGTCGAACCTGGCGGCGCCGCGCAGAGGCGCGAGGCCGCCGCCGATCACGGTGACGGCTGCAACGATGGCAAGAGCCTGGACGTTCATGGAGTGACCGCACGTCATTGATCGACGGCTTTGACGTGGCGGCGATCGAGGCCGTACACATCCGGGCGCGTCTGCAGCGCCCCGTTCTCCTCCCACGAGGTGAAGTAGACGAGATAGATCGGCAGCGGCTGTTTCAACGCCACCGACTGCTCGACGCCGCGGTTCATCGCCGCCACGATGCGCTCTTCGGTCCATTCGGGCTGATCGCGCAGCACGTACTTCGCGAGGTCGAGCGGACGCGCCACACGAACGCAGCCGTGGCTGAAATCGCGCTCGATCCGGTTGAACAAGGCCTGCGAGGGCGTGTCGTGCAGGTACACGTTGAAATGATTCGGGAACAGGAACTTCACCTGGCCGAGCGAGTTGCCGTGGCCCGGCCGCTGACGGTAGTGCTGGCCCGACTCGTCGAGCTCGATGTTGTTCTTCTCGAGATACTCGGGATCGTTATCCGCCTTCGGCAGAATCTCTTTCGTGACGATCTCCGCGGGAATGTTCCAGTACGGACTGAACACCACGGTCGTCATCTCATCGGCCAGGACCGGCGTCGGACTGTCCTTTTTGCCGGTGACGACGTCCATCGCGAGAACGCTCTTGCCCTGCTCGATCGCGTCGAGGCGGAATGCCGGAATGTTGACGAGCAGGTATCGCGAGCCGAGATCGTCGGGCAGCCAGCGCCACCGATCCATGTTCATCGCGATCCGCGCGATCGCTTCCGGATTGCCGCCGTCGTGCCGTGCCGCCGCGAGCTGATGCTTCAGTCCTTGGTACTGCGGCGCCGGCGGTTCGAGCTTCTGCAATGAGTCTTCGACTCGATTGTCGGCAAGTCCCCGTTCGAGCGCGGCGGCGACGTCGACCTTGCGCGGCGCCGCGTGCCAATGCGGATCGACCTCTTCCGGGTCGCGTGTGCCGTGCGTCAGGTCAGTCGCGTAGTGGAGATACTCGTACGTAAAACGGACATCGGCGTCCGCAGCATGCGATGCGTCGAACGTCTGTCGAATCCGTTCCAGATCGCCGGCACCGTATTCAGCCGGATCCAATCCGGACTGATCGGCGGCGCGGATCGCACGGATGAGGCCGTCCATCTGCGAGTGCGGGGACGTCCCGTCGCTCCACACGATCGAATAGCCGTTCTGCTGATAGAAACGCCGCGTCTCCTGCCACACGCGATGCGCGCGAACACCGGTCGCCGCCCACGCGGGTGGCGGATTCTTCGATTCGACAGCCGCCTTGACCGCTTGCTGGTTGGCCGCCATCACCTCGGGCCGCGGCGTTCGGCTGGTGCAGCCGGCGATGACGAAAATGAAAACGACGCCGAGGCGCGTGCCGATTCGTGTGGCGAAACGGTTCAGATGTCGCACCAGTCAGGTGACTGCAAACGCAGTGCCCCCCAACCGGCAACCCTATCGCCACTGATGAGGACCGCTCATGGGGAGCTTGTCGAACCGCTCATGGGGAGCTTGTCGAACCACGAGCGCCGCCGCGCTGGCCGATGCTACTGCTTCGCCACATCAACAGTCACCCGCACGCGCTCGTTCAGTCGATAGCCGACCAACAGATCGTAGACCCAGCCGCCGATCGTGCCGCCGATGCATGGCGCGACGATCGGCACCCACCACCAACTGTTCCCGGCGCGGAAGACTTCGCCGCCCCACCCGGCCATCGCGGTGAACAACCGCGGCCCGAAGTCACGCGCCGGATTGATCGCGTAGCCCGAATTGAAGCCAAACGTCGCGCCGATGAGCACGACGAGCAGGCCGACGACGACTGGCACCAGGCCGCTCGGCGCCGGCGCGTTGCGCTCGTCGGTGATGCCGAGAATGACGCCGACGAGCAGCGCCGTGCCGACCACTTGATCGATGAAGCCGCCGGGAAAGGTGCTGAGAAACGGCTGCGGGTACGTCGCCCAGATGCCCGCCGTGCCTTGCGGACCGAGCACGTGGCGCACGCCTTCGTCGAAGGCGTTGAGCGCTTCGTGATAGGTGATGAACACCACGGCCGAAGCGACGAATGCGCCGGCGATTTGCGCAATCGAGTACGGCAGCACCTTCTTCCACGGAAATCCCCGATGCACCGCGAGCGCGATGGTCACCGCGGGATTCAAATGCGCGCCGGTGATTCCCGCGCAGACGTAACACCCCATCGCGACCGCCAGTCCCCATGCGATGTTGATCGACAGGAACGTGCCAGCCGTCTGCTTGCTCAACACCACCTGTGCGACCACGCCGACGCCAAACACAATCAACACGAACGTGCCCAGGAACTCGGCGAGCACTTCCCGCACAAGGTCTCGCGACATGATCTCTCCTTCCGAACTGTGACGCCGCCGACTGCGGCGCATTGTATAGTGGCGCGCTATGTCGTACATCCTCGCGCTGGACCAGGGAACCACGAGCTCGCGCGCCATCGTCTTCGATCGCGACGGCAGCATTCGCGCCGTCGCGCAGAAAGAGTTTCAGCAGATCTTTCCGCAGGCCGGCTGGGTCGAGCACGACCCTGGTGAAATCTGGGCCTCGCAGATCGGCGTCGCCGCCGAGGCGCTCGGCCGCGCGCAGATCAAACCGACGGACGTCGCCGCCCTCGGCATCACCAATCAACGCGAGACGACCATCGTCTGGGATCGCGAAACGGGCGAGCCGATCCACAACGCGATCGTCTGGCAGGACCGCCGGACGGCCGACTACTGCGAGCGGTTGAAGCACGGCGGCGCGAGCGACACGATTCAGGAAAAAACCGGCCTTCTCATCGACGCCTACTTCTCGGCGAGCAAGATCCGTTGGCTGCTCGACAACGTGCCGGGCGCGAAGGCGCGCGCCGACGCCGGCAAGCTCGCGTTCGGGACCGTCGACTCGTGGCTCGTCTGGAAGCTGACCAGCGGGAAATGCCACGTCACCGACGTCAGCAATGCCTCGCGGACGATGCTGTTCAACATCCACACGCTGACGTGGGACGACGAGCTGCTGCGATTGTTCGGCGTGCCGGCCAGTCTGCTGCCCGACGTGCGCGCGTCGAGCGAGGTGTACGGAACCGTGTCGAACGCGCTCCTGATCGAAGACATGCCGATCGCGGGCATCGCCGGCGATCAGCAGGCGGCGCTCTTCGGCCAGATGTGTCTTCGTCCGGGCATGTCGAAGAACACCTACGGCACCGGCTGCTTCCTGCTGCAGAACACCGGCACGGACGCAACGCGTTCGCGGCAGCAGCTGGTCACGACGATCGCCTGGCAGATCGGCGGACGGACGGAGTACGCGCTCGAAGGCAGCGTCTTCATCGGCGGCGCCGTCGTGCAGTGGATTC
>DAIUKO010000139.1:6519-18052 GCA_036848175.1 Vicinamibacterales bacterium | reverse complement strand
ACGTCGCCGGTGCTGCGCGGCAAGTGGGTGATGGAAGTGCTGATGGGCACGCCGCCGCCGCCGCCGCCGCCGGATGTACCGGGGTTCGACGAAACCGCGTCGGCGAAGAACGGCCGGCTGCTCACGACGCGCGAGCGCATGGAGATCCATCGCGCCAACCCGACGTGCAACTCGTGCCATCGCTTCATGGATCCGATCGGCCTGGCGCTCGACAATTTCGACGTCACCGCGAAGTGGCGCGAACGCGAGAACGGCGCGCCGCTCGACACCAAGGGCGAGTACTACGACGGCACGCCGGTGAGCAGGCCGTCGGAGCTGCTCGCCGCGCTGATGAAGCGGCCGGCGCCGCTGGTGCGCACGTTCACGGAAAACCTGATGGCCTACGCGCTCGGCCGGCGCGTCGAGTACTTCGATCAGCCGGCGATCCGCGCGATCGCCAGAGCGGCGGAAGCGAACGAGTACAAGATGTCGTCGTTCATTCTCGGCGTCGTGAAGAGCGACGCCTTCCAGATGAAGCGGGCCGAGCCGATGACGACGGAAGAAGCCAAACCAGCGGCGCGATAAGGAGACACGACGTGGATTTCATCACTGGCAGGCAGATCCCCCGCCGCACGTTCCTGCGCGGTGTGGGCGCGACCGTGGCGCTGCCCTTCCTGGACGCGATGGTGCCGGCCGGCGGCCGCGGCCGTGTCCACGCGGCGGCGGCCGAGCGCACGCGGCTGGTGTGCATCGAGGAAGTGCACGGCCTGGCCGGCTGCAACAACTGGGGTGCGAGCAAGTTCCTCTTCGCGCCAGAGACGACGGGACGCGACTTCACGCTGGTTCCCGACAATCCGCTCAGCACGCTCGAGAAATTCCGCGATCACATGACGATCATCAGCAACACCGACGTCAGAAACGCGGAAGCGTTCCTCCTGCCCGAGATCGGCGGCGATCACTTCCGGTCGAGCGCGGTGTTCCTCACGCAGTCGCATCCGAAGCAGACCAACGGCTCGGACCTCTGGGCCGGCACGTCGATGGACCAGATGTACGCGCAGCGCTTCGGCCAGGCGACGCCGATGCCGTCGATGCAGTTCTGCATCGAGAATCTCGATCAGGCCGGCGGCTGCACCTACAACTACTCGTGCGCCTACACCGACACGATCAGCTGGGCCTCGCCCAACGAACCGCTGCCGATGATCCGCGATCCGCGCGTCGCCTTCGACATGCTGTTCGGATCCGGCGCCAGCGCCGAGGATCGCGTCGCGCGGCGCGAGACGCGCAAGAGCATCCTCGACTGGATCTCCGGCGAAGTCGAGCGCGTCCGCCGTCAGCTCGGCAACGGCGACCGCCAGCGCCTCGATCGCTACTTGGACAACGTGCGCGAGATCGAGCGGCGCATCCAGGCCGTCGAGGCGCGCAACCGCAGCGGCGAACAGCGCGAGCTGCCCGATGCCCCGGCCGGAGTACCCGACTCGTTCACCGAGCACATGAAGCTGATGTTCGACATCCAGGTGCTCGCGCTGCAGACCGACATGACGCGCATCACGTCGTTCAAGACCGGCCGCGACGCGCAGAACCGCGTCTTCCCCGAGTGCGAATCGAAGCAGCCCTTCCACCCGACCTCGCATCACGGCAACCGCGAGGAGCGGATCATGGAGTTCAACAAGATCTGCAAGTTCCGCGTCGGTCAGATGGCGTACTTCCTCGACAAGATGAAGACCACGATGGACGGCGACGCCAGCCTGCTCGACAAGACGCTGATCGTCTGGGGATCGCCGATGGCGGATCCGAACATCCACAACCATCGGCGCTGCCCGATGGTGCTGTTCGGCCACGCCAACGGCATGCTGAAGGGCAACCTCCATCTCAAGGCCGCGGCCGACACGCCGATGGCCAACGTGATGCTGACGCTGATGCACAACCTCGGTCTCGAGGACGTCAAGACGTTCGGCGACAGCACCGGTGAGTTCTCGCTATCGCAGCCAGTCGCGACGTCTGTGGCGTGAAAGGGCACGAAACCACGAAAGCACGAATGAGATGTGTGGAGTTGGTCGAGACACACCAATGAGATATCGCCTGACCGCGGTAATGGCGTTGTGTTTGTCGGCGCTGGTCGGCGCCGCACCTTCTTCCTCGCCGGTCGCGGACGCGGCCGCGCGCGGCGATCGCGAGGCCGTGCGCACCTTGCTCAGGCAGGGCGCCGATGTCAGCGCGGCGCAGGGCGACGGCATGACTGCGCTCCACCACGCCGCGGAGCGCGGCGACGCCGCGATGGTCGAGATGCTCGTCTACGCCGGCGCCAACGTCGGCGCGATGACACGCATCGGTCAGTACACGCCGCTGCATGTCGCCAGCCAGTCGGGCAGCGTCGCGGTCGTGGGCGCGCTGTTGAAAGCGGGGGCGAGCGCGACGGCGCGCACGACCACGACCGGCGTCACGCCGCTGCATCTTGCCGCATCATCGGGCAACACGGAAATCGTGACGATGCTGCTTGGCGCCGGCGCGGATGCCAACGCGAAAGATGCGGACTGGGGACAGACGCCGCTGATCTATGCCGCCGCACTGAACCGCGCCGACGCGATCAAGGCACTGCTCGCGCACGGCGCGGACCCGTCGATCGCGACCAGGACCATTGACATCGCCAAACAAGGCGCGCTCGATCGCGCCGCGACCGAGCGTCAGCGCAAGGTCCTCGAAGCCTCCGTCGGCAAGGGTGAGCTGCCGACCTCGAGCCAGGTGCAGGCGGCGATGCACGCATCGCGCGAGCTCTTCGCGTCGGGCAAGATTCCGCCGCCCGATACGAAGGAAGGGGCGGCGGCCGGCGATCGCAACGGCGCCGGCTCGAACCAGAACTTCGATCCCGAAGAGATCAATCCGCCGGTCGCGACCAAAGGCGGCCTGACGGCGCTGCTGCACGCGGCGCGGCAGGGCCACATCGAGGCGGCGCGCGCCCTCCTCGACGGCGGCGCCAACATCAATCAGCCGGGCGCCGGCGACGCCACGACCGCGCTGTTGATGGCCACGATCAACGGCCAGTTCGACATGGCGATGTTCCTGATCGAGCACAAGGCCGATCCGAACCTCATCGCGTCCGGCAACGGCGTGGCGCCGCTGTGGGCCGCCGTCAACACGCCGTGGCAGCCGCGCACGCGCTTTCCGCAGCCGCAGGAGATGGAGCAGCAGAAGGCAACGTATCTCGACGTGATGAAAGCGCTGCTCGACGCCGGCGCGGATCCGAATGCCCGCGTGCGCACGCATCCCTGGTATCTCGTGTACAGCGGATGCGGCAACCGCAACTGCGGCCTCGCCGACACGGCCGGCTCGACCGCGTTCTGGCGCGCGGCCTACGCAACCGACGTGGACGCCATGCGGCTCCTCGTCAAGTACGGCGCCGATCCGAACATTCCAACGGTCGCGCCGCCGGTGCCAATCCGCCGCGGTGGAGCGAACGCGCCGCCGCCCGGCGCCGGCGGTCCGGTTGCGCCGACGGCTGCTGCCAACCAGGCGAAGTACGACGCGCCGCCGATTCCGCCCGGCGGACCGGGCGCGTTTCCGATTCATGCCGCCGCCGGCGTCGAGTACGGCGAAGGGTTCGCCGGCAATGCGCATCGCCACGCGCCGGACGGCTGGATGCCGTCGATCAAGTATCTCGTCGAGGAGCTCGGCGCCGACGTGAACGCGCGCGACAACGACGGCTACACGCCGCTTCACCACGCGGCGGCGCGCGGCGACAACGAGATGATTCTCTATCTCGTCTCGAAGGGCGCCGACGTCACCGCCGTCGCGCGCAGCGGACAGACGACCGCCGACATGGCCAACGGGCCGGTGCAGCGCGTGTCGCCGATTCCCGCGACCGTCGCGCTGCTCGAGAAGCTCGGATCGAAGAACAGCCACAGGTGCGTCGTCTGCTGGTGATCGCATTTCGATCTGAGTCCCGCTCGTGGTTCGACAGGCTCACCACGAGCGTCACGGAGCGGCATCAAGATTCATGAGAATCGATCTGCCGGGGCTGTTTGATCTCCAGGTGAACGGCTTCGGCGGTATCGATTTCAACGAACCCGATCTCGCAGCCGATCGCGTCGCGGAAGCGGTGGAACGTATGCGCGCCACCGGTGTGACGCGCTGTCTGCCGACGCTCATCACATCCTCCTTCGCCCGGTTCGCGGCGAGCGCGCGCGCGGCGTCACGCGCCGACTCATCGGCCATCGCCGGCATCCACATGGAAGGGCCCTATCTGTCGCCCGAGGACGGCGCACGCGGCGCGCATCCGCGAGCGCACGTGATTCCGGCGAGCGTCGACGATTTCGCGCGACGCCAGGATGCCGCGGGCGGTCGGATCGTGCTCGTCACGCTCGCGCCGGAAGTCCCGGGCGCGGTGGCGCTCATCGAGCATCTCGTGGCGTCGGGTGTGCGCGTCGCGATCGGACACACGGCGGCGGAGCCGTCGCAGATCCGCGATGCGGTTGCCGCCGGCGCGACGCTGTCGACCCACCTCGGCAACGGGTGCGCGCAGATGCTCCCGCGGCATCCAAACGTCATCTGGGAGCAACTCGCCGCCGACGCGTTGATGGCGAGCCTGATCGTCGACGGCCATCACCTGCCGCCGTCGACCGTGAAGGCGATCGTCCGCGCCAAGGGCGCGCGCCGCACGATCCTCGTGACCGATGCGATTGCCGCGGCCGGCTGCCGGCCCGGCCGTTATTCGATTGGCGGCGTCGACTGTGAGCTCGGCGAAAATGGCCGCGTGTCGCTGCCGGGAACGCCGTATCTCGCCGGCTCCAGCCTGACGATGGATCGCGCGATCGTCAACACCGTAAGATTCACGGGGCTGCCCATCGATGACGTGATTCCGATGGCCTCGACGATGCCGGCGAGCTACCTCGGGACGACGACCGCCGGCACCGTCACCGCCGAGTGGGACGAGGGGGCGCGCGAGCTGCAGATTCGCCGCGTGACGTCATGACCATCGCGCCGCTCGACTGGGCCGTCCTCGTCGTCTATCTGATCACCATCACCGGCATCGGCCTGTTCGTGGGATATCGCGTGCGGCGAAGCGCCGAGTATTTCCTCGGCGAGCGCCGCTTCGGCGCGTCGGTGATGATTGCGCAGAGCTTCAGCGTCGGCACGCACGCCGAGATGCCGGTCTCGCTCGCCGGCGCGGTCTACAGCATCGGCGCCTCCGCGATCTGGTTTCAGTGGAAGAACCTCTTCATCACGCCGCTCTACTGGGTGATGGCGCCGGTCTTCCGCCGCATCCGGCGGACGACGATGGCGGAGTTCGTCGAGGATCGCTACGGGTCGCTGATGGGCGCCGTCTACATCGTGTTCGCGCTGTCCTTCTTCATCATCAACACCGGCAGCCTGCTGAAGGGCGCGGGCAAGGTGATCGGTCAAGCGACGGGCGCGACCACCGGCGTCAACGAGATCGTGGTGGCGATGACGGTGATGTTCGTGCTCTACAGCTTCGTCGGCGGTCTCGTCGCGGCGGCGTGGACCGACGTGTTCCAGGGATGTCTGATCATCGTCCTCTCGTTCATGCTGATTCCGCTCGGCTGGCACGTGGTCGGCGGACTCAGCGGCATGAAGGCGTCGCTGCCGCCGTTCCGTTTCTCGCTCGCCACGCCCTCGGGGATCGGGCCGTGGGTGATCCTGATGCTCACGGTCAACGGACTGATCGGGATCATGGCGCAGCCGCAGCAGCTGTCGTCGGTCGGCACCGGCCGAGACGAGCGGACGTGCCGCGTCGGCATGTTGTTCGGCAACTTCGTGAAGCGCGTCTGCACGGTGGGGTGGGCGCTGGTCGGCTTGATCGTCGCCGCGATGATCGCGCAGGGACGCGGCAGCGCCGCCGCGCTCGGCGATCCGGAGAACGCGTTCGGCTTCGCGTGCCGGCAGTTGCTGTTTCCCGGCGCGCTCGGCCTGCTGATCGCGTCGATTCTCGCCGCGAGCATGTCGGCCTGTTCCTCGTTCATGATCGGCAGCGGCGCGCTCTTTACGGAAGGACTGTACCGCCGGCACCTCGCGCCGCATCACGACGATCGGCACTACCTGTGGGTCGGGCGGATGAGCGGGTTCGTGATCACGATGCTCGGCGTGGTCTACGCCGTGTTTCTCATTCAGCGGGTGCTTTACACGTTCCTGCTGACCGAGACGCTGGCGTCGTTTGTCGGCATCAGCCTGGTTGGCGGGATCGTCTGGCCGCGTGCGAACCGATGGGGCGCGCTGGCGAGCCTGCTCATCGCGCTGATGGTGAACTTTCTCCTCTACTACCTGACCGGCGAACGGTTGGATTACTGGGATCCGAACGTCTTCCTCGCCGCGCTCGTGGCCGGCATCGTCGCGCTCGTCGTCGTCAGCCTGCTCACGGCTCCGGAACCCGCGGACAGCCTCGACTCGTTCTTCGGACGGCTGCAAACGTCGAGCGACGACGCGACCGGGACGCGTAGTCCACTCCTGTTGGTGAACGCGCTGCATCCGAGTCGCGCCGCCGGGGAACATGGATGGCGCGTGTATCTGGGGGATCTTGGTGGACTCGCGCTCGGCTGCGTGATGGTGATCGCGCTCGTGACCGTGACCGCGTGGTTCCTCGCCGGCTAGGCAACACAAAGAACACAAAGACCACAAAGAACACAGAGCACAAAGATAGTTGATCGGTTGGCTTGGTGCTCTTAGTGTCCTTTGTGCCCTCTGTGTCCTTTGTGCTTATCACTTCGCGAAATCGACGTTCAGCGTCATCGGCTTGGTCGTCACCGTCACCGTCATCCTGCGCTCGCCGCCGGCGGCGCGCTTGACGACGATCTCGTGAGTGCCCAGCGAGACCGGCATCTCGTTGACCGGTACGTCGCCGATCCGCGCTCCATCGAGCCACACCTGGGCGAGCTCGTTTGCGGTGACCGTGACCAGCGTCGGCGGCGGCTTGATCGTGATTCTCACGGTCTCGCCGGGCTTCAACTCCACCTGTTCCACCGATTCGTACTCGAGCGTACGGTTCGCGACCTGCAGCTCGTGCCGTCCCGGCGACAACATCACCTGGTTACGCTCGTCGAAGCGAAGCGTGCGCCCGCGCTCGGTGACGACGACCTCGAAGGGCGAAAAGAGCGTGACGAAGCCGGAGAAGATCGACTCGTCGAGGGTGACGGTCTTGCCGGGGGCGACGGTCACGGTCCGTTGAACCGTACCAGCGTCGCTGCGAAGCTCGATCGTGTGGCGCCCCTGATTGACGTCCGCGAGCGTCAGCGGCGTCACGCCGCGCATCTTGCCGTCGACGATGACTTGCGCACCCGGCGGCGTCGAGCTCACCTCCACGGTTCCCGTGGTCTTCGGCTTCACGGCGGGCGGAGGTTCCGGCCCTGGCGGACGCCGTTGGACGGCCGGCGTGCGCGCCCGGTAGTCTTCGATTTCCTTGAGCAGGTAGCGTCCACCGTAAAAGGCGGCGGCGCCGCCGGCCGCGAGCATGGCGACGATCGCGGCGACGCGGGGCAATCGCTCGACGACGGGCTCGGCTAACTCGCCGATCCGACTGGCGACCCGCGCGGCGGCGCTCGGACCCTCCGGCGCCACGACGGCCGGCTCGGGCCGGCTCGTCGCGGCCGGCGCGAAATCGGTCGTCACCGGAAGCACTGGTAACGGCGCTTCGGTCCACGTCGCCCGACGCGTTCGGGCCCAGTTGATGGCGGCGCGCGCCGCTGCGATCAGCTCAGCTTGTTGGTGATCCGGCATCCCTGTACTCGACGCCACAACAAAACTATAATCGGCTTCGCTATCCGCGAGATGAGCATCGACGCTGCCCGACGCTACCTGGACGAGAACGCCCAGCGTGAGCTGGACGAATTGCGGGCGGCGTTGGATGTTCGCCTCGCCGCCCTCGAAGCGGCGCTCGCCAATCCCAATCCGAAGACCTCGCTGGCCAATCTGGTGCTCGACCTGGCGCGCGTCGCCACGGCCGAAGCGGAAGCCGCCGCCACACGCGCGTCGCTGGCCGCACAGGTCGACGCGCACGAGCGCGCGGCGACCGGCGTCGAGGCGGAGTTCTCGCTGGACGCGGAACGCTCGGCGAACCGCGCGTTGCGCCTCGAGGTCGAACAGGTCCAGAAGGCGCTCAAGGCGGAGAGCGAAGGCGCCGCGCGGCTGCGCCAGCAGATCGAGGAATTGCGATCGGCGCACGATTCGGCGCGGACCGCCGAATCCGGGCGCACCCGCGAGCTCGAACATGCGCGCACCGCGCTGACCGCGGAGCAGGACGCGGCGGCGGGCCTGCGGCGCACCCTCGAGGAGGCGCAGCGGGAGGCGCGCGACGAGGGCGCGAAGCGCACCACGCTCGAAGCCGAGCTCGCGCAGCAGCAGGAAGCGCATCGTCATTTGTCCGACTTGCTGGCCGGCGTTCAGCGTGAGCTGGCGGCGGCGCGCGAATCGGCTCGCGCGGCCGCGCAGGCGTCGGGCGCGCGTCAGGAAGCCGACGAGCGCCTTCAGCAGATCATCGACGAACGCGACGCGCTGGCCGAAGAACTGGCGGCGGCGCGGCAGGCGGTTCAGGGGATGCAGGCCGCCGTCGACGCGAGACTGGAGACGATCGACGCCAAGCGCGCCCGCGCGATCAAAGAAGCCGAAGTACGCGCCGACGAGGCGATTCGCGCGCGCGACGCCGTCATCGACGAGCTGGAGGCGGCGCGGCGCGCCGCGGTGTCGGCGCAGGCGGACTTCGACACGCGCCTCGACGCGAGCGAGACCGAGCGCGCGATGTTCGAGCAGATGTCGAGGGAGGCACAGGCGCGCGCCGAGGAGGCGGCCCGCGCGCGCGACGCGCTTGCGGCGGAGCTCGAACGGGCGCAGCAGGCGGCCGAGGCGTACGCCGATCTCGATGCGAAGCTGTTTGCCAGCGAGTCGGAGCGCGCGCGGTTGGTGCGCGCGTCGAAGGAAGCCGAAGCGCGCGCCGAAGAAGCGGTCCGCCACCGCAACGCCGCGACGGCGGCACGCGACACGGCGACGAGCGAACGCGACACGGCGACGACCCAACGCGACGCCGCGACGAGCGAACGCGACGCCGCGGTGGCGGAGCTCGAAGCGGCACGACAGTCGGCGCTGACCCTGCACGGCGAGCTCGAATCGCGGCTGAACGAGAGCGAAGCGGAGCGCGGTCGACTGCAGCAGGCCGCACAGGAGGCACAGGCGCGCGTCGACGAGCTCTCGCGCGAGCGCGCGCCGATGACGGCGGCGCTCGACGCGGCGCGCCATGAGGCCGCCGCCGCGCGAGAAGAGCTCACCGCGATCCGTGATGAAGCCGCCGCCGCGCAGTCAGCGATGGACACCAAGCTGTTTGCCAGCGAGTCCGAGCGGGCGCGGCTGGTGCGGGCATCGAAGGATGCCGAAGCGCGCGCGGCGGATGCCGAAGCGCGCGCCGCTTCTGCCGACGCGCGCGTCAGCGCCGCCGAGGCGCGTGCCCACGAGGCCGCGGCGCGTGGCAACGAGGCGCAGGCGCGCGCCGAGGAAACGGCGCAGAGAATCGCGGCGCTGTCGCAGGAGATCGAAGCGGCGCGGCACGCAGGCGGCGCGGCCCGCAGCGAATTCGACGCGCAGCTGGCCGCCGCCCACGCCGAGCGTGCGCGCCTGGAGCAGGCGGTGCAGGCGGCGCAGGCGCGCGCCGACGAAGCGGAGCGTGCGCGGGACGAAATGGCCAAGGCGGCCGTGGTCGAGATCTCGCACGACGAAGAGCCAATCACGAGCGACGCGCGATTCGAAGCGATCGAGGCCGATCGGACCCGCATGGAGCTCGCATGGCAGGATGCCGAGTCGCGCGCGGCGGAAGCGATGCGCCAGCGCGACGAAGCGGCCAAGGCGCTGCGCATGCTGCAGCTCAAGGTGGCCGGCAAGAAGAAGGGCGCGCAGTACAAAGATGTCGAGCTCACCGCGATGCTCGACAGCACGGCACCGCCGTCGGACCAGGCGGCGGTTCGGCGGGCGGTGCGCTACAGATTTCCGAAGACGGTCGAGGTCCGCATCGACAGCGACGTCGGCGAGCTGGCCGATCTGTCGGTCGGCGGCGTGCAGCTTCTCTGCCCGAAGCAACCCGAGGTGAATCATCTGGTCACGGTGACAATTGGATCCGGCAAGAGCGGGATCCCCTGCGAGGGACGCATCGTGTGGGCCTGGCTCGAGCCGCACTCGCAGGGGCGGAAGCTCAGGTATCGCGCCGGCATCTCCTTCACGAAGATGAACGAAGCGGCCATCGAAGCGTTCATCGCCAAGGAATCGAGCAAAGAGACGTAATCGCCTCGCGCCGCCCGCGCGTAGAATTGGCGCCGGAGGTCGCATGATCCGGCTGCTCGCCGTCGTGCTCTTGTGTCTGGGCTGTCTCGGCTGGGGCGGCGCCGCCTTCGCCCAGGATCACACCATCATCGCGCTGAGCCACTCGAACCACACCGTCTACGAAGTCGATCCGGCGACGGGACAGGTGCTGCACGAGTTTGTCGCGCCCGATCAGCCGCACGAAGCGGCGATCACGTCCGACGGCTCGACGATCTTCGCGTCGATCCCGATGGCGGCGTTCGTCGAGATCCTCGACGGACGGACGTTCAAGGAGAAAGGACGGATCGAGACCGAGCACTTCAAGCGATCGCCTCAGCAGCGGCCGGGACGCAACGGTGGTCCTCCCGGCCCGCCGAACACGTCGGCGTCGCCGCACGGCATGGCGCTGAACAACGACAACACCAAGCTGTACATCGGCACCGAGAACGCCGACATCCCTGGCGTCACGGTCTATGACGTCAAAGCGAACAAGGTGATCAAGAAGATCGACGTGGTGCTGCAGGGCGGCCACTACCTCGCGATTCAACCAAAGACCGACAAGCTGTACTACCCGCACCGCAACGACAATCGCGTCGTCGTCATCGATACAAAGACCGATCGGATCGTGAAGATCATTCCGGTTGCCGGCGGTCCGGTCGGCGTCGCGTTCGCGCCGAACGGCGAGGTCTGGTTTCACGAAGACGGCGACGGATCGGTGACCGTGGCCGACTCGAAGAGCGACGATGTGATCAAAGTGATTCAGACCGGGGGCAAGGGCGCCGGCCGCATGGCGGTCTCGCCTGACGGCAAGTACGCCGCGTCGACCCACAGCACGTCCGAGGACGTGGCGATCATCGACGGTGCGACCAAGGAGATTCGCGCGACCGTGAAGATCGGCCGCGGACCGGGCTTCCCGCTGTTCTCGCCCGACAGCACGAAGTTGTACGTCATGGAATCCGGGATGGGTGACATCGTCGTCATCGATCTGAAAACGATGACGGTCGCGTCGCGCTACAAGATCGGCACCGATCCGTTCGGCGGCGGATTGAAGATGAGTCGAAGGAGCACGTCTCAGCACTGACAGGTGACGCTCGAGGGCCGGCCGGAGCGGGTCGCCGCGGGTAGCTGCTTCGCGTCGCCCCATAATTCCCGCCACATCCGGTCGTTACGGCCACTCATGGACTTTTTCGTTGTTGCATCAATGCGGCGGTTGTATCCTGCGCGGCGCTTCCGATAGGCCGATGCCCCGCGGTCTGACTCAGGTCTGACC
>DAIUKO010000139.1:0-6419 GCA_036848175.1 Vicinamibacterales bacterium | reverse complement strand
GTCTGACCCGAGTCTGACCCAGGTCTGACCGTGGTCTGACCCCGGTCAGACCCCGAGATCACGCCGTAGCAACGAGGAGGTGTGTGATGAAGGCTGAGAGCCGCGAATGGAGTCGCAGGGACTTTCTGCGGGCAGGCGCTGCGGCCGGCGCCGGCGCGTCGTTGGCCGGTGCGCCGGCCGCCGCGCAGTCCACATCCGATCGCGTCGATCGCGGTCCAGATGATTTCAACGAGGCGACGATCGCGCAGTTGCAGGCGGCGATGGCGAATCGCCGCACGTCGGCAGTGGAGCTGACGAATTTCTATCTGCGCCGCATTGAGGCGATCGACGAACGGGGACCTCACCTCAACTCGGTGATCGAGCTCAATCCCGACGCGCTCGCGCTGGCGCAGATGGCCGACGCGAACCGGCGGCGCGGACGGGTGCTCGGGCCGCTGCACGGCATTCCGGTGCTGCTGAAAGACAACATCGACACCGGCGACAAGATGCAGACGACGGCCGGATCGTTTGCGCTCGCCGGGCAGCCGGCGGTGCGCGATTCGACCGTCGCCGCCAAGCTGCGCGCGGGCGGAGCCGTCATCCTTGGCAAGGCAAACCTGAGCGAGTGGGCGAACTTTCGATCGTTCAACTCGTCGAGCGGATGGAGCGGCCGCGGCGGCCAGTGCAACAACCCGTACGCGATCGATCGCAATCCGTGCGGATCGAGCTCCGGATCGGGCGCCGCGGCGTCAGCGAATCTGTGTGCGGCCGCCCTCGCCACCGAAACCGATGGCAGCATCGTCTGTCCCGCGCACATGAATGGCGTGGTCGGCATCAAGCCGACCGTCGGCGTGACGAGCCGCGCCGGCGTCGTGCCGATCTCGCACACCCAGGACACGATTGGCCCGCACGCGCGCACCGTCGCTGATGCGGCCGCCGTGTTGACCGTGATCGCGAGTCAGACGTTCGACGGCCGCGATCCCGCCACCGGCGGCGTGCCGCTCGGTCTGCGCGGCCTGAAGACGAGGCCGACGCTGCCGCGCGACTACACGCAGTTCGTCGATCCCAATGGATTGCGGCGCGCGACGATCGGCGTCACGCGTCAGGGCGTCGACGGCGTCAGTACCGTCGTCGGCGATGTCTTCGACGACGCGATCGCCGCGATGCGGAAAGCGGGCGCGACCATCGTCGATCTCGACGCCGCACGCTTTACCTTCCCGCCAGGGGACGGGGAGTTCCTGGTGTTGCTCTTCGACTTCGTGACCGATCTCCGCGACTACTTTGCGACGCGCGTCGGCGTGCCGATGGCCGGCGCGAAGCTCACCGATCTCATCGAGTTCGACAACGACAACGCTGCGGTGGAAATGCCGTTCTTCGCCCAGGAGATCTTCGAGCTCGCGGCCGCGCTCGAGACCGGGCCCAACGACCCCCAGCCTGTTTTCGGCGGCCTTACCTACAATCAGGCGCTGAATATCGATCAGGACGCCGGCGGCAAGAACGGCATCGACAAGGCGGTCACGATGTTCGGCCTCCAGGCCATTGCGACACCGACCGGAACCGCCGCCTGGACGACCGACGTCATCAACGGCGACCACTTCGAATTCGCGACCTCGGGCCTGGCGGCGATTGTCGGTTACCCGATCGTCAACGTGCCGATGGGTGAGATGTTCGGCCTGCCGCTCGGCATCAGCTTCATCGGGCCGGCGTTCAGCGAGCCGGCGCTGATCAGCGTCGCCGCGGGATTCGAGGCCGCGACGCGCGCGCGCATCGTGCCGCAGCTGTTCCAGACGCTGCCGCTGGACTTGAATGGTGTGCCGTTGAATCGGAAACGCCGCCCCGGCCATCATCCGCATGATGATCGCCGCCGGCCGCATTCTATGTAGGGGCACAAACGGCACAAAGGGCACAGAGGGCACAAAGGGCACAGAGAAGAATTTCTCTTTCTCTGTGTTCTTTGTGGCCTTCGTGTCCTCAGTGTTTAACGACCGAGCCCGAAGCAGTACAACCAGCTTCGAGTTCGGATGTAGATCCTGCCGTCGGAGATCGCCGGCGTGGCGTAGATATCGTCGCCCAGATCGTTGACGGCAACCGGCTCGAGGCTGCCGCCCGTCGGCAGGACCACGACCTTGCCGGTTTCGCTGAGCATGAAGATCTTGTCGTCGGCGGCGACCGGCGACGCATAGTAGTGATCGATCGCGCCCTTCAATCGCCCCTGACCCATCTCGCCGCCGCTGTCCGGATTCAGCGCCGTGACGATGCCGCCGTCGTTCACCATGTAGAGGACGTTGTGATAGACGAGCGGCGACGGGAGCTGCGGCACCGACTTGTGATACCTCCAGCGCACGTTGGTCGCCGTCATGTCGCCGCGGCCGCCGAGGCGAATCGCCAGCATGCCGTTGTCGCTCGCCATCGCCGCCTTGTAGTAGTCCCATTCGCCTGACGTGATCTCCCCGTTCGCGTCCAGATCGATCCACGATCGCGCGTTCGGGTTCGGGAGCTTCGCGAGCATCACCTTGCCCGAGGCGTCGCCGTACTGCTTCGCGATGTCGGCGAACGGCTCGATCGCCGGATGCGCGCCCGGCTGGTTCTGCGGCGTTCCGAATCCGTTGATGTAGAGCGTGTCGCCGCTGACCACCGGCGTCGACTTCAGCTCGAACGACAGACCGCCGACCCACCACAGCTTCTCGCCGTTGTTGACCGAGTAGGCGGTCAGGAGAAACGAGCCAGGCACGATGATCTGCGTCGGCGCCCCCGGAGGCGTGTAGAGAATCGGCGTCGAGTGACCGCTGTGCGCTTCTGGCCTCGGCGTCTTCCAGCGGACGCGGCCGTCGCGCTGCCCGAGGGCGATGATGAACGAGTCGGTGTTCTGATCGCAGGCGAGCACGACGAGGTCGCCGACGAGCACCGGCGATGCGCCCATTCCGTAGAGATTGTTGAAGGGGCCGAGCGGCACCCGCCATCGCTCGCGGCCGTCCATGTCGTAGGAAAGCAATCCGTAGTCGGCAAAAAATACATAGACGTTGATGCCGTCGGTCGCCGGCGTCGGACCCGCCGGGCCGTTGCGGTTGTCGAGCTTCTCGACGCGCGAACGCGGCGCTTCGCGTTCCCAGAGAGTTTTTCCGGTGTGCCGATCGAGGCAGATCGTGACGAGGCGATCGCCGCGCGCCGCCGTCAGAAAAATGCGGTCGCGCGTCAGCGCCGGCGACGAGTGGCCGAAGGGCAGGGCGGCCTTCCAGATGACGTTCTTCTCGGGACCGAACTCCGTCGGCAGCCGCGTGCTGGTCGACACGCCGGATCCGTTCGGACCGCGGAAGCGCGACCACGCCTCCACATCCGGCGCGTCCGCCGCTGTGCTGGCGATAGTCAGTGCTATTAATGCGATCAGAATGCTCATCATCGGCGGCTAGGATACTCTGCCTTTCCCTGCGAAGCACCAACGCCCGACATTTCGAGCGGTACGAAGTTTCCTTCCGGCGCGGGAATGCACACTCGACCATTCGCACACTACTCACAGCTGATCTGTTCGCTGGTGCTGTTGACGTGGGCCGCGGCGCCGATCGCCGCCGCGACGATCGTGCCTTCCGGTTTCCGTGAAACGCAGGTCGCAAGCGGTCTGTCGGCTCCGACCGCGATGCAGTTCGCGCCCGACGGCCGTCTGTTCGTCTGCGAGCAGGCCGGCAAGCTTCGCGTGATCAAGAACGGCGCGCTGCTGACGGCGCCGTTCGTCACGCTCTCGGTCGATTCGGCGGGCGAGCGCGGACTGCTCGGCGTCGCCTTCGATCCGAATTTCGCGAGCAATCATTTCGTCTACGTCTACTACACCGTGCCGACCGCTCCGGTGCACAACCGCATCAGCCGGTTCACCGCGAACGGCGACGTCGCGGTCGCCGGCAGCGAGGTCGTGATCTTCGAGCTCGACAACCTGAGCACCGCCACCAATCACAACGGCGGTGCGCTCAACTTCGGGCCGGACGGCAAGCTGTACGCAGCCGTCGGCGAGAACGCCGACGGCGCCAACGCGCAGTCGCTGAACACCGTGCTCGGCAAGATGCTGCGCCTCAACGCCGACGGCACGATTCCGACCGATAACCCGTTGGTCGGCGCGACCGCCGGAAAGAATCGCGCGATCTGGGCGATGGGTCTTCGCAATCCGTTCACGTTCGCCTTCAAGCCGGCGAGCTCGATGATGTTCATCAACGACGTCGGGCAGAGCGCGTGGGAGGAAATCGACGATGGCGTCGCCGGCGCGAACTACGGATGGCCGACGACCGAGGGGCCGACCAACGACCCGCGGTTCAATCCGCCGCGCTACGCCTACGATCACTCGACGGGCGCCTGCGCCATCACCGGCGGCGCGTTCTACGTCCCGATGACGACGCAGTTTCCCACCGACTACGTCCAGGATTACTTCTTCGCCGACTTCTGCGGCGGCTGGATCAAGAAGCTGGAAACCTCGAACAACACCGTGACCGATTTCGCGACCGGCATTGCCTCGCCGGTCGATTTGAAAGTGTCGGACGGCGGGAGTCTGTACTACCTGGCGCGCGGCAGCGGCGCGGTGTTTCGCGTCGACTTCAACCCGACGGCGCCTGCTGTCACCACCCAGCCCGCCAGTCAGACGGTCGCCGCCGGAACCTCGGTGACGTTCAGAGTCCGCGCGTCGGGGACGGCGCCCTTGCAGTATCAGTGGCAGCGCAACGGCGCGAACATCGCCGGCGCGACCGCGCCGGACTACACGATTGCATCGGCTGCCGCCGGCGACAACGGCGCGCGATTCCGCGCGATGGTGACCAACAGCTTCGGCAGCGTCCTCAGCAACGAAGCGGTGTTGACGGTCACGACCGGTGGCGGCGGTGGCACGGGCACCGGTCTGTCGGCGACGTACTTCAACAACATCGACTTCACCGGGACGATCGTCGCGCGCGTCGATCCGACGGTGAACTTCACGTGGGGCACAGGTTCGCCGGATCCAGCGATCGGTGTCGATACGTTCAGCGCGCGCTGGATCGGCCGGGTCGAGGCGCCGTCCACCGGCACCTTCACGTTCTACACGCAGAGCGACGACGGTGTCCGGCTGTGGGTGAACGGTCAGCGGATCATCAACAACTGGACGAACCACGGGACCACCGAGAACAGCGGGACGATCGCCTTGACGGCGGGACAGCGCTACGACATCCAGATGGACTACTACGAGAACACCGGCAGCGCGACGGCGCGGCTGTTGTGGAGCGGTCCGTCGGTCGCGAAAGCCGTGGTTCCGTCGTCGCGGCTCTTCGCGCCGCTGCCGTCCTCGGTGATCAGGATCAATTTCCAGACGGCGTCCGCGCCGGTGCCAGTGGGATACCTGCCCGACGGCGGCCGCGTGTTCGCCGCTCGCGGCAACGGCCAGAGCTACGGGTGGAACGCGGACAACACCGCGCAGATGCGCGATCGCAACGCGGCGAATTCGCCGGACCAACGCTACGACACGCTCGCGTACATGCAGCGCCCCGGCAACCCGGACGCGTCGTGGGAGATCGCGGTGCCGAACGCGACCTACGCGGTCCGCATCGTCGCCGGCGATCCGTCGTTCTTCGGCAGCACGTTCAGAATCTCGGCCGAGGGTGTCCTCGTGATCAGCGGTGTGACGACGAGCGCGGACCGGTGGCTCGATGCGACCAGGACCGTCACCGTCACCGACGGCCGGCTCACGATTCGCAACGCGCCTGGCGCGACCTCGAACAAGATCTGCTTTATCGAGATTACGAGGCAGCCGTAGGGTGCAAGCGCTCCACCACGGTGGACGCTGAGGACACGGAGGAAAACCCTGTTGAACAGGTTTTGACCTTTATTCTCAGTGTCCTCCGTGTCCTCTGTGGTGGAGAGTGATCTGTTTAAACGCCGGCCGGGGCTCCAGGCGCCACGTACCCGGCTTGCGCCGCCTTCTTCATCGCGCTGATGCCTTCTTCAATCGTCATCAACGGCGTCGTCTTGATCGATCGAATCGCGCCGCCGGCGCTGGCCGCGATTGCGAACGCGGCGGCGTCGGTGTTCTGCGGCAGGTCGAGGATGCCGACGACGTCGTAGTCGCCGAACGCGAAGTACACATTCCCGATGCTGCCACCGAGCTTCTCGAGGACCGGCTTGAGGACCTGCGTGCGATCCTGTGGGTTCTTGATGAGCGCGGCCCACGCCTGTGGCGTATAGCCGACCTGAATCAGAAACTTCGCCATACGGCCTCCTTCTCTGTTGATCGAGCTGGCAGGGCGTTCATTGTAGATCCTCGAAGGCGGATCGACGCCAGTGCTAAGGTCTCGGCGGAGGAATCTTGGGTGCGAGTCCCGCGTCGATCTGCCGCATCAGGAGCGCCAACACGCCGCCGAGCGTCCCGTTTCCTTCGCCGCCCATGACCAGGGTGTTCGGCACGAACGGCACGTTGCTCTTCGACAGCGCCTCGAGCG